>NZ_MSHA01000009.1:0-25478 GCF_001940965.1 Bacteroides sp. Phil13 | reverse complement strand
ACCACTGCCCCTCCGGCCGCAGGGGAACACTTCCGGTACCATCCGCAGAACTGAGAGCAATTCCTTCCGTCGATAAGATCTTCCTGAAGCAATATTGCTATCTCTGCAGCCGGAGGATCCTGACGTCATCAACGAAGCTGAGCAAGATATTGCTATCAATCTCCGGCAGCCGGCAACTCTTCCCGGAAAGAAAATGCTATCAACTTTACCAGGTTCCAAGGCGATATCTCCGGAACAGTTGCTATCACCCCTACCGGAAAGCACCGTTATTCCCGCAACGCCACCGCTTCCAACCGCCGCAACGCCTCCACATAAACGCACACCGCCCGCCGCATCTCCGCCGCATCCCGCTGCGCCTGCTGCTGCTTCGCTACGTCCTGCTTGTAGTGTTCTACGAACCTCGGATACTCCCGCATCACGTACTTCAACGCCTCGCTTCCCGTTGCCCTGCCCGTCAGCGCCTTCAGCGCATCCAGCTGGGCGGCTTCCTCCGCCGTCAACCTGATGGTGAGTGTCGATACCTTCTCACTGCTCATGAGCCACCTCCTCCCTGTTCATCCGTTCTGCCCGGCTGAAAGCCTCCGCATACGTGGCGCACCTCACGCCGAAGCGTTCAATCTTCACGCCGCATGCCGTCACCTCATGCGCTACACACCAGCCCCGGCGCATCTTACGGGGGTAATACTTGCAGCCATCGCAGGCGGCCGCTTTCGTTTGATTCTGTTCCATAATACAACGTTTTTCACCACCTTTGCCTTTGGCTCCGGCGGGTCGATTTTCAATAAATCATCCTCAATGGCGAATGTCATTCGTCAACGCATCATCAAGCTACAGCACGCTGTAGCCTCGTTTTTCTCTGGTATTCCACGACGTTTGACGAGAAAAAAGCGTTTGGTTCGTCAAAGGCTCGTCAAAGGTTTCGTCACGCTTCGCCCGGCCTTCTCCATCACTCCGGATTTTCTTCCCGTCACTCCGGGTTCTCTTCTCCGTCACGACGCCTCCGCAGGCTTCGCTTTCCTAAGCTGCGCCATCAGATACTTGCCGGGCATAGTTATCTTGCCTTTGCTCCGCCGCACCTCCGAAATCGCCTCTTGCAGCACCGATTCCAGCCCCGCCGCCGCTTTCAGCACCCGCTCGATATCGTAGCTGGACACCTTCACCTCCTTCAGCAACCGCCGCAGTTCCGCTCCGGTGTCCACCGTCTGAGGCCTGATCCGCAGCCTTCCCGCCGCCACCAGCGAGCGCAGCGAGGGCATCACGTAGCCGCCGAACGTATGCCGTCCGCCGCTCGCCTTCAGCTCTTCCACCAGTTGCCACACCGGAGACGCCTCCGCCTCTATGCCCTCTACGGTGCATATCCACCGCCAATCCTGCTCGATGCAGCCAACGGACTGCAACAACAGGCGAAGCCGTTTCCTGTTCCTGGAGAGCGAAGCCCCGTCCGCCTCCTCATGGGGGGAGTCAGAGGAGGGTTTAGTTTCACTTAGCTTAGTATTAATAACTTTGTCGGATTCTTCCGGAGTTTTTCCGGAAGTTTCCGGAAATTTCTGGAAACCTTCCGAAACGTCCCTCGCTTCTGCCGCCTCCAACTCTGCCAAAACAGCGGTGCCAATACCCTGAGGCGGTGTTTCTTCGGCAACTGCCACCGCCGCCCGCCGTGGCGTTTCTTCTTGAGGCGACGCCGCCGCCTCACTTCCGCCTTCCGCTTTCGCGGCCATTCTCCCGGGAACAATCCGCATCGCCGGAAACTCTTCTCCGGGGAAAAGCGAAGGCAGCGGAGGCGGAGCCGGAGCCACCTGCTCGGCGGGTACCAAGCGCAGACCTTCTTCAATCACCGCCGCCTTCTTGCACACCTTGCAGATGTCGATGTACCGCGCCTGAATGCTCCGCCCGGTCAGCACTCCTTTTTCCTGCCACAACTGCGCATTGAACAGCCCGATTTCGGCACAGTATCCGATAATGGCCGTCACCTCTTCTTCATCGATGTCCCAGTACTCCGACACATCGAACAGGTGATCTTCGGTAAACTGCAGGAAGTACCCCCGCACTCGGTAAATCTCATTCAGCACATACTGATACACGGCGTAGCCGGTGCAGTGGTAGCGTTTCTTCAGTCGCTTGATCTTGATGTCCTGAAAGCGGTCGGTTTCCGCCTTGTAGTAACTAAAGCCTTGTTTCGCCATCTTCCGCCCCCTCTCTCTTTATACCGTTACAAAGCAATACGGTATCCAGCATTTCAGCCGCGCAGAAGAAACCGCTCTGTTCGCCGCTATACACGCCTTCCAGATACACACAGTCTTTCTCCTTGTACTTCTTCCGCTTCTCTTCACACTCCTGTTCAAGCACCCTCAGCCTTTGCAACAGCCTGGCCAAGTCCTCATGCAATCTCTTTTCATCTACCATGACTACCCCCTTTCCGCTATGAGTTTCACGAGACACGCCTCGATCTCTTCTTTCTTATACAGATACGTCTTCCCAAACCGATAACAAGGCAGCGTACCATTTGCCCGCATCAGCTTCAGCGTGGAATTGCTGATGCTGAAAATCCGCGTTACATCCGCACTGCGCAGATACTCCTTTCCGTCCATCTCCGTCAATCGTTCGGCTGCATCCAGCGCATTCTGTTCAATGAGTTTCTTCTTCATGATTTACATATTAAGTTATTGATTACTTGCTTTTTTGAGAGATTCTTTCTTGGCGTACGCCTCTTTCAAGACCGACATATCGTCCATTACCTTTTTATCCAGCACCTTGGCATAGATTTGCGTCGTGGTGAGACTGGCATGCCCCAGCATCTTCGACACCGTTTCAATCGGGATTCCATGTTGCAGGGTGATGGTAGCTGCGAAAGTATATACAGAAAAGGTAATCATTAGCAATAAGACGTAAAGCGCAGATAATCATGTATGTTTGTCGTTTGTAGTCGTTAGCTGTCTTTCCTTGAAAAAGAAAAAAAGAATGTATTCAGGCAGTAGTTCCGTTGCTTATCCGTTACCCTTTTTAGAGGTCGGCAACAGGCAGAAAAACAAGGAATTAGGACGGATTTCTGCAAATCGGCTCGTTTCTCTCTTTCTGCTGTCCTTATTAGACCTTTGAATGGTCTGTTTGTCAGTGTATTGCATCATTTCAAATAACTCTGTTGGAAGTAATTTTATCAACTTAAAAAACAGAGATATGAAAACAGGTTTGAAAGTGCATTTCTATTTAAGAAAGACCGATGAAAAGAAAAACGGTGAGTGTCCCGTTATAGGAAAAATCACCATCGGAAAAGATGTTGCGCAGTTTAGTGCAAAAGTTACCGCCAAAGCATCCCTTTGGGATATTGTTTCGGGCAGGGTAACAGGCAAGAGTAAACACGCATCGGAAGTAAACACCACACTGGATAAAATAAATGTGGCAATAAACACGAGTTACCGCAAGTTGCAGGAAGAAAAGAACACTATCACCGCAAGCGAGGTGAAAAACGCTTTTCAGGGCATCGCAGCCGGGCAGGAAACACTAATCAGATACTTTGCACGCCACAATGAAGAGTTTAAGAAGCGTGTAGGCGTAAACCGTGAGTTATCCACACAGGTACAGTATGAAAACTCACTGAACCATCTTAAACGGTTTATGTCGCTCAAATGCAAGCTGTCGGATATTCCATTTACACAGCTTGATTTCTCTTTCATCGAGAAATACGATTTTTATCTGCGTGTGGAACTGAAATTGAAGCCCAACACGATATTGGGCATCATGCGCCATTTCCGCAAAATGATAAAACTTGCCATTGGCGAGGGGATTATAACCCGTGACCCTTTCGAGGGCTATTCACCTGAAAGACCGAAAGCCGAACAGAAATACCTGACACGTGACGAACTGGAAAAGATAATGATTACACCCTTAGACCACCCTTGCAGGTACTTAACCCGTGACATGTTTTTGTTTTCTGTCTTTACAGGTTTGGCGTACAGGGATATTTGCAACCTCACGGCAAGAAATATTGTAAGGGCTTCGGATGGTGCATTATGGATAGAAACTACCCGGCAGAAAACCGGAACGCCTTGTGAAATCCCCCTGATGGAAATTCCCCTGCAAATCCTTGACAAATACAAGGGCTTAGCCCCTGACGGCAAACTGCTACCGATGCAAAGTTGCGGCAGGTTGAACAAGAACCTGAAAGTTATCGCCAAGTTATGCGGACTGAAACGGAAACTCATCTTCCATGCCGGAAGACATACCTACGCATCCGAAATTTGCCTGTCGCAAGGAGTACCGATAGAAACTGTCAGCCGCATGTTAGGACACAGGGATTTACGTTCCACACAGATATACGCCAAAATCAGCAATGACAAAATATCAGAGGACACCGACAAACTGGAAGAACGGATAAAAGATAAATTCCGGTTGGTCAGTATAGAGCAATAAATACATCATACTAAATAACTATCAATATGGAAAAGAATATAAAAGCCAAAAGAAGCACCTTTGCTGTCTTGTTTTATCTCAACACATCCAAACGTAGAAAAGACGGCACTTGCCCGATAGTGGGACGTATAACGGTAGATGCGAACTCCGTACAGTTCAGCACGAAAATAAATCTTTCTTCCCCTGATTGGGATGCAAAGAAAGGACGGGCGAAAAAAGAAAGAAAGGAGCTTTCCGAGATAAACCGGACGCTTGACCGTTTGGAAAAACAGGTAAAAGCCCACTATTCCCGGATAGTGGAAACAGAGGGGTATGTAACAGCCGAAAGGGTAAAGAACGCCCTGAACGGTGTAGGTGAAAAGGCATCCAGCCTGTTACAGCTATTTGAGGAACATAACACCGAATTTGAAAAGCGTGTAGGCGTAAACCGGGTTTATGATACTTACTATTCCTATTTACTGACGTTCAAACACCTGTCTAACTTTATCCGCCTGAAATACAATACGAAAGACGTGCCGTTAATCAGCCTGACACATAAGTTTATAAATGATTTTGATTTCTATTTGAGGGTAGAAAAACGGATGCAGGCAAGCACCGTTTTAGGGCACATGATTTCACTAAAGAAGATAATCACCCGTGCCATCAATCAGGGAACACTAAGGCGTAACCCATTTATGAACTATGTAGCGGAACAGCCCTTGAAAAAGTACAGGCATTTGACGGAAGATGAATTTCAGAAGATACTCACCACCCCGATAGCGACTAAAAGATATTACCGCACAAGGGACTGGTTTGTCTTTTCGTCTTTTACGGGGCTGTCTTATGTGGATATGTGCGCTTTGTCGGTTGATAACCTGATAACGGAACAGGACGGCAGCACATGGATAAAGATACCACGCCAAAAGACGGGGACGGTATGCAGCATCAAACTGTTAAGTATTCCTTTGATGATTATTGAGAAGTACAAGGACGAGCGAAAAACGGACAAGGTTTTTAATATGATAAGCCTTTCCAATATCTGTATTAACCTGAAAGAAATAGCCAAGTTATGCGGCATAGAACGGAATCTGACCTATCACATGGCACGCCATACTTATGCGACCCAAACGTGTATCTCTCAGGGAGTTCCGATAGAAACGCTCTCCAAACTCATGGGACATAGTTCTATTCAAACGACACAGATATACGCCAAAATCACCAATCAGAAAGTAAACGAGGACATGAAGAAACTCTTTACCCAAGTAAGCGGTAAATACCAAGTGCTTGAAAGTGACATTACTTCGGAGATAGCGCACAAGAAATTTCCCCACTGGTTGAAAGTGAAACAGATATTTCCTGAAAAGAAATAAGATGCCGATTTTCCGTATTGGGTTTACTGTCCGGCTTTCCTGCTTTTTCCGAAGCTGAATAAAACATTAACAAAGGTAAGCTCCGCATTCCGTCCGTTCAAGCCCAAGCCCTACGGGTTTGAAAGAAAATCTCCACACCTGCGCTACGCTCCGGGTAGTATTTTCTTCCAAAGGCTTGCACAGACGGAATACTACACTGATAAAGTTAATGTTCTTAGTCAGTTTCGGAAAAAAATGTGTTTTTAAGGGTAGCAGATTATTCCTGCCGTTCTTTATTATAGTAGGTCTGCAAAAGCCGTTCTATATCGCTTTGACGGTAGATTATTTTACCTTTTATCTGAATGTAAGGGATAACACCCGTATCTCTCCATTCTTGCAGCGTGCGGATGCTTACTTTCAAATATTGGGATGCTTCCCGGTTGCTTAGAAACTTTTCACCGTTCAAATGCGGTCTGCTTTCCTTTGCCAGTTTACCGATACCCTCTAACATTCTTTCCATAGACTGAAAGAAATCCTTAATTATCTCACTATTGCCGTTTATCAGTTCCATATTGTTACATCGTTTTATTGATTTATAATTGGTTTGAATGATTGACATATATCACCTGTCAATTACGCAAATACTCGCCATAATAAGAAATGGAAAGACTGTCTTTCACCTTGTCGTAGCCGATATAAAGCCGTTTAAAGGCTGAAACGATGAAGTAACGGCTATCTTCTTTCTGTATCTCGTAAGTGGCTGGTTGCGCCTGTCCGTTGTCCGATACATGGAGCATCGAAAGCAGATACTTTTTCTTGCTTTGGTATATCATTACCGTAGGGTGAAGATTTAAACTTTCCCATGTACCGACAATAGCCGGTAGGGTGAAAGATTGGTTTACTTCTGAATTGACATTTTGTTTTCTTTTCATAAGGCGATGCTTATTTGTTGGTTGGTATATAGTCGTTTTTCTTTCCTGAAACATGGTTTACTGTACATTCTGCAACCAGTCTTTCAATATCGGTAGATTTATAGTACAGCTTATTCCCGATTTGGGAGTAGCCCAGTTTACCACTGTCCCGGTAGTTCTGCAAACTTCGGATGCTGATACCGAACAGGGCACACACTTCACGACCTGACAGCCATTCATCCGGCTGACGGGTATTCTCTTTGCAAATCCGTTCCACCTGACTGACGAAACCGGAGAACCGCCCACACACCTGTTTAAAGGTCTGTTCCTCGATAGTTACGATATTCATACGTCTTTCTCTTTTGGCTGGTTGAATATTCCTTTCTGCATTTCTTCCCGGTAGAGAGCCGAAAGAACATCATTGTGCGTACTTAAATGTTCTTCCAGTACGTTATCAATGAAATTTCCGATGCTTACCTGTTTGCCCGTAATCACACCTACAATCTGCATGATACGTTTCTGTATCTCTCCGCTTATGTACACGCTTTGACGGTTGCAAACCGACCGTTTTTTAAGGAACACCGATTTATAGCTGTCCTGTTCCTTGCTTGCTGTTTCCTGTAATGATTGTTTTACTTCTTCCATGCTTTCAAATTTTAATGGTTGATAAATAGCTTGATTGATTTCTAATACTGATTGAAAGGGAACAAGCCAATTTTATAGCAGTGTTTCCATATTTCTAAACGGTTTTCAAACAAGGTTTAAAGTCATATTCAAACCTTGTTTGACTGCCTTATACATTGCTACCATTCAATCAATTTTCAGCAAAGAAAAGGGTAAAAACAGATGCTTTTAAAAATGGGGTTACTTTGTCCGCTTCTGTCCCCATTTGGCGTAACAGGGTATATTTCAGGGGTAAATTGCTGTCTGTAATTTTGCAACTAATAAATAGACCAAGAGAAAAGCTAAACCGCTTGCTTTGCCAATCTGACCGTAGGGAAGATTTTTATGTTCATTAGAACATAGCAAGTTGTGTTTTGAGGCACGCACTTCGTTTTTTGTGCCTTAAAACCTTGCCACCTTAAAAGGTAGTTAGTTTTACTCCGAAGTCGTAAAACCAGTAAATAATTATCATTATGGAACAGAAAAAGAAGCCATTTAACAAAGGTGGGCGCAAGCCTAAACTTGACCCACGAACACACCGTTATTCTCTGAATTTGGACGATGTGGAGAACGCCAAGTTCTTAGCTTTTTACGACCAGTCAGGCTACAAGGTAAAGGCGCATTTCATTAAGAACTGTATCTTTGGGAAGTCGTTTAAGGTGCTTAGGATTGATAAAAGCAAGGTTAATTATTACATTCAACTTTCCCAACTGTTTTCACAATTCAGGAGCATAGGCATACTGTATAACCAAACAGTGAAAGAGATTCATTCTAATTTTGCGGAAAAGAAAGCGCTTGCCCTACTTTACAAACTGGAACAATACACTGTTGAACTGATAAAGACGAACCAACAGATTATTGCGCTTACCAAACAGTTTGAAGCATCTTATAAGGAAGAGGGGATAATATCGGCAGAGAAATAAGTAGAGGTTTGCCAAAAGAAAAAACATCCCGGAACTGCCACGTGTACAGTTTCGGGATGAATTTCAGCTTTACTTATTCGCTTCGTGTTCTTTCTCGAACTTTCGGAGCGTACCCACATCGAACCGTTCCTTTATGAACTCACGCACATCGGAAGCCCGGTAGTAGGCTTTTCCGCTAATCATCATAAAGGGCAGCAGTTTTTTGCTTCTCAATCTCTGCAATGTCCGTGTACTTACTTTAAATAGCAGGCATAAATCCTGATTATCCAAAAGTTTGTCATTCGGCATCACTTCGGGGTTGGTCTGCAAACTCTTTACATCTTTGCCTACTTCATCCAGTTTATCAAGTAGCTTTTGCATCCAGTCTTTGAACTCGTAATTATCTACATACATATTGCTTCATTTTTCAGATTATACACTAATGATTACCAATCGATTGATGAAGCAAAGTTCGGAAAAGGGAAGCAAACAAATTACAGGGTAGCATACGCTACCCCGTATAAATTGATGCTAAACACCTGATTATCTATACCCTTTATTTTCGTGTTCTTTTCGAATAAGGTTTGCCAGTTGATTAAGGAACTCTGTTAGTTTAGCTGGTTTTCGCTTGATGACATCCATGTGCTTTTGATGGTAATCACCCAACTTGATATTGAAAAGCCATTCAAAGGCTTTGCCTAAATCCGTCAAATGAACGGGTTTGCCATTCTGATATATTATACGCTGGGAAAGAAATAGACCGCTGACAATTTCCATGATATTGATAAGGCTTGTTTTATCAGCTAAATGGAGAGGAGAAAGGAATAGCTTATTTGCGTGTTGCTCGAATTGTTCGGGGTATTTGATATGCAAATTCACTATGCGTATTTCTGTTTTGATTAATTCTATTGCTTCATCAATTAAATGCAAGTAGGGCATTTTTTTCTTGCTCAAACCGTACACGATACGATTTAAGACGATGCAAACCAAAAGAGAAATAACGAAGTAAAACGCTATAATCCTGTTCGTTGATACTAAAATCGGCTAAATGGGTAGCCAATTCCTCAATAGCTTCTGTAAACTCTGTTACATAAACTTTACGCTGCGAGTATTCCGATAATAAGCGGAAAAATCTCTGTTCTAATAATCGTTTCATTTTGCAATAAATACTATTTTTGACTACCATTTTTAGATTTATTTTTCAGATAAATTAAATGGTGTGATTCTTTACAAAGTCTTTTTATCTCATAGTCTGATATATCATTATTAAATTGGATACTAATCCAGTATTTAAGACTTGAATTAAAAGGCATACCTACTGCGTTATATCTCGCTTTTAATTCATCAATTTCTATTGGGTTACATTTAATTGTACACTTATCGAATTTATTTATGTCTAAAAAACAAAACATCTTACCTTTTACATAAAAGGCAAGAATATCCTTTGCCCAACGAAATGCCCCAAAGGGCATTTTTTCAGTAACGTTGGGTAAGGATAAACAAAACTCTCTAAATTCTTCTATGTTCATTATAATTATACAATTTCTTTTTCTACTCCGAATTTTTTATCCATTGGTCTGATAAATGACCATGTAGAATGAATAACATGCCATTCTCCATTTGTTTCTTTTTGAAAGACCTCGATACAATTATATTCCATGTCGATAAGATTTGTTTTGGCAAATAGCTGATAAGTCAAAACCGCCATGTCTTGCCCTAACTGCACACGGGCATTACGGAAATCATAGCTATCAGCAAAAAGTTTTCCTTTGATTGTATTCAAGAACTCAACGATAGTAGCATGATTATCGACACGTTCAGTAACCACTGCATCAAAATAAGTAAAACTACGTTTTGACCAAAGATTTTCATATCCTGATGTATCTCCTTTGAACCATTTGTCGAGCGCTTCTTTCTCCAATCCGATAATATACTCAGCAAGCTGACACTCTTCCTCATTGTTGTACTGCCATACAGCAGTTGCCTTTTGTTGTTCCATATTTTTCTTTTTTAAAAGGTTTGTAATAATACAGATAAATGATAAATAACACATAATCTGCATGTTGAATAATGGATGCAAAGGTAAAGGGAGTTACTTAAAAAACTGTTTCACAAAACAGGAAGTATATTTCACTATTCGGGACTATTGCCGATTACGTTCACGAAATTGACTGGGAGTACATCCCACATTTTTACGGAAAAGACGTACAAAATAGGATGTAGTATTAAAATGAAGCTTTTCGGAAATCTCTGTTATTGACATAGAAGTATAAACAAGAAAACGCTTTGCTTCATTGATTGCACGATTTAAAATATATTGCTTGGTAGATATACCAAGATGTTGACTAACTATCTTGTTCAGATAATTGGGTGTAATGCATAGAGTGTTTGCATAATATTTTACGTCGGTGTGTGTATCAAAATTCTCATCCACATATTTCTTAAAAGCTGAAATATAGCGGAGTGCGGCAATTTCCGTATCGGTATTAATCGTAGTGGTGATGTTTTCTGCTCTGTTCATTAATGTAAGTGTTTCATAAAGCATTGCTCTTAATAAATGTTGGTCTTTATTTGAACTATTGGTATCAATTTCTGATTTCATATTCTTGTACAGATAAACAAGTCTTTCAAATAAGTCTTTTCCAAGATACAAGAAAGAAGATGGACGGTCGGGATGTAAAAAAATAAATTTGTTCAGGAACAATGGGTCATTGAAAAATGACAGTAGAAACTCTTCTTCGAACAGTAAATGTATGCCTTTTAGTTTATAATCTGCCGACCATGTCCAAATATCACCGGGACGGGAACATGCTACCATCCCTTTTCTAATGCACTGCTTATGGTCGTTTATAGCAATATCTTCCTCACCATCCGTAAACAAGATAATACTATAAAACGATGTACAGTACGTGGAAGTCTGACTAATATCCGTTTTCATTGTATCAATGTCAATCACGTCTATAAGTAATTCACTTCCATATTTGTGTTTATAGAATTTATATAGAGGTATTAGTTTCATATTATTCTTTTAGGAAAATTCTATTCTAATATTCTAAGCATTTACAAAGTTACGCAATTATCCGACAAGTAATCTGAAATAATCTTCAAAACTTCTCTTTGTAGTTTCTACATTTAGCTTGAAAAGACTCTTATACGTAAAATAGTAATTAAGAAATGATAGTCATTATAGCCATTTTCTAAATATTTGTGTATATTTGCACCAATTGATGAATGTTATTTGAAACGGTGTACTTTTAGGTAAAGATAGGAAAAAGGCACGTTGCTAATCCGTTACCCTTTTTTAAAAGATGCTTTATAATAATCTGTATTACAAATAGATATGTTTTAATGCAATAGTTGTTGCGAAGGTATGGCGTGCCATATGGAAGGTAACATCCTTTTTCACGCCCGCAACCCGGGCTATCTCCTTAAGGCATCGGTTTGTGGCCTGGTTGGTCAACATCGGGAAAAGCTTCCTCCCCTCCTCGCCTGCCGGACGATAGCAATCGAAGCCGTCCAGTATCTCTTCCGCCGGAGGCAACAGCGGTAACGACACGCGCAGACCTGTTTTCTGCCGGTTAAAGTGCACCCATCGTGAACGGTCTATCCCTATCGTGATGTTCTCCCGCGTCATATTCACCATATCTATATAGGAGATGCCGGTATATACGGCAAAGAGAAACATATCGCGCACCACTGCATAGGATGGCTGCAACACAGCATTCTTTATTTTCTCCAGTTCCTGTTCGTCCAGAAATCCCCGCTCCACCTTATTCTTCTTGGCATGAAGTAGGCAGACCGGGTTCGTAGATATCCAATCGTTCTGCAACGCCAGATTCATCACCCGCTTGAGTCGCTGGATGTGCTTCATCGCTCCGTTCACGGTGCACAACCTTGCCGCCCCTTCCCTCTTGAATCCTTGGAGGTAGGCGTAGAACTCCATTACAAAGGCTTTGTCGATGGCATCTACCTTGTAATCAGAAAGTTTGTAGCGTACTTTGACGAAACGCAGGAGTAGTCTTTCTGTGACTTCGTACAGTAAGTTCGTGGAGGGTTCGAGGCTCTTTCCGTCGATAATGCGATGATACTCAAAGAGAGCCGTCAATGTGGAGTACTCACTTTTGTCGTCTTCGAAGGTCATGCGGAAGTTCTTGATATCGATTTCCGCGTTTTTTTTGCGCAACTGCCTGAGCGTATCTTCAATCTTGATACGCAGGTCGTTGATTATCCGGTTCGCGTCCTTTTCCTCTGCCGTCCGTCCGCTGAAGCGTTGTGCCTTGGCATCCCAGCCCTTCAACGGTGCGCAGAAGTTCGCATTAATTTCGTATCTTTGTCCTGCAATGGTAACCCTGCAAAACAGTGGCGATACGGTTCCTTGTGTTCTCGTGCGGCGCATCCAAAACCTCGCCGAGAACGTGTTCTTCTTCCCTTTCATTGTCTTTAGTTTTATTTAACGTTTCTGCAATCTGAAAGAGGGAAGTTTTAGGGAGTATCGCCACCGAATCGCCCACCGAATAACCGCATTAAAAAATTCGGACAGGTCGAAAAAGTGCCAAAAAAAACCCGCTAAATTGTGATTTTAGCGGGTTTTTGTCTTAAATAAGCTGTAAGGGAGTTGGGCTACCTGGATTCGAACCAGGAATGACAGGACCAGAATCTGTAGTGTTACCATTACACCATAGCCCAATAACAGGTCGTTCCCGTTTTGCGGTTGCAAAGATACAAAGAATTTGATAATCCAAAACAATTTCGCGTATTTTTTTTCTCTAAATTCTGCTAAGATGCCGTATGCCAAAGAAATATATACCTAAAAAAAATCAAAAATTAAAAGACTTTTCCTCTTTTAGGTGTTTCATACAAGAATTCAGCGTATATTTGCCAACTGTTTAATTTTAATAATAAGTAATGAACGAAACAAAGAAACTCATTCAACAAATAACTGAAGGTATACAAGATAAAAAAGGAAAAAATATAGTTATAGCAGATCTTTCTAAAATTGGCGATACTATCTGCAATTATCTCGTCATTTGCCAGGGAAACTCCCCAAGCCAGGTGACCGCTATTGTAGAATCCGTAAGAGAATTTACACGCAAAGGTGCCAACAGTAAACCATTTGCGATAGACGGATTGCGCAATGCTGAATGGGTAGCAATGGACTACTCGGACATACTGGTTCACGTTTTTCTGCCCGAAACGAGAGACTTCTACAACCTGGAGCATCTCTGGGCCGACGCCAAATTAACCAAAATACCTGATATTGATTAATAAGCCCTATGGACAATAATAATAACGCTAACAAAAAGCCCAATAAGGTCAATATGCCCAAGTTCAACCTGAACTGGTTGTATATGATCATAGCCATGATGCTTCTGGGCTTGTACCTGACCAACGAGAATAGTACAGGTACGAAGAACATATCTTATGACGAATTCCAGCAATATGTACGCAACGGCTATATGAGTAAAATCATCGGTTACGATGATAACTCGGTAGAAGCGTATATTAAGCCGCAATATGTGAAGAATGTATTCCAGGCAGACTCCAGCCGGGTAGGTAAGAATCCGATGATTACTACCGAAGCCCCCTCTCGCGAGAGTCTGGGAGACTTTCTGCAAAAAGAAAGAGACGAACAGCATTTCGACGGTTCCATCAATTACGAAAAGAAGCGGAACTACTTCGGCGTAGTGCTGTGGCAGATTCTACCTATTGCTTTCCTGATTGGTTTCTGGATTTTCATGTCACGCCGCCTGAGCGGTGGTGGCGGTGGCGGCGGTGGCGGCATATTCAATGTCGGTAAGTCACGCGCCCAACTGTTTGAAAAAGGAACTCCTGTTAAAGTTACTTTCAAGGATGTAGCAGGACTTGCCGAAGCCAAACAAGAGGTAGAAGAAATTGTAGAGTTCCTGAAAGAACCGCAGAAATATACAGACCTGGGTGGTAAGATTCCCAAAGGTGCGCTGCTTGTAGGCCCTCCGGGAACAGGTAAAACCCTGCTTGCCAAAGCTGTGGCAGGTGAAGCCAATGTACCGTTCTTCTCACTGGCCGGCTCTGACTTCGTAGAAATGTTTGTCGGTGTAGGTGCATCCCGTGTGCGCGACTTGTTCCGCCAAGCAAAGGAAAAAGCACCCTGTATCGTGTTTATCGATGAAATTGATGCCGTAGGACGTGCCCGTGCCAAAGCTGCCGCAATGGGTGGTAACGACGAACGCGAAAACACTTTGAACCAGTTATTAACTGAAATGGACGGTTTCGGTTCCAACAGCGGTGTTATTATTCTTGCCGCAACCAACCGCGTGGACGTTCTGGACAAAGCATTGCTGCGTGCCGGACGCTTCGACCGTCAGATACATGTAGACTTACCGGACGTGAACGAGCGCAAAGAAGTATTCGGTGTGCACCTGCGTCCTATCAAGATAGACAATACGGTGGATGTGGAACTGCTGGCCCGCCAGACTCCCGGTTTTTCCGGCGCCGACATTGCCAATGTGTGCAACGAAGCAGCCTTGATTGCTGCCCGTCATGGAAAGAAGTTTGTAGAAAAGCAAGACTTCTTGGATGCGGTGGACCGCATTGTAGGCGGCTTGGAAAAGAAAACTAAAATCACTACCGAAGAAGAACGCCGTTCCATCGCCATACACGAAGCAGGCCACGCCAGCATTTCCTGGTTATTGGAATACGCCAATCCTCTGATTAAAGTAACAATCGTTCCACGCGGCCGAGCCTTAGGTGCAGCTTGGTACCTCCCCGAAGAACGCCAAATTACGACCAAGGAACAAATGTTGGATGAGATGTGCGCCACTTTGGGTGGACGCGCCGCAGAGGATTTATTCCTCGGAAGAATCTCAACCGGTGCAATGAACGACTTGGAACGCGTAACCAAGCAAGCATACGGCATGATTGCCTACCTAGGCATGAGCGACAAGTTACCGAATCTCTGTTACTACAACAACGAAGAATATTCTTTCAACCGCCCGTACAGCGAGAAGACCGCCGAACTGATTGATGAAGAAGTGAAACGCATGGTAAACGAACAGTACGAACGCGCCAAAAAGATTCTCTCCGACAATAAAGACGGCCACAACCAATTAGCCCAGCAGTTGATCGACAAAGAGGTAATCTTTGCAGAAGATGTGGAAGCTATTTTCGGCAAACGCCCATGGGCTTCCCGCTCTGAAGAAATCATCAGCGCCAGCAAGACTTCCAAAGAACTGAAAGAAGCGGAAGAGCAAGAAGCCGCCAGAGCCGAAGAAGCAGAAAAAGAGGTGAAAGAGGAAGAAAGCCGTAACACAGAAGCCTCCGATAATACCGAATCAAAAAATTAAAACGAGAACACCTTGAAAAATAATTTCATACAACGTGCGATTACGGGTGCATTATTTGTAGTCATATTGGTGGGCTGTATTCTTTACAGCCCCCTCTCATTCGGAATCTTATTCACTATCATCGCCGCATTGAGCGTACATGAATTTGCTCATTTGGTAAACAAGAGCGGTGAAGTCAGTATCAACAGAATGATTACCGCTTTAGGCGGAGCCTATTTATTCCTTGCACTCATGGGATTTTGTACATCAGCCATCGATGCGCGTGTATTTCTTCCCTACTTGGGGCTGTTGCTCTATTTAATGATCACAGAACTATATCTGAAAAAGAAAAATCCCATTGGCAATTGGGCATACTCCATGCTAAGCCAGTTATATGTGGCCTTGCCTTTCGCATTGCTGAACGTACTTGCTTTCCAGAACTCACCGGAAACGAGCAGCGTAACCTACAATCCCATCCTGCCCCTTTCTATCTTCGTGTTCATCTGGTTGAGCGACACAGGTGCCTATTGCGTAGGGTCCTTAATAGGCAAGCATCGTCTCTTCGAGCGTATCTCTCCTAAAAAGTCTTGGGAAGGCAGCATAGGTGGCGCAGTTTTTTCCATTGCTTCATCCTTTGTTTTCGCCCACTTCTTCCCGTTTATATCCATGTGGCAATGGGCAGGCCTGGCCGTTGTTGTGGTTATCTTCGGCACTTGGGGAGACCTGACCGAATCGCTGATGAAACGCCAATTAGGCATAAAAGACTCCGGCAACATTCTTCCGGGACATGGTGGGATGCTCGACCGTTTTGACAGCGCTCTAATGGCTATTCCAGCAGCTGTATTCTATTTGTATATACTATCAATGATCTAATAAAGAATCACCAAACGGATAAGACATAAAAAAGGGCATAGAGGTTGATGTGAATATCTTTCCTCTATGCCCTTCACTCTTACTATTAAGAAATACCTATTTCAACTGCATCTTCGACAAATCAAGTTCCTGTATATTTTTTGTATTATCCTCACTGTTCTTAAAGTCAAATACCAACTCCACTTCATCATTTACTTCCGAATTAATCTTCAGTTTGATACCTTGCGTTTCAGAGGTAATATTCAGGCTATTCAGATTATAGGATACCGCCCCTGGACTGCGCAATCCGGTCAGGTCATCATAGTTATTATAACGGAGTTCCAAATGTATGTAGCCATCCTCCCCGTACACTTCCGCATCGTCTTGCGAGCGTACCAGACTGATACGATGTTTCTTTTCGGAAGGCAGGTTCTGCTGGAATACAATATTCAGATACCCACCACTGATCCCGATATCTCCCTTGAATATCGCAACAGGGTCATTACCGAATTCTTCCTCAGTCTCAGGAGTTAAGGTTTCAACCTCTTTAGTCAATACGTCATATAGGCGCAAAAGCTTCACAGCGTGGTCGTATCCGTCAAACCCGTCGGATAAAGGATTGAATATAGTAATTACACGCTTTCCGTCGACAGGCTCGTACCATCCTAAATCCGTATTTACAGGCCAAAGCGTTCCCCACACATCACAGTCCAGATAGAAAGCATTTCCGGTGACACGCACCGTAGCCCACAACGGCGGGGTGAAGTCACCGATTGAATACCCGTCGTTGTCATCACAGGATTGCAGCGCCGGCATTACAGCCAGGCAGACTACCATAAATAACCAATGTAGTTTTCTCATAATCAAAGTCCTTTCGTTTGTTTCTGTATAGAAAATACAAAAGCCGGGCATTTACTGCACCGGCCATTTCCCTTTTAACAAGAAATTAAATATCATCCTACTTTTTAAAACTTTTCTCAAGCAAAGCCACCATTTCTTTGGCAGCTCGTCCGGGTGCTCCCGCTTCGCCCAAGCGGGACGCCATGTAGTCGTAACCGGAGAGCATCTGCCGGCGGTATTCCCCATCATAAAGGATGCGCCGGAGTTCCGCGCGTACCTGCTCCACCGTCATGGTGTCGGCAACCAGTTCTTTCACAACTTCCCGATCGGCAATGAGATTCACCAGGGAGATATACTTCACTTTCAAGACATGCCGCTTCAGAAAGGCAATCACCTTCCCTATCGGCGTATGATAGCACACTGCCTGTGGCACCCGGAACAAAGCGGTTTCCAGCGTCGCAGTACCTGAGGTGACCAATGCAGCCTCCGCATGCCGGAGTAAAGGATAAGTGCGGTTAAAGATTATCTTCACATCCGAGTTGCCGACATATTCTTTGTAATATTCCGGAGAAATGCCCGGAGCCCCCGCCAGCACCAACTGATAATCGGGGAACGAAGCTGCCGCCCGGATCATATCCGGCAGATTATCTTTGATTTCCTGTTTACGGCTACCCGCCAGCAAAGCGATAATAGGTTTTGAAGAAAGGCCGTTGGCCAGCCTGAACTCATCCGGCGTTTCCGAACAAGCAGCCTGAAAGGCTGTAACCTCATCCATTGTCGGATTACCTACATAATGTATGGGATACCGGTGCTTGCCCTCAAAGAATTCCACCTCAAACGGAAGAATAGAGAACAACTCGTCTATATCCCGTTTGATGTTCTTGATGCGATACTCCTTCCATGCCCATATTTTGGGAGAGATATAATAAAATACCGGAATTTGCGTGCGAGCATGAATAAACTTGGCTATATTCAGGTTGAAGCCCGGATAGTCCACCAATATAAGTACATCCGGTTGCCAGGCCACGATATCCTCCTTACAGCGTTTCATATTGGCGAAAATAGTGCGCAAGTGCAGCAAGACGGGAATGAAACCCATATATGCCAATTCCTTATAATGCTTCACCAAGGTTCCGCCTACCGCCGCCATTAAGTCGCCGCCGAAAAAGCGGAACTCCGCCTGCGGATCCTCCGTCTGCAAAGCGCTCATCAGGTGGGACGCATGCAAATCACCGGAAGCCTCGCCGACAATCAAATAATACTTCATACGCGCTTATGTTTAAACATCCTGTACAGTCTGAACGGCAGCCCGCTTAGAACCACGTTTTCAATTCATCTATCAATCCATACGCAGTTACATCTACGGTGGTCGGGGTGATTGCCACATAGCCGTTTTCAAGTGCCCAATGGTCACTCTTTTCATTACCGGTTTCAGCATCTTCAAATTCTCCGGTCAGCCAATAATAGTGCGCATCTCCTCTGTGGGCGAAATTCTCCCACTCATTGATCCATTGCCCTTTGGCCTGTTCGCAGACTCTCACCCCTTTCAGTTCTTTGGTATCGGGAAAGTTGACATTGAGACAAGTCAACGGTGGCAATCCTTTTTCCAATACCCGGCGGGCTATCTCACGAATATACGTTCCTGCCGGTTCAAAATCGGCATCCTGGTCGTGGTTGCATAGTGAAAAACCGATAGAGGGCACACCTTTCAAGCAGCCTTCGATGACGACCCCCATTGTACCGGAATAATGCACATTGACAGAAGAGTTGTCACCATGGTTAATGCCGCCCACAACAAGGTCGGGTTTACGGTCGAGCACTGTATGAAACGCCAGTTTGACACAGTCGGTCGGCGTGCCGGAACATTTGTAAACCGTCAGCCCCACATCCTTACGGAGCAACTGATAGCGGATAGGCTCCGTCACAGTCAGCGCACAGGCACTGCCCGAACGGGGTGCATCAGGCGCCATTACCACAATCTCGCCCAACGGACGGAGAAACTTTATCAACTCACTAATTCCTTTCGCAATGATGCCGTCATCATTGGAAACCAATATTAAAGGCCTTTGATTTTCCATATTTCTAATTGTTTTATTATGATTTTATCCGCACTCATACCATTAAGTCTTCATCACAGGCAACACAGAATCTCACAGAGTGTTCTCTCTTCTTACAAAGAAAAAGGATACTGTCGAAACCGCATCATGCCCTCACTGAGGCTCTATGCACTTTGCAGTGAGATAAATCCTCGATTTATCAGCCGACGATACTCATACGGACAATCACTTAATTTATTGCTCACAAAATTAGCGAAAAAGAAAGAAGCCGGCAACCCTTTACCCGCTAATTTTCCCGATGCACAAAACCCGGAGGAGCCTGTCTTGTCCAACATCCACACAGTCAGGCTGGTGCAGACGCCACGCCTTTGCCGCAGCCACCCTACTTCAACCACGTGAGACGATGCCACACAGCCTCAAGCGGACCTTGCCTATGCGTCCTGAGCCACCGGCGGCAGAACCATATTTGAGCAGACATTACCCCCAGACCCACTACGAAGCTCCATGCAATGCCCAACGTTGATGCCAGCCCTAAGGCGTAGGGAAAGAATATCAGACTTCCGATGATTGACTGACTGATGTAGTTCGTGAGACTCATCCGCCCATAAAAACGCAGTCCGTCGGTCATTCTGCCAAACACGTCGTTCTGATACAATATCACGAACATAGAAACGAGCATACCGGTAAAGGCCATATTGTACCACATCGTCAGGATGATCTGCAAAGCATCCGCAGCAGAAGTCTTTGCAACATAAAGCAGAAAACTCGCAATGAAGCTCCCGACAAAAGTCTTCACCCAAAAACCTGCTCCACGACTAAAGTAATCTCCCCGCGCAAGAATCATCCCCAAAATAAAAAGTCCCGGGGCCTGCAACAACCGTCCCGTATCGACAGCCCAAAACAGACTTGCCAACTGCCCTATACCTGCATTAGCCACAATCATGTCCCAAAAGTTGCCCGAATCGGTAACAGTTTTCAGCGTAGGATAATAGGTGTCATTGAGCAATGTGGGTATAAAGTCGATGCCGAAACATTCCAGCAATTCAATCGGCTGAATCAAAAACAGCGATGCAATGAGCAGAAGATTTCTTTGGGAAAGTTTGCGCAACGGAATCATAACAAACCCCATTATCGCAAAAAGCAGCAGCACATCGCCTCCGGGAAAGAATGCAGCATTGAGGGTGGCAAAAAACATCAGTATGACCAGCCTCCATGCGAAACGTCCTCCGAAGTCGCCGCCTTTAGCCTCTTGGTTTCGCTGCTGGACAATGAACGTGAATCCGAAAAGAAGAGCGAAAACCGTATAACTCTTTCCGGCAAAAATGAAGAACAGAGCGTCCCAGACACTCTGATTGAGCAATTCTGCCGTTTTGGATGTCGCTTCCGGATAGACACCGTAAATAAAATGTTCCACAAAATGCAGCAGCATAATGGCAACTACCGCAAAACCTCTGAGAGCGTCGACCGAGTCTACGCGTTTCATTTGGGGGATTTGGTTCATACAATCATTTTTCATTTTGCAAAAATAAGAAAAAGAAGAGTGATTTCCCGCAATAAATTCCTTCGTAAAAGCATATAAGTATTATTTTTGCTCGCAAAACGGAGAAACTTGGCGTTTTTCCAAAAACATCGGCGCTATGGACATTCTGTTTATTATCATAGGTATTCTCTGTCTCCTCATCGGCCTGGCAGGCTGCTTCCTGCCCGTAATACCCGGTCCTCCCGTTGCTTATGCGGGATTACTGCTGTTGCATTTCACCGACAAGGTGCAATACTCCACCACCCAATTATTGCTATGGCTGCTGCTCGTCATCATTTTACAGGTGCTCGACTATTTCATCCCCATGCTGGGCAGCAAATATAGCGGAGGAACACGCTGGGGAACGCGCGGATGCCTTGCAGGAACAATCATCGGACTGTTCTTCATGCCCTGGGGCATTGTCCTCGGCCCGTTTTTAGGAGCGTTTATCGGAGAACTCCTCGGCGGCAAGGAAACCCGCCAGGCATTAAAGTCCGGAATGGGTTCTTTGTTTGGTTTCCTGTTCGGCACAGTGCTGAAATGTATCTTATGCGGATACTTCGCGTGGGAATTCGTATCAGCGCTGGTACAGCAATAAGCAGCTTTCCTCATCCTTCAATCCCTTTATTCATGCGGGATAGAGATCAACCGACAACAAGCGGATTTTTTACGCACAGTCCATCATCAGTTTATTCCCATTAAACTTCCGGTTTATTAGGCATAAACTCCCGGTTTATTCCTAATAAACCGGGAGTTTATCTTAAGTAAACAATAAATAAACCAAGTGAAAGGGGAATTTCCACCTCCCAATTATTGCTTTAGAAATCTTAATCTTCCGCAAGCGAGACAAAAAATCTGCTTCATTTCAAGATAAATACGTATATTTGCTCACTAATCAGGAAAAGAAAGCCTAAAGCACACGCTTTTAGACTGAAAAAACGGAATAAGCCACCCGGGAGTTATTAACAAAACAGGCGACTTTTCAACCGTTTTTGCAATCTTTCTCCTTTTTAGTAGGTGCTATTCGGAATTATCACTTATTTCGCTGCCAATAAACATTGAAATTATGGGAAAAATAATTGCTTTGGCAAATCAAAAAGGTGGTGTAGGAAAAACAACAACGACCATTAACCTCGCAGCTTCTCTCGCCACGCTTGAAAAGAAAGTTCTTGTTGTAGACGCAGACCCCCAGGCAAATGCCTCATCCGGGTTGGGCGTAGACATCAAGCAGGCAGAATGTACTATCTACGAGTGTATTATAGACCGCGCCAATGTGCGGGATGCCATTCACGACACAGAGATTGATACATTGAAAGTTATTTCCTCCCACATCAATCTGGTAGGTGCCGAAATAGAAATGCTCAATCTCAAGAACCGGGAAAAGATACTGAAAGAAGTGCTCGCCCCGCTGAAAGAAGAGTTTGACTATATCTTGATAGACTGCTCTCCGTCGTTAGGGTTGATCACAATCAATGCGCTTACGGCAGCCGACTCGGTCATCATCCCGGTACAAGCCGAATACTTTGCTTTGGAAGGTATCAGCAAACTGCTGAACACCATTAAAATCATCAAGTCCAAGCTGAACCCCGCGCTCGAAATCGAAGGCTTCCTCCTGACGATGTACGACTCGCGCCTGCGCCAGGCCAACCAGATTTACGATGAAGTGAAGCGCCATTTCCAGGAACTGGTATTCAGCACCGTCATCCAGCGCAATGTAAAGCTGAGCGAAGCACCCAGCTACGGGCTTCCCACAATCCTGTACGATGCGGACTCCACCGGAGCCAAAAACCACATCGCACTGGCCAAAGAGTTAATCAGCCACAACGAGAAGTAATATCCCGCATGGCAAATGTAATAACCGTAAAACAGTAAAGAAATAGATGGCACAGAAAAGAAATGCACTTGGACGCGGGCTGGATGCCCTGCTCTCTATGGATGAGGTGCAGACCGAAGGCTCTTCTTCTATCAATGAAATAGAATTGTCGAAGATTGCCGTCAATCCTAACCAGCCCCGTCGCGAATTCGACCCAACAGCGTTGCAGGAGCTTGCCGAGTCTATTGCAGAAATTGGTATCATCCAACCCATCACCCTGCGCAAGCTATCCGACGATGAGTATCAGATCATTGCCGGCGAACGTCGCTTCCGCGCCTCACAAATAGCCGGGCTGACAAGCATCCCTGCCTACATCCGTACGGCCGACGATGAGAATGTCATGGAAATGGCACTCATCGAAAACATACAGCGCGAAGACCTGAACTCCGTAGAAATAGCGCTTGCCTATCAGCACCTGCTGGAAGAATACGGCCTCACCCAAGAACGCCTCAGCGAACGCGTAGGAAAGAAACGCACCACCATCGCCAATTACCTGCGTCTGCTGAAACTGCCGGCTCCCATCCAAATGGGCCTGCAGAACAAACAGATAGACATGGGACATGCCCGCGCCCTGATAACGCTGGGCGACCCCAAACTGCAAGTGAAGATTTTTGAAGAGATACTGGAGCATGGCTATTCCGTCCGCAAAGTAGAGGAAATAGTAAAGTCCCTGAATGAAGGCGAAACCATAAAAAGCGGCGGCCGAAAAATCGCGCCCAAACGCTCCAAACTGCCCGAAGAGTTCAACATGCTGAAGCAGCAACTTTCCAGCTTCTTCAGCGCCAAAGTGCAACTGACCTGCTCCGAGAAAGGCAAAGGTAAAATCAGTATCCCGTTCAATAACGAAGAAGAATTGGAACGTATCATCGGCATCCTTGATACGCTGAAAAAATAAATGACGAAAAGAAGAAAAATATACCAAATCAGTATCGCCCTGCTGCTCTGCTTCATACAGACGGCAGGGATTGCTATGTATGGTCAGAGCCGCCCGCGCGCCGCTTCCAAAAGGATACACAGGCTGCAGGCAGACTCCCTCCATACCCTGCGGAAGGCTGTACAGATGCAAGCCGACAGTCTGACTCCGACAACGGACAAACCAATGCCGCATCAGGCTGTTACGCCCGCCGACAGCATTGCCACCGCCGACAGCATTGCAGCCGAAAATAAGAAAAAATTGCTGGAAATGACCTCTTCCCCCACCCTGCAGGAACAGGAAGTGCCGACCGACAGTCTGCATAAAGAGATAAACAGGAAGATGTGGATTCCCAACCCCACGAAAGCAACCTGGCTGGCGCTTGTGATCCCCGGAGGAGGGCAAATCTACAACCGGAAATATTGGAAACTGCCCATCTTCTACGGCGGATTTGCCGGTTGCGCCTATGCCCTGACATGGAACAGCAAAATGTACAAGGACTACTCTACCGCCTATAAAGACGCAATGAACGGCAATATGCAGTCCAGCAGCATCACCGACCTGTTGCCGCCCGGATATACAATCTCCGAAACCCAATTGAAAGAATTGCTGCGCAAGCGAAAAGACACTTACCGCAGATACCGCGACCTAAGTATCTTCGCTTTCATCGGAGTCTACCTGCTGTCTGTCATAGACGCTTATGTGGATGCCGAATTATCCAATTTCGACATAACCCCCGATCTCAGCATGAAGGTAGAGCCCGCCGTCATCAATACCCAAACAAGCAATTCTTCCAACCGCTCCGTTGGATTGCAATGCAGCTTCAGATTTTAAAGAAACAAATAAAACAGATTTATCCATGACAAATAAACCCGCATACATGAGAAAAATAATCATAGGTTCCTCACTTCTGTTCAGCATATTGCTCGCAGTTCCACAGGCACACGCCCAGGAAAGCGTAGACGTAATCATTCACGACAACGGGACGGAACGCCGGGAAGTTATCGACTTGCCCAAAAGCATGACCTACCCCGTAGACAGTCTGCTCAACGACTGGAAAGCCAAAAACTATATCGATTTGGGAAAGGATTGCAGTACCTCTATCGTAAATCCTGAGTTCAGCGACTCCATATACATCGACCGGCTCTCACGCATGCCGACCGTCATGGAAATGCCGTACAACGAGATTGTACGCAAATTCATCGACATGTACACCGGACGCCTCCGCAATCAGGTGGCTTTCATGCTGAGCGCCTGCAACTTCTACATGCCCATTTTTGAAGAAGCCCTCGACACATACGGCTTGCCGTTGGAGCTGAAATATCTGCCTATTATCGAGTCGGCCCTCAATCCCTCTGCCGTATCCCGCGCAGGCGCTTCCGGACTATGGCAGTTCATGCTTAATACAGGCAAAATATACGGACTGGAAAGCAACAGTCTGGTGGACGAACGCCGCGACCCGATTAAAGCTACCTGGGCCGCCGCACGTTATCTCAAAGACATGTATGCCATCTACCAAGACTGGAACCTGGTGATTGCCGCCTACAACTGCGGCCCGGGAACAATCAACAAAGCCATTCGACGTGCAGGCGGCAAAACGGACTATTGGGAAATCTATAATTATCTGCCCAAAGAAACACGAGGATACGTACCCGCCTTCATTGCCGCCAACTACGTAATGACTTACTACTGTAAACACAACATCTGTCCCATGGAAACCAATATTCCGGACGCGACAGACACCATACAAGTGAACCGTAACCTGCATTTTGAGCAAATAGCCGATGTCTGCGGCATCAACATGGATGAAATCAAAAGCCTGAACCCCCAGTACAAAAGAAATATCGTTCCGGGTGACAGCAAGCCCCATACACTCCGCCTGCCGATAAACTATATCAGTACTTTTATTGAC
>NZ_MSHA01000008.1:0-43193 GCF_001940965.1 Bacteroides sp. Phil13 | reverse complement strand
GTGGTGCCACCAGGAATCGAACCGGGGACACAAGGATTTTCAGTCCTTTGCTCTACCAACTGAGCTATGGCACCTTCTTCGTTTGCGGGTGCAAAGATAAATAGTTTTTTTAATACAGCCAAAGGATTTCTGAAAAAATAAAAGAAAAATCCCCCTTACATTTTATAGGTCATCATGTAGGGGGGAATGTCTTCTTATGATTAGTCTATATTCGGGTTGATGCTTTTCCAATCCTTTATTTCAGGAAGTACACCCATTCCGATTACCTCGTCGCGCAGCTTGCAAAGGTGTGCATAGCTTTCTTTCAGTTTAGCTTCTTCTTCCGGAGTACCTTTCAGTTCTTTGTAATGTACGCCGTCTTTGGTGATTTCTGTTTCCATAGCCATCATGATGTGGTCGAAACCGTGGCTGTGTACATAGGTACCTGCAGGCCAGCGGAACGGTTTGCCACCCATAGCAGCGGCAATCATCTCTATGGATACGTACGCAGGGCTTTGGAAAGAAGAGCGTCCGCGAAGATTGATAATATTGGCACCACCCTTGGTTACCTTGCTTTGAATTTCAGCCCATTGCTCGGCTGTGAGAGCAGGAGTACCGATGATTTCCAACAAAGGTTTACCGTCTACTTTTGCAGTGGAAGCATAAACAGCCATTTGTTCTCCGTGGCCACCATAGGTACGGCAGTTCTCCACCTTATCGGGAGAAATGTGGAAATGCTTGGCAAGTTCGCTGCGTAGGCGAGTACTATCGAGAGCGGCAAGGGTAGTTACCTGTGAAGGTTTCAGGCCGGAGTACAACAGGGTAATCAACCCGGTGATGTCAGCTGGATTGAAAATTACCACTACATGTTTCACATCCGGACAGTAAGCCTTTACATTCTTACCGAATTCCTCGGCGATGGCGGCGTTGCCTTTCAATAAGTCTTCACGTGTCATGCCGGCTTTGCGGGCAGCACCACCCGAAGATACGATGTATTTGGCATCTGTCAGTGCTTCTTTGATATCGGAAGTGTAAGTGAGGTTCAGTCCTTCGAAACCGCAGTGGAACATTTCTTCCGCTACACCTTCCAAGCCCGGGCCGTAAGGATCATACAGACAAATGTTTGGTGTCAAGTGCATCATAATGGCAGTCTGTGCCATGTTAGAGCCGATCATGCCGGCGGCTCCTACAATCGTAAGTTTTTCGTTTGTTAGAAATTCCATAACTTTTATGTATTTAAAGGTGAATATTATTTCTCTCATTTCTGATTTCGCGGTACAAAAATAACTGTTTTCCAGGAGAATTGTTCATAGAAAAAAGTTATGGTTTAGATTAAAAAGTTATTCCTTATATCTAATCTTTGTTCAAAAGCGAAGATTAGCTGTATCTTAGCGTTAAAAATAAGCAAGCTTATTTTGTACTGCTTTCGGTTTACATTACCTTTGCCCCAAAGGAAAAGAAATTATGAGCATCGAATTAGGAAAATACAATGTCTTGGAGGTAGTCAAAGAAGTAGAGTTTGGCATGTATCTGGATGGTGGTGAAGACGGAGAAATCCTGCTTCCCTTGCGCTATGTGCCCGAAGGTTGCCAGCCGGGAGACTTACTGAATGTATTTATATACTTGGATAATGAGGAACGCCTTGTTGCCACTACGCTGACCCCGCTGGTGCAGGTGGGCGAATTTGCCTGTCTGGAAGTGGCATGGGTAAACGAGTATGGGGCATTCTTGAATTGGGGATTGATGAAAGACCTTTTCGTTCCTTTCCGTGAACAAAAGATGAAGATGCAGGTTGGGAAGAAGTATGTCATTCATGCTCATCTGGATGATGAAAGTTACCGCATCGTAGCTTCTGCCAAAGTGGATCGCTATCTTTCCAAGGAGGCTGCCCCTTATCAGGCGGGGGATGAAGTAGATATACTGATCTGGCAAAAGACGGATTTAGGTTTCAAGGCAATCATTGAAAATATGTACAGCGGTTTGCTCTATGATAGTGAAATATTCCAGTCCCTGTACACGGGCGACCGGGTGAAAGCTTTTATCAAGCAGATACGCGAAGATGGCAAGATAGACCTGATACTCCAGAAACCCGGTTTCGAGAAGGTAGACGATTTTTCGAAAACCCTGTTGCAATACATCAAGGATAATGGCGGACGGATTGCATTGAATGATAAAAGTCCGGCAGATGAAATCTACTCTACCTTTGGGGTGAGTAAGAAGACCTTTAAGAAAGGAGTGGGCGATCTTTATAAAAAGCATCTCATCCTCTTGCCGGGAGATGGTATTGTGTTGGTAACTTCCCCGAAGTCCTAAACTGATTAGGGAAATCCCTATATAAGAATAGAGAGAAACAAGCGGATAGGGGATAATCTTCCCCTATTTTTGTTTTCAATAAAGAATAGATATTCATGAACTAAGTAAAAAACGCTACCATGAAACGAATATTATTTATCCTGTTTGCCACTTTGAGTACTGCTGTTTGCAGTGCAGGCACCGACGCTATGAGTAATAGCAAAGTACGTAAGGAAACCCGTTTCCTCACCGATAAAATGGCTTATGAGTTGAATCTGAACACCGAGCAATACAATGATGTGTATGAAATCAATTATGATTTCATTTCCGGCATACGCTATCTGATGGATGATGTATTGTATGGCAATGAGTGGGCGCTCAATCGTTATTATGATTATCTGGATGTACGAAATGACGATCTCCGCTGGGTGCTTAGCAGCAGGCAGTATGCTCGCTTTATGCAGGCAGAGTATTTCTACCGCCCCATCTATACCAGTGGAAACCGTTGGTACTTCCGTGTTTACATCACGTATACCAATCACAATCATTTCTATTTCCCTCGACCATATCATTATCGTACCTACGCAGGTGGGCACTATCGTACACATTATAATAATACAAGCTATTATCGTGGACGTTACAAACATCCGTTCTATAACGGTTCGTACCGCATCCGTGATACTAAATCCTATACTACGCACCGCCGTTCGGATTTCGGTTCTGTAACTGTACGTCCGGGTTCCAATCGTGCACCGGCAAGAGACGATGTATACACTACCCGTCGTAGCAGTTCCAATAATAACCGCTCTGCCACTACCGGTACTACCCGTCGTGAAAGTACGAATAGTAATGCTACTACCAATACTAATAATAGCTCACGCAGCAATAGTAGCACTACGCGCAGAACAGATAACAGCACGCGCAACAATAGCGGTTCCCGCAGTAACAGTAATAGTTCCCGCAGCAATCGCAGCAGTGAAACGAAAAGCAAAACGAACACTACTCGCCGTAGCACCACTACCAAGCCGGGTACGGAACGTAAAGAGAACAGTTCTTCCAGTAACACTTCCCGCCGTTCTTCGGGTGATCGCCGCTAAGTAAAAAATGAGCGAATTATTTGTGTATCTGCCGAATAATTCGTTCCTTTGCACCGCTTTCGCGCAATCGCTGTCAGGACCCAGAGAGAAGCCTGGTATGTTGCGTTGTAACGATCAAACAATTTAAGAACAATAACAATGGATTTAATTAAAATTGCAGAAGAAGCATTTGCTACCGGTAAACAACACCCGAGCTTCAAAGCAGGTGACACTGTTACAGTAGCATATCGTATTGTCGAAGGTAACAAAGAACGTGTACAGTTGTACCGTGGTGTTGTTATCAAGATTGCCGGTCACGGAGACAAGAAGCGTTTCACTGTACGCAAGATGTCCGGTACCATAGGCGTAGAACGTATTTTCCCAATCGAATCACCGGCTATCGATAGCATCGAGGTGAACAAGGTGGGTAAAGTTCGTCGCGCTAAATTGTACTATCTGCGTGCTCTTACCGGTAAGAAAGCAAGAATTAAAGAAAAAAGAGTTAATAGCTAATCTGTTATACTCTAATTTCGAGATAAAAAAGGGAAGCCGATTCGTTGGTTTCCCTTTTTTATTGCAATAGATGGTAGCTGACATTCTGTGCCTTACAAGAAGTTAACTTCCTGTCAGCAAGGAGTTGACTTCTTGTCGACAGGGAGTTAACTCCTTGTATGCAGGGAGTTGAGAGGTTGAAATTAGAATGGTGTGAGATGGTCTATCCGTACTATACTTGGGATGCACTTGTTCCGTACCAAGGCCGTAGTTTCTCCACTCAGGGGTACTTGTGAGGGGAGATACTACGGAGCAAGTGCATCTCGGGTATAGTTTAGGTATGGTGATATGCAGTCGTAAAAGGTTTGTATTGAATTCGTTTGGTTTAAGTGCGCAGGAATTGAAACTATGTTATCTGATTTGCGCCCGGCTGTGCAATAAAGCGATTGCAGTTATTACTCCTAAGTCGGTATTAAAGACGAAGCAGCGTATTAAGAATAAAATAGGTTTGTCGGGTAAGGATAGTTTGGATCGGTATGTACAGCAATACTGATATAATTACTGTCTGAAGTTTTGCAAGTACTATTTTTTCGATTGTAATCGAAAAAATATATCTTTGTAGAAAAAAGTGGTTATGCTTGAACGGGAAATCCGGAAATCAATTCTTGCTGATTTCAAACGCAAGAAAGTAATTGTATTATTGGGAGCAAGACAGGTTGGTAAAAAAAACTTTTGTTGTCACTGGCTCTTCTTCGTTTGATATGGCAAATGAAATCAATGAATCGGCTACTGGGCGTTTGATAGAATATAATCTTTATCCTTTTTCTTTGGCTGAGCTGGCTGCTGATACTTCTGAACGGGAGGAAAAACGATTGTTAGAGAATAGATTGATTTATGGCTTATATCCGGAAGTGATAACGGAGCCGGGGGATGCCAAAAGAACATTGACATCTCTTACTAACAATTATCTGTATAAAGATTTGTTTTCTTATAAGGGCTTGAAAAAGCCTGATGTTATTCAAAAACTTGTTAGAGCTTTAGCTTTACAGTTAGGAAGTGAAGTGTCTTATAATGAACTAAGTAATCTGTTGGGAATAGATAAAGAAACCGTTGAAAACTATATATGTCTTCTGGAAAAATGCTTTGTTGTATTCAGACTGGATTCCTTTAGTCGAAATCTGAGGAATGAAATAAAAAAAGGAAAGAAAATTTATTTTTATGATAATGGAATCAGAAATGCAGTGATTTCCAATTTTGCTCCGTTAGAACTGAGGACGGATGCGGGTGCATTGGAGTTTAAATGGAACGCTAAGGCTAAAAGTAAGCAGCCTAAGGTTTTTATGGAAAGTTATCCAAACTCTGTTTATGAGATAATTACGCCTGAAAACTTTTGGAGTTTTGTGAGATAAAAAAATCCTCCTTTCCCGTTTTACCGGCAAAAGGAGGATTCTACTTAAAATTATGATGGACTATTTTTACTTCAAGTCTCTTAGTTCCCAGCCCAATGCACTGGCACCTAATACAGCAGCATCGGAATCTTTTAATTCAGACATCAACAACTTGGCTTTACCTTTATAGATATTCAGCACATTGTCATCGATAGCTTTCTGGATAGGCTTGAAGATATAATCTCCGGATTTAGCCAATCCACCAAACAGGATGATAGCTTCGGGGCTGGAGAATGCGATAGCATCTGCTATAGCTTCACCTAGGATAGTACCTGTAAAGTTGAAGATATCTTGTGCAAGTTTGTCACCTTGAACGGCTGCATCGTACACATCTTTAGACGTGATATTTTCAGCAGGAATAGAACGAAGCAAACTTGGCTCGGTACGTGCAGTTAGGAATTCACGGGCTGTACGAGCTACACCGGTAGCCGAACAGTAAGTTTCCAAGCAGCCATGACGTCCGCATCCGCAGAGACGACCGTTCTCGCGACGTATGATGACGTGACCTAATTCTCCGGCAAAACCATCGTGACCATAAACCATCTGACCGTTGATAACGATACCGCTACCTACACCTGTACCCAAAGTGATCATGATGAAATCTTTCATACCACGTGCAGCACCATAAGTCATTTCACCGATAGCTGCGGCGTTGGCGTCGTTCGTCAATGCAGTTGGGATACCCAGACGTTCCTCAAACATGGCTGCCAAAGGAATTACACCTTTCCAGGGCAAGTTAGGGGCAAATTCAATAGTACCACTGTAGTAGTTACCGTTGGGAGCACCAATACCGATACCTTTAATTTTATCCACACCACCGTTGGCGATAATCAAAGGTAACAGATTTTTGCAGACTTCGTCTACATAATTATCTACCTGTTCGTGAGCGCCGGTTTTGATGGAACCGCTTGCGATAATAGTTCCGCGTGCATCCACAATGCCAAAGACGGTGTTTGTTCCGCCTATGTCAATACCTACTACGTAGGGCTTTTCCATGCTTGAATTCATGATATTAATGTTTTGTTTAAAGGGTTAGTTAATTAGTTTTATGGTTACAAATTACACAAAGAAAAATGATACTTCAAAATCTTTTTGAAAAAAACTTCACCTCATTTGCAACTTTTCGTAACATAGCTGCGTCTAATAGTGAAAATTAATAAGAAACAGACTAAAAACAGAGAGATTCGTGATACAGCTGAAAGACATTAACAAGACCTACAACAACGGGGCACCCCTACATGTGCTCAAAGGCATCAACCTCGAAATTAAACGGGGGGAGTTCGTTTCCATTATGGGAGCTTCGGGTTCCGGTAAATCCACTCTACTGAATATATTAGGTATTCTGGATAATTATGATACCGGTGAGTATTATCTGAATGGTACGCTGATCAAAAATCTCAGTGAGACCAAGGCGGCTGAATACCGGAATCGTATGATTGGATTCATCTTCCAGTCTTTTAACTTGATTTCCTTTAAAAATGCAGTGGAGAATGTGGCACTACCCCTTTTCTATCAGGGAGTGAGCCGTCGCAAACGCAATGCCCTGGCACTGGAGTATCTGGATCGCTTGGGGTTGAAAGATTGGGCGCATCACATGCCGAACGAAATGTCCGGCGGACAGAAACAGCGTGTCGCCATTGCCCGTGCTCTTATCACTCAGCCGCAGATTATCCTGGCTGACGAACCTACCGGTGCCCTTGATAGTAAGACTTCCGTGGAAGTTATGCAGATTCTTAAAGATTTGCACAAGACAGGTATGACTATTGTGGTGGTTACGCATGAAAGCGGTGTAGCCAATCAGACGGATAAGATTATTCATATTAAGGATGGTATTATCGGCAGTATTGAAGAAAATCAGAATCATGATGCTTCTCCATTCGGAAAAGACGGATTCATGAAATAAAAGAATGTACAATGTACAATTTACAACGTACAATTGAAGCTTCGCCAACATTCCGGAAGGCAAATTGTAAATTGTAAATTGTCAAATAGTAAATGAATATATGTTTGATATTTGGCAAGAAATATACGGAACCATCAAACGGAACAAATTGCGTACGTTCCTTACAGGGTTTGCCGTGGCATGGGGCATTTTTATGCTTATCGTATTGCTGGGTGCCGGAAACGGTATTATCCATGCTTTCGACCAATCTTCCTCGGAACGCGCATTGAACTCTATCCGCATTTTTCCGGGATGGACTTCCAAGCCTTATGCGGGATTGAAAGAGGGACGTCGTGTCCGTTTGGAGAATAATGATCTGGAAGCTACCGAAAAATTTTTTCCGGATCATGTCATCAGTGCCGGGGCTACTGTAAGGCAGAGTAATGTAAACGTCAGTTTTGGGCAGGAGTATGTTAATATCTCTCTGATGGGGGTACATCCTAACTATACGGAGGTGGAGACTGTGAAGACTGCAGACGGGCGTTTTATCAACCAAAATGACTTGAAGGAGCGCCGGAAAGTGATGGTTATACATAAGAAAACTGCTGAAATTCTATTCGGTAAGACTCATACTGAACCTATCGGACAGTTTGTTAATGCAAGTGGAGTGGCCTATCAGATCGTTGGTATCTATAACGACCAGGGAGACCGTGAAGCCAGTGAGGCTTATATCCCTTTCTCTACTTTGCAGACCATTTATAATAAGGGTGAACAGCTGAATAATATCATCTTTACGACTAAGAATCTGGAAACGATAGAGAGCAATGAAATTTTTGAGGCAAACTATCGTAGGGTAATTGGTGCCAGTCGCCGTTTCGATCCTCAGGATAACAGTGCTATCTGGATATGGAACCGCTTCACGGATTATATGCGGACGCAAAATGCAATGGGAATGCTGCGTACAGCTATCTGGGTAATTGGTATCTTTACTTTACTGAGCGGTATTGTAGGAGTTTCGAACATCATGTTGATTACAGTGAAGGAGCGTACTCGTGAATTCGGTATCCGTAAGGCACTTGGAGCGAAGCCGTTATCCATCCTTTGGTTGATAATTGTGGAGAGTGTCACTATCACTACTCTGTTCGGATATATAGGTATGGTGGCCGGCATTGCCGTCACGGAATGGATGAACTCAGCCTTTGGTAATCAGACTATGGATGCGGGAATGTTCCAGCAAACCATGTTCTCGAACCCGACAGTAGATTTGGGGATTGCCATTCAGGCTACGCTCACTTTGATTATCGCAGGCACACTGGCAGGATTCTTCCCTGCGAAGAAGGCTGTGAGTATCAGTCCGATAGAAGCATTGAGAGCGGATTAAGTCGAACGTAAATCGTAAATAGAAATTATGAGAATAGATATAGACTCTTGTGAGGAAATCCTCATCACGATTACAAGAAACAAAACGCGGAGCTTACTGACGGCTTTTGGTGTATTCTGGGGCATTTTTATGCTGGTGGCACTCATTGGTGGTGGCCAGGGGATGCAGCAGGCTATGAGTTCCCAGTTTGAGGGCTTTGCCACGAATTCTGCTTTTCTGGTTTCGCAGAAGACGGGGGAAGCGTATAAAGGTTTCCGCAAAGGACGCTGGTGGGATTTGGAATTATCGGACATTGAGCGTCTGCGTCATGGGGTGAATGAAATAGATGTCATTACACCGTCCATCGCTTATTGGGGAAGAACAGCCATACACGGAGATAAAAAATATGATTGTAGTGTAAAGGGACTGTATCCCGAGTATGAACATATAGAGCATCAAGAGATGGCATACGGACGCTTTATTAATGATGTGGATATTAAGGAGGCGCGTAAAGTGTGTGTGATTGGTAAACGTGTGTATGAAAGCTTATTCCGCCCGGGAGAAGATCCATGTGGAAAGTATATTCGGGTAGACGGTATTTATTACCAGGTTATCGGTATGTGCTCGTCCGAGGGGAATATGAATATCCAGGGACAAGCATCGGAGGCTGTGACTTTGCCTTATACTACCATGAAACAGGCATATAATCTGGGTAACCGGATACATGTGATATGTTTTACAGTGAAACCGAATATTAAGGTAACGGATATTCAGGATAAGGTAGAGCGCATTGTAAAGGCGGCTCATTACATATCTCCGGATGATAAGCAGGCAGTGATGATGCTGAATGCAGAGGCTATGTTCTCTATGGTGGATAATCTGATGACTGGTGTCCGGATTTTGATCTGGATGGTAGGTTTGGGTACTTTATTTGCCGGAGCAATTGGTGTATCGAACATTATGATGGTAACGGTGCGCGAACGTACTACGGAAATCGGTATTCGACGCGCTATTGGAGCACGTCCACGGGATATTCTGCAACAGATTCTTTCGGAAAGTATGGTGCTGACCACGATTGCGGGTATGGCAGGTATTTCTTTTGCCGTATTGGTGTTGCAGGTATTGGAGGTTGCTGCCAATGATCCGGGGCATATAACTACGCATTACCAGGTTTCATTCGGGCTGGCTATCGGTACATGTGCGTTGCTGATAGGTTTGGGGGTACTAGCAGGGCTGGCTCCCGCTTATCGTGCCATGGCGATCAAGCCTATCGAGGCTATCAGGGATGAATAATTGAGGTATCTGAATATTTAGAGAAGCCCTACAGACAGTAAGGTAAAAATTAAAATAGAAAAACAATAATATAATAATAGTATGAAAAAGTATCTGAAAATCGCATTGTTGGTAGTTGTAGCTGCCATTTTCATCTTCACGTTCGTGTTCCTTTATCAGAAGTCTAAACCGAAGATTACGGTTTATGAGACAATTACTCCGGCAGTAGCTGATCTGGAGAAAACAACGGTGGCAACCGGAAAGGTGGAACCGAGAGACGAGATCCTTATCAAGCCTCAGATATCGGGTATCATTGACGAGCTGTATAAAGAAGCCGGACAAACGATACGTAAGGGTGAAGTGATTGCTAAAGTGAAAGTAATTCCCGAACTGGGTACGCTGAACTCTGCCGAGAGCCGTGTGCGTCTGGCTGAACTCAATGCGAAGCAGGGTGAAACTGACTTCGCTCGTGTAGAGAAATTGTTTGAGGACAAGCTGGTTAGCCGTGAGGACTATGAAAAAGCTGAGGTTAGTGTGAAACAGGCACGTGAGGAGTTGCAAACAGCTAAGGATAATCTGGAAATTGTGAAGGAGGGTATTACAAAGAACAGTGCTTCTTTTTCAAGTACGCTGATCCGTTCTACAATCAACGGCTTGATTCTGGATGTACCAGTAAAGGCCGGTAACTCGGTAATTATGAGTAATACATTCAATGATGGTACTACAATCGCTACGGTTGCTAACATGAACGATCTCATCTTTAGAGGTAAGATTGACGAAACGGAAGTAGGACGTGTGCATGAAGGAATGCCGGTGAAGCTGACAATCGGCGCTTTGCAGAATCTTTCATTCGATGCTATACTGGAATATATTTCTCCGAAGGGAGTGGAGGAGAATGGTGCCAATCAGTTTGAAATAAAAGCGGCTATCCAGGTACCGGATACGGTGATGATCCGTTCGGGTTATTCTGCTAATGCGGAAATTGTACTGGAACGTGCACAGCAGGCACTTACCTTGCCTGAGAGTACAATCGAATTCAGTGGGGACAGCACATTCGTATATGTGATGACGGATAGTGTGCCTACCCAGAAGTTTGAACGTAAAGAAGTGAAAGTTGGCATGAGCGATGGTATCAAGATTGTTATCAAAGACGGTGTAGACGGTAAGTCTAAAGTACGTGGTGCAGAAAAGAAGGATAAATAAAAACCGTTGGAGTAACCTTGTATAATTCAATAATAACAGATTATGAAGAAGAACTTAATAATGGGATGCATGGCCATCTTTGCCGTTTCAGTACAGGCTCAGGAGGGCTGGACGCTGCGCCAGTGCATCGACTACGCTATAGAACATAATATTAGCATCCGCCGAACTGCCAACGCTGCGGAACAAAGTGCCGTGAGTGTGAACACGGCCAAATGGGCACGTCTGCCGAATCTGAATGGTAGTGCCGGACAAAGCTGGAACTGGGGGCGTACGCAGACGGCTGTAAAGAATGAAGCCACTGGTGATTATTCTACGGTTTATGTCAATACAAGTAGTAACAGCACCAATATGTCTGTGTCTACCAGTATTCCCTTATTTTCCGGTCTGGAAATTCCCAATCAGTATGCTTTGTCTAAATTGAATCTGAAAGCCGCTATTGCGGATTTGGAAAAGGCTAAGGAGGATATTTCCATTAATATTGCTTCTGCGTATTTGCAGGTGCTATTCGATCAGGAGCTATATCAGGTAGCCATCAGTCAGGTGGCATTGAGTAAAGAACAGTTGGCACGTATTGCACGTCTTGCCGAACTGGGTAAAGCATCTCCTGCCGAGGTTGCTGAGGCTAAGGCTCGCGTGGCACAAGATGAGATGAAAGCTGTACAGGCAGATAATAATTACCAGCTTGCTTTACTTGATCTTAGCCAGCTTATAGAGTTGGAAACTCCGGAAGGGTTTTCTTTATCAGCTCCTGCGGTAAAATTGGACCTGCTTCCTCTTACTCCACCGGATGAGGTTTATCAGACGGCATTAACAAGTAAAGCTGCTGTTCAGGCTGCAAAATATCGTTTGGAAGGTAGTGAACATAGTATTCGTATTGCTCAGAGTGCTTTTTATCCTAAATTGAATCTGAATGGTAGTCTTGGTACGAATTATTATTCTACTCTCGATCGTAATTTCAGTCAGCAAATGCGGGATAACTTTAGCAAGTACGTAGGACTCAGTCTTAGTGTGCCCATCTTTAACCGTTTTGCCACTCGCAATCGTGTACGTACTGCCCGCTTACAGCAGGAGAATTATTCTTTGCAGTTGGACGATGTAAAGAAGACGCTCTATAAGGAAATACAGCAGGCATGGTACAATGCATTGGCTTCCGAGAGCAAATATACCAGTAGTAGTACAGCTACCAATGCCAGTGCAGAGTCTTTCAAACTGATGAGTGAAAAGTATGACAATGGTAAAGCAACCGCTGTAGAGTATAACGAAGCGAAACAGAATCTGATGAAAGCCCAATCTGATGAATTGCAGGCTAAATATGAATATCTGTTCCGTACAAAGATATTGGACTTCTATAAAGGAATACCGATTGAATAACTTTTTTAGTGTCTTTCTCTTGAAAATCCTTCTCCGGCTGTAGGGCTGGGGGAGGATTTTCTGTATATTTGCTGCATGAGTCCTTTTATCAGCATAATTATTCCCTTTTACGGTACGGCAGACCCGGTGCTGCTGCAACGTTGTCTTGATTCTATCCGCCGGCAAGGGATGGAAGAGGGAAGCTATGAGATAATTGTAGCGGATGACGAGAGTCAGACTACGGGAGGAGCGCGTAATAATGGAATGCAACAAGCACATGGTGAGTATCTTTTTTTTGTAGATGCAGATGATGTCTTATTGCCGAATACACTGCCTTCTTGTTTGTCTCTATTGAGACTGTATTCGCCTGATATCCTGAAGTTTGGTTTTCAGGAGCTTACTTGTCACTTTTTGTTAGAACAACAGAGTCCGGCAAATCAATCGCTGTCTTATGTGGAATACTCATCCGGTGCTGACTTTATGGCACTCAACAACTTTACAGGAGTTGTTTGGACGCATATCTTCCGTCGGAGTATGCTGGAAACGTCTTCTCTTTATTTCAGTGAGACGAGCTTTTTTGAGGATGAAGAGTTTGTAGCCAAAGCTTACCTCTTTGCCCGAAAAATGTTGGTGACTTCTTATAAAGTATATGGTTATTACCGTTCCTCATCTTCTTTGACGCGAGTGAATGTTGATGAAAAGTGCCGGAAGAGAATATTAGCTTTCAAGGAAATGCTTTTCCGTTTGAAAGCGTTTAGTCAGTCAGTTACTTCTGCTGGACGTTTGGAAGCATTGGATAGACGAATCCATTTTCTTGTTATTGATTATATCCGTCAGATGTGGAGAAATAAATGCAGTATGAGAGAGATAAACCAACGATTGGCTGTCCTGAAACAAAATGGATTAGTGCCTTTACCTTATAAAAACTATTCCTGGAAGTATTGTTTGGTTTGTCCTGTCATTAATGTTTATATCCGTTTGGTTATATGAAGATATTATTACTTGGAGAATTTAGCGGGTTGCATTGGAGTCTTGCGGAAGGGCTTCGGGCATTAGGACACGACGTTTGTGTTGCTTCCGATGGTTGTGGCTGGAGAAACTATCCGCGCGATATAGCTCTTGACCGGCCGACGGATAGTTTGCGTGATGGCATTTTTTGTATTCTCCGCATCTTGCGTCATCTACCGAGTTTTCGGGGATATGATGTTGTACAGATTATCAGTCCTTATTTTCTGCGCCTACGCAGCGAACGCACTCTGCCGGTTTATCGTTATTTGCAGCGACATAATGGTAAGGTCTTCTTGGGAGCTTTCGGGACCGATTATTATTATATCCGCGCTTGTATGGAAACAGATGTTTTCCACTATTCGGATTTTAAGATCGGAGGCCGGTATCGTGATACAGCTTTTAATCAGATTACTCTTCAGGATTGGTATTATGGTGGGGCAGCTCGTGCCACTCGGGCTATAGCTGAAACTTGTAATGGCATTATCGCTTGCTTATGGGAATATTACGTTTCTTATCAACCCGGCTTCCCTGAGAAAACAGCCTTTATTCCTTTGCCTATTGATTTGCGGAAGGTAACATCGCGCGTTCGCTGTGTACCGGAGAAATTGAATTTCTTTATTGGTATTCAATCGGCCCGTAGTAATTTAAAAGGTACTGATGTCATGCTGCCTGTGTTGCAAGAAGTGCAACGCAAGCATCCCGACCTTTGCCGGATTACCGAAGTGCATGATGTGCCTTATGCCCTTTATCAGCAATTGATGGATGACGCAGATGTGCAGTTAGACCAGTTGTATTCATATACTCCTTCTATGAACTCACTGCTTGCCATGGCAAAAGGAGTAACTGTTGTGGGAGGCGGTGAACCCGAAAACTACGAAATCTTAAATGAAACGGAGCTTCGCCCCATTATCAATGTCTTGCCTGATGAACAGGATATTTACAAGAAACTGGAAGAGATTGTTCTTCATAAAGAACGTATTCCGGAACTGTCGGCGCAAAGTGTAGCATACGTAGCCAAACATCATGATCATATCAAAGTAGCCCGGCAATACCTCGATTTCTGGGAACGGCATTAATGCCCTTTATAACTCATCATTTGTTTCACGGCATGGAACTGTTTGTTTCAGATGGTGCAACAATTACCTCCTACCTTTTTCTTCTTTTTAAGCCTGTATTTGCCCTTGAATACCTTCTGTATCTTTCGGATGTAACATGAGTGAAAGAAAATGAAATGTTATTGCAGAAAGATGTAATATCAGCGAAAGTTTGTGTAAAATGATTGTAGGTGCCTTTTGATGTCTATGTTGTATATTTGCTGCAGGGAGATTTCCCTGCGAAAGAAACAAGCAAAGAAATATCAAAAAAGAAATAGTATGCAAAGACGTTTTTATCTTTTCTTGCTGGTAACCATCCTGTATAGTTGCACAGCTTTGAGCCAGGGAAACTCAGCCGGAAATCCGGTGATTTATGCCGATGTACCCGATATGTCGATGATTCGGGTAGGAGATACCTATTATATGAGTAGTACGACCATGCACATGGCTCCGGGAGTCCCCATTATGAAGTCAAAAGATCTTGTGAACTGGGAATTGGTGAATTATTGCTATGATATTCTGGCAGATGTGGATGCACTGAACCTGAATAATGGAAAAAATGCGTATGGAAGCGGAACATGGGCAAGCTGTATTCGCTATCATAATAATATGTATTATGTATCGACATTCTCCAGCACTACCGGGAAGACCTATATATATGTTACGGAAGATATAGAAAAGGGTTCTTGGAAAACAATCACGTTTACTCCCTCTTATCATGATCATACGGTTTTCTTTGACGATGATGGCCGTATTTATATCATCTGGGGAGGTGGCAAACTGCATATAGCGGAGTTGAAATCCGATTTATCCGGCATCAAAGAAGGCACTGAACGTATCTTTATTGAGAATGCCAGTGCTCCGTCAGGGGATAATGTCGGTTTGCCCGCCGAGGGTTCACAGTTATTTAAGGTGAATGGGAAGTATTATTTATTTAATATAACCTGGCCGAGGGGAGGAATGCGTACAGTGGTTATTCACCGCGCTGATAATATGAATGGCCCTTGGGAGGGTAGAGTAGCTTTGCAGGATAAAGGTGTGGCTCAAGGAGGCTTGATAGATACGCCTGATGGCAGATGGTTTGCTTATCTTTTCCGTGATAATGGCGCGGTAGGCCGTATTCCTTACCTTGTTCCGGTAAAATGGGAAGATGGCTGGCCCGTTCTTGGAATAAATGGAAAAGTTCCGGAAACATTGGATCTACCGGCAAGTAAAGGCTTAATACCGGGTATTGTAGCTTCGGATGAGTTTATACGCAAGAAAAAAGATGCAGCTTTGCCGCTGGTTTGGCAGTGGAATCACAACCCAGATAATTCTCTTTGGTCGGTTGGTGAACGAAAGGGGTATCTGCGCCTTAAAACCGGACGGGTGGATGCTGATTTCTTGTCTGCACGAAATACATTGACACAGCGAACGGTTGGTCCGGTATGTTCGGGAACCACTTCTATGGATGTATCTAATATGAAAGAGGGAGATTTTGCAGGTCTTGCACTTCTTCAGAAAAAATATGGATTCGTAGGTGTAATGTATGAAAACGGGGTAAAGAAGATTGTAATGGTAAGTGCGCAGACTGATAAGCCGGAAGAGGTGGAAAGTCTGCCACTGAACCAGGATACAGTATTCTTGAAAGCCGAATGTAACTTCACGGATAGGAAAGATATGGCAGACTTCTACTATAGCCTGGATGGCAAGAAGTGGATTAAAATAGGTAGTCAGCTTAAAATGGCCTATACCCTCCCACATTTTATGGGGTACCGTTTCGGACTATTCAATTATGCTACCAAGACTTCCGGGGGGTATGTAGACTTTGACTATTTCCGTATCAGCGATAAGAAATAAAGTGATTCGTAATTATAAATAGATATTTTATATAGAAATGAGAAAGGTGAAATCAACGCTTTCCGTGGGTAAGCGTATCATTTTGTTGTCAGTTTGTATGGCAATGTTTTCAGTAACAGGATTTAGCCAGGGAGCTAAAGGTAAAAAGGTAAAGGGTGCTCCGGTATTCTCGCAGGTGGTCTATCAGGGCAATGATCGGGTGTACAGTGAGAATCCTCTGTCGCCCGGTGAGTTTTATAACCCTATTTTGCAGGGTTGCTATCCCGATCCGTCCATAACTCGCAAAGGGGATGACTATTTTCTGGTGTGTTCATCGTTTGCCATGTTTCCCGGTGTGCCTATTTTCCACTCAAAAGATTTGGTGAACTGGACGCAGATCGGCCATGTGCTGGACCGTACTTCACAGTTGAAAGTACATGATACGGGTATCAGTGCCGGTGTATATGCTCCGGCCATCAAGTATAACCCCAATAATGATACTTTCTATATGATTACCACTCAGTTTGCAGGGGGATTCGGGAATATCATTGTAAAGTCGAAAGATCCTTTCAAAGGATGGAGTGATCCTATTAAGTTGAATTTTGACGGTATCGACCCATCTATCTTTTTTGATGATAACGGCAAGGCGTATGTGGTTCATAACGATGGACCGAAGCGTGGCGAAGAACTCTATAACGGACACCGTGTGATTAAAATCTGGGAGTATGATGTGGAAAACGATCAGGTGATTCCCGGTACGGATCAGGTTATTGTAAACGGGGGCGTGGATTTATCCAAAAAGCCTATCTGGATTGAGGCTCCCCATATCTATAAGAAAGACGGACGCTACTATCTGATGTGTGCCGAAGGTGGTACGGGGGGCTGGCATAGTGAAGTTATCTTTGTGAGTGATAACCCGAAAGGCCCCTTTATCCCGGCTCCGAGCAATCCTATCCTGAGCCAGAGATATTTGGATCATAACCGGAAGAATATGGTAGATTGGGCAGGACATGCCGATTTGGTAGAGGGACCTGATGGCAAGTACTACGGTGTATTTCTGGCTATCCGCCCCAATGAAAAGGGCAGAGTGAATATCGGTCGGGAGACATTTATCCTGCCGGTAGACTGGTCGGGTGAATTCCCCGTCTTTGAAAACGGACTTATCCCGATGGAGCCAAAGCTGAAGACTCCTACAGGTGTTGAAAATAAAACCGGAAAAGACGGCTATTTCCCTAACGGTAATTTTACGTTTACCGAAAACTTCACATCTCCGCAACTGGATTACCGCTGGATTGGTTTGAGAGGTCCTCGTGAAGAATTTATTTCAATTCTGAAGGACGGAGGATTACAAGTCACCCCGTTCCCGGTAAACATAAAAGAAGTGAAACCAACTTCGACGCTTTTCTATAGACAGCAGCATAATAACTTCTCATTTACTACTACTTTGAACTATACTCCGAAAACGGAGAAAGACTTAGCAGGTATCACTTGTGTGCAGAGTGAAAATTTTAATTATGTTTTCGGTCTGATGAAGCAAGATAAAGATTTCCATATGGTGCTGGCGAAGACAGAAAAAGGCAATACCCGCCTTCTTGCAAGTGCAAAGGTGGATATGAAGAATCCAATCCGGTTGCAGGTGAAAGGTGTAGGAGATAATTATGACTTTAGTTATTCGCTGGATGGGAATAATTTCGTGCTGCTGGGTAACACCGTGTCCGGTGATATTCTTTCAACCAATGTTGCCGGTGGCTTTACTGGTTGTCTGATAGGTTTGCATGCTACTTCTGCCAATGATATTCGAGTGAATAATCTAAAGGATGCCTATGCTGATTATTTCACTATAGGATGTGCGGTGAATATGGCGAATTTTAATTCACCTCAACAGATAGCATTGATTACTTCTAACTTCAACAGTATCACTGCGGAGAATGATATGAAACCTCAACCCACACAGCCTGCAGAGGGAAAATGGAACTGGGAAAATGCCGATAAGATTGCTAACTTCGCACGTGCCCATAAGATTGGACTTCGGGGACATTGCCTGGTTTGGCATGCTCAGACCGGAGATTGGATGTTCCATGATGAAAAAGGTGATTTAGTTTCAAAGGAAGTGTTGTTTGAGAGAATGAGAACTCATATTCACACTATCGTCAATCGTTATAAAGATGTTGTTTATGCATGGGATGTGGTGAACGAAGCAATGACAGATGATGCGAAAGCGGAGATTCCTTACCGTCAGTCTCTCTATTACAAGATTGCAGGTGATGAGTTTATTAAAAAGGCTTTTGAGTATGCTCATGAAGCGGACCCTAAAGCATTGCTTTTCTATAATGATTACAATGAAACGAATCCTGCCAAGCGCGATCGTATCTATAATATGGTTAAGAGTATGAAGGCCGAAGGAATACCCATTTCCGGTATCGGAATGCAAGGACACTACAATGTTCTTTCTCCTACGGAAGATGAGTTCAGAAAGGCTCTCGAACTTTATTCACAAGTGGTTGATAATATTCATATTACTGAATTGGATGTTCGTATCAACACTCGGGAACAAGGCGGACAGCTCAGTGTAAATCAGGAGGGTAAGAAGTTGGAACTGACTCCTGAGGCGGATGCGGCACAAGTGGCCCAGTATGATATGTTGTTCCGGGTGATGCGTGATTATAAGCATGTGATTAGTAACGTAACTTTCTGGAATGTGTATGATGGCGATTCATGGTTGGATCGTCGTTGGGGGAATCGTCAGCGTAATTATCCGCTTCTGTTTGATGAGAACCTGTTACCGAAGTCTTCATATTATAAGGTGCTGACTTTCTAAATAAAGGCGTTGATGCGGTTTATTATATGCTCTGTCTCTTCATTCGTGAGTAATGGAGAGATGGGGAGACTTAACTCCTCATTATGGATACGTTCTGTAATGGGGAGTTGTTGCATTCCATATTCCTTTTTCAACGCTTCCTGGCGATGAGGTGGAATGGGATAATGAATCTGAGTAGAAATACCGCATTGGGTCAGATAACGTTGCAATTCATTCCGGCGGGGAGAAAAGACGGGAAAGATGTGGAAGACATTGGCTTCATTAATATGATCCGTATGGACAGTACTTTGTAATCCCAAGCGTTGCCAGTCAATATTTTCTTTATAGGATTGTGCTATCTCCCTCCTTCGGGCATTATCTTTATCTAAGCGGGATAACTTTATGGAAAGAACCGCCGCCTGTAATTCGTCCAATCGGCTGTTTATGCCTTGGTACAAATGAACATATTTTTCTGTGGAACCGTAATTGGCAATGGAACGTGCGGTGGTGGCAAGTTCGGCATCATGGGTGGTTATGGCACCGCCGTCTCCCATGGCACCCAGGTTCTTGGCCGGATAGAAGCTGAAGGCTGCGGCATCACTTAAATTACCGGCTCGCAAGACCGGGCTTCCTTTTCCCGGTAAGCCTTTGTGCCAGATGGCACCATGTGCCTGTGCGGCATCTTCTATGATTTTTAGTCCGTAGCGGTTAGCCAGATCGTATATTCCTTGCACATCGGCTAAACGTCCATATAGATGGACTGGTAATATGGCACGCGTACGAGGGGTAATCAGTGATTCTGCATAGGTGAGGTCTATGTTGCATGTTTCAAAGGCAGGTTCACAGAGCACTGGTCTCAGTCCGGCACGGATGATAGAGAGTATGGTTGCGATGTATGTATTGGCAGGGACGATTATTTCATCTCCGGCATCCATGACTCCCAATTCACGGTAAGCAAGAAATATTAATGTAAGAGCATCCAGCCCATTTCCTGTACTTACACAATGAACTGTATCGCAGTAGGCTGCGAATTCTTGCTCAAAACGAGCCGTCGCCTCTCCATACAGGTACCATCCCGAATGGGAAACACGTAGTAAGGCATCCGACAGTTCAGGCTCAAAGGAAGCATTGATCTTTTGCAGGTCTAAATACTTTATCATAATTTCAATTCGTAAACGTCATACATGATTGCTCTTGCACCGAAACCTTCCTTCTGGAAAAGTAATCCTTCATTCAATATTTGTCCGCCTTGTTCGGTGGAAATGCCGAAGTCGAAGTAACGCTTTTGTTCATAGCGGCTGTATATCAGTTTGTGGAAAAGCAGGTCGAGTGCTCCGCATTTCTTTCCTTGTGTGGAAGCAGCAATGTATTGCACGTGGGCCACTTCTTCGGTTTCGTATATTACGCAACCGCCCAGTGTTTCAGTTCCGTCGCATACTCGGAAAAGGGAAATCTGACGGGGAAAGTTTTTGTGCAGTCGGGTGATTTCTTCCAGTGAATGTACCGGGGCAACGCAATATCGTTCATGTAGGTTTTCTTCCAATATCGACCAAAAAGAGGCGAAGTCCTCGTCTTCTGTGATTGTCAATGCACAGGCTTGTGCCTTTTTCAGTTGGCGACGGCGCAGGGTGCGGAAAGGTAGACGGTCATCCAGTGGAATTACGGATGAGATGCTACGTGCTGTAAGTTGTGCGCCCAAGCGAACGAGGATATATAAATCTTCTTCCGCTGGATAGCGGTGATAAATGTGCGGAATAGCCCGATACACCACTGATTGTACACCGCACTCCGTATGTAAATAATTCAGGGCGGTGCGGAACGCACTTTCGGCTTGCACTAAGGTGATAGAGGCGGAGAGGAGTATTCCGCCATAAGTCAGTCCCTGATGGGAATAAAAACAATCACCGGAAAGGTTGCCGGGAAGCAAGGCTGTTAATTTCTGATTGCAATAAATCAGTAGGGAACAATCCTGAAAACGCTCGGCATGATAGTCCATATAGTCGCGTTGCAGCATGAATGTACCGTTCTTGGAATGGAGCACGAAGCGGTCCCAGTGTTCTTTTTCTTCTGCCGAGTAGCGGACTATGTGCCAGTTTTGATCGGTTACCATGCTTATTCCCATGTATCTGCTTGTTTAATACTTGATAAGTAACGTAAATTTCGTTGGTTTATTATATGTTTGGGGATATTCAGTGTGACGATGGTTCATAAACCGTACCTTAACCGTATCTCAATCGTATCTCAACCCTACTTGCTCCATACTTTCTCCAGTCAGAAGTATCTCTGACCGAAGAAATCCCGGATTTGGTACGGAGCAAGTATATCTCGTGTACAGCCTGAAGAAGTGTAATCTGTTTGACGTGAAAATATCTCGAAACTTAAAAATGTGCCTGAAAATGAAAAAGCTCATTCTTTTTCTTCCCGTCAGGATGGGATAAGAAAGACTATTCGTTATATTTGTAGCAATTTAAAAAACAAACGAAATGAAAAGAATGACTTTGAAATTTATCCCTGCCGTACTTTTGGTAGCTGTATTCTTGCTAAGCTCTTGTAGTTCTGCATATAAGGTGACGAAGGCGGAGGGGACGATGGTGGCGGTTGACTCTACCTGGGATGTAAATCCTGATGCTGAAGCGATAGCATTGCTTGCTCCCTATAAGGTGAAGGTTGACAGTATCATGCTCCGTGTGGTAGGTACTGCAGAAGTAAGCATGGACAAAGGAGCGCCTGAAAGTCTGCTTTCTAATCTGGTAGCGGATGTTCTACGTAATGCAGCCGGACAAGTATTGGGTAAGCCTGCCGATATGGGATTAATAAATATGGGTGGCTTGCGTAATGTATTGACTGAAGGTCCTATTACTTGCGAAAATATTTATGAGATATTGCCTTTCGAAAATTCTCTTTGTGTATTGACCATGAAAGGGGTTTATCTGAAAGAATTGTTCAATAATATTGCAGCATGTCACGGGCAAGGTGTCAGTGGGATGCAGCTTCTGATAACAAAAGACGGAAAACTATTGGAAGGCACGGTTGCAGGCTGTCCGATAGAGGATGAACAGCTTTATACAATTGCTACCATTGATTATCTGGCAGACGGAAACGATGGTATGACTGCCCTGCCGCAAGCTGAGAAACGTGAATGTCCGGATGGGGCTACTTTGCGTGGTTTGTTTATGGACTATGTGGAGCAACAGACTACTGCCGGAAAGAAGATTACTTCCCGTATGGAAGGCAGGATAACTGTGAAAGATGAGTAATCCAGCTTCGCAAGAGCATAATCATAAATTATAAATCATAAATCATGAAACGATATATTCTTTTATTGATGGCAGTTTGCTGCCTATTTTCGATATCCGCACAGCAATCGACTAAAGAGATACCTGTAGAGCCTCTCTGCCTGGTAGCTCCTGACTCTGCCCAGAAAACCAAACAACTGGTGATTCTGCAAACAAGTGATACGCACAGCCGTATTGAACCCATTGCTGTGAATGCTGCCGACCGCTATGCCGGTATGGGTGGAACGGTGCGCCGGGCTACCTTTATTAAGGAAGCGCGTAAAATAAACCCCAACCTGTTACTGTTTGATTGCGGAGACATTTCTCAAGGAACTCCTTACTACAATTTGTTTCAGGGGGAAGTCGAAGTAAAGATGATGAATCTTATGGGTTATGATGCCATGACGATAGGTAATCATGAATTTGATTTCGGTTTGGAAAATATGGCACGCTTGTTCCGTATGGCAAACTTCCCGGTGGTATGTTCCAACTATGATGTGACAGGTACGGTGCTGGAAGGCTTGGTGAAACCCTATACTACCTTTAACCGCAATGGGTTGAAGATAGGCGTATTCGGTCTTGCTCCGAAGATGGAAGGGTTGGTGCAGGCTGATAAATGTGAAGGTGTGGTTTATAATGATCCGATAGAAGTAGCACAGAAAATGGCGGATTTGCTGAAGAATGAGGAAGGCTGTGATGTGGTCATTTGCTTGTCGCACCTCGGTTATCAACTTAAAAATGCTTCTTGTGACGAAGAACTGGCACAGAAAACGAACCATATTGACGCCATTCTGGGTGGGCATACTCATTCCTTTATGAAAGAACCGGCTGTCTACTTGAATAAAGACGGTCAGAATGTACCTGTGATGCATACCGGAAAAAGTGGAATTTACGTTGGTATGTTGAAACTAACACTTGCGGAAGAATAAATATCCCAATCATCTAAGTAATAAATAGTAAAAAAATGAAGAGACCTATTCTCTTTTTGCTTGCTGCCCTTTTGTGGGGTGGCGCAGGATTGCTTCATGCTCAGACAGAAGCGCCTTTTCTCCCTTCAGCGGCAGATGCCCGTTGCAAACAGTGGGTAGATTCTGTATATTCCGGTTTGAACCTGCAAGAAAAAGTAGGGCAGTTGATTGTTACCACCTTTCCTGCCAAAGTGGATAAACAGAAGAAGAAACAAATACGTGATCTGGTTAAGAAATATAAGATAGGAGGTCTGCTGTTTGCCGAAGGTACACCGGAAGAGCAGGCTATACTGACGAATATTGCCCAGAAGAATTCTAAAGTTCCTGTTATGATTACTTTCGATGGTGAATGGGGACTCTCTATGCGCCTAGAAGGTACGCCTTATTTCCCGAAGAATGCTGCACTTGGCTGTATTGAAGACAACCATCTGATTTATGAATACGGGCGTGAAGTGGCACGGGAATTTCGTGAGCTGGGTGTTCATGTGAATTTTGCACCGGATGCGGATGTCAATACCAATCCTTTGAACCCGGTGATCCATGTACGCTCTTTCGGGGAAGACCCGAAGAAGGTGGCTGAAAAGGTGGTCGCTTATAGCCGTGGACTGGAGAGTGGCGGTGTGTTGTCCGTGTGCAAACACTTCCCCGGACACGGAGATACGGATGTGGACTCGCATAAAGGATTACCGTCACTATATTATAACCGCGAACGCCTGGATAGTGTGGAACTGTATCCTTTCAAAGAAATGATACGTGCCGGCTTGGGTGGGGTGATGGTTGGTCATCTGCAGGTACCTGTGCTGGAACCGGATGCTATCACGGCTTCTTCACTTTCCGGAAATGTGGTGACCGGATTGTTGAAAAATGAAATGGGATTCCAGGGGCTGGTGTTTACGGATGCACTGGATATGAAGGGAGTTTCATCTGTGCCCCAGGTTACTACAAAGGCCTTGCTTGCAGGAAATGATATGGTGCTGGTGCAGTATAATACTGAAAATGCTGTGCAAGAGGTGCTGAATGCGGTGAAAGACGGTGTTCTTTCGGAGAAGGTTGTTGAAGAGAAATGTCGTAAGATACTTACTTATAAATATCTGTTGGGTTTACGTCAGCCGCGTCCTCAGTTGCAGGTTAGCGGAATGAGTTATCGTATCCATACAGATGAAGCCAAGGCACTGGTAACGCGACTTCGCCAGGCTGCTGTTACGGTGCTGGGTAATCATTTTGGAGTATTACCGTTGACACCTGTTGGCGACACCCCGATTGCACTGTTGAGTGTGGTCGAAGGTAAAGACAGCATCTTCATTGCTGAGATGAAGAAATTGTCACCTGTTCCCGTGGAGTGTTTTCATTTGGCGAAGGAGATGAGTGGAGATGAGCACCGTGAACTGGCACGCAAACTGGCGAATTATCGGCGGGTTGTAATCAGCATATCAGGTAAAGATACAGATGCGCTTGCTTATGCCGATTTTCTGGCAGGATTGAATCTGCCCGCCCCCGTAGTATATGCTTTCTTCACGTCCTATCGTGCGATGCAACCTTTAGTTCCGGCTTTGAATCAAGCCAGTGCTGTGGTGCTGGGACATTCATCGGAAGCGGATATTCAGCAATATGTAGCGGGTGTACTGTTTGCTAAAGTCCCTGCTCAGGGAAAGCTTTCCATGAGCATCGGTAATCTCTATCAGGCCGGTGAGGGAAGTGTGATTACTCCGGGGATGAAACCGGGACGTATTATTCCTGAAGATTTGGGAATGAAGTCTAATGAGTTGCATCGTATCGATGCTATTGTCAAGGGCGGATTGGCTGCCGGATCCTATCCAGGGTGTCAGGTGCTGGTGTTGAAAGATGGTCAGACGGTATATGATAAGTGTTTCGGTACTCATTCTGATAAAGACACCACTGCTGTACGCCCTACAGATATGTTCGACCTTGCTTCTTTGACGAAGACTACTGCAACACTGCTTGCCGTGATGAAACTTTATGATACGGGTAAGTTGAAGCTGACGGATAAAGCGTCCCAGTATTTGCCAATCTTGCGAAATACTGATAAGAAGAATATTACAATAAAGGATTTGCTTCTTCATGAATCCGGTCTGCCTCCTTATATTCGTTTTTATCTGGAGGCCATCGACCCGAACTCGGTGCATGGACCGTATGCTCAAAGTTGGGTGGATGAGTGGCATCGCACGCAAGTCAGTGAACATAGCTATTATTGTTCAAATTTCAAGTTTAAGAAAGGCTTGGTCGCTGAAAAAGAATCATCTACTTACAACTTGCATGTAGCTGACAAAATGTGGCTGAACAAGAACTTCAAGAATACCATCTTGCAAAAGATTGCCCGGTGTGATATGGACAGTAAGCGGTATGTGTACAGTGATCTTGGCTTTATCCTATTGCAGCAGGTGGTAGAGGCTATAGTTAAGTTGCCAATGGACCTTTATCTGGCTAAAGAGTTTTATGCACCTATGGGCTTGCAACGTACCATGTATCTGCCCTTATTAAGGTACTCCAAACAAGAGATTATGCCTACGGCCGCAAATGATTTCCTGCGCCGTCAGGATTTATGCGGCTATGTGCACGATGAGACTGCCGCTTGTATGGGTGGCATTTCCGGTAATGCAGGTTTGTTCTCTACAGCTACGGAAGTTGCGAAGATATACCAGATGATGCTGAATGGGGGAGAATGGAATGGCAAACGTTATTTGAGTGAGGCGACTTGCCGTTTGTTCACTACGGAGGCCTCTGCCATCAGTCGCAGAGGATTGGGTTTTGACAAACCTAATTTGAAGGATTTGAAGAACAGTCCTTGTGCTCCTTCGGCTACCAATACCGTTTACGGACATACCGGTTTTACGGGTACCTGTGCCTGGGTGGATCCTGAACATGGAACGGTGTATGTTTTCCTCAGCAACCGTCTGTGTCCCAATGTGTGGAATACAAAACTGACTGAGATGAATATCCGTACCAATATACAGGAAGCGATTTATAAAAGCCTGAAATAGTCTGGGTATAGAAATACAGGAGACACGGGAAATACAGTGTTTTTTACTAATTAGTCCAAAAAACTCTGTATTTTCCGTGTCTTTGTGTTCGAAATACTATAACTTTGGTAGCCTTAATGCATAAATGATGATGAAAAAACTATTCCTATTCTTTTTGATGATATACAGTTGTTGTGTCCGCTTTGATGCTCAGGCACACCATCTGTCGGTACCACAATCTCCTGTACCTTCTGTTGAACCTATTATGATACGATCTGTTTCCAATGATGAACGATGCCGGCAGTGGGTGGATTCGGTACTCAACAGGATGAATCTGAGAGAACGTATCGGACAATTATTCATTTATACTATTGCTCCTCAGCAAGATAAGGCAAACCGGGATTTGCTACGTAAAGTTGTGGATGGCTACAAAGTGGGCGGCCTGCTTTTTTCCGGTGGATTGATGGAAAACCAGGCGATACTGACCAATGAAGCACAGAAGATGGCAGATGTTCCGTTGATGATAACCTTTGACGGCGAATGGGGACTTTCCATGCGCTTGCGAGGTACACCAGTATTTCCCCGAAATATGATTCTGGGCTGCATACAAAACGACAGTCTGCTTTATGAATATGGTCGCGAGATGGCCCGGCAATGTCGGGAACTTGGTGTGCAGGTTAACTTTGCTCCGGTGGCGGATGTGAATATCAACCCGAAGAACCCGGTTATCAATACCCGTTCGTTTGGAGAAAGTCCTGCTAATGTGGCCGATAAAGTAATAGCCTATGCCCGTGGACTGGAAGAAGGTGGCGTACTTTCCGTGAGCAAGCATTTTCCAGGTCATGGTGATACGGATGTGGACTCGCATCATTCGTTGCCGAAGTTGACATTTTCTCGTGCACGTTTGGATAGCGTGGAGTTATATCCGTTTAAGAAAGCCATTCAGGCCGGGCTATCCGGTATGATGGTGGGACATTTGGAGGTGCCGATACTTGAATCGAAACGAGGGGTGCCTTCCTCACTTTCCCGTAGTGTAGTGCATGATTTGCTGACACAAGAGATGAAGTTTCAGGGGCTGGTATTTACGGATGCATTGGCTATGAAAGGTGTTTCTGCCAATAACACGAGTATTTGCCTGCAAGCTTTGAAAGCAGGGCATGATTTGCTGCTTGTGCCCCGACGGATTAAGGAAGAAGTAGATGCTATACTGGATGCCGTGAAAAACGGTGAACTGACGGAAGCGGAGATTGAAGCAAAGTGCCGGAAGGTACTTACTTATAAATATGCTCTCGGCCTATCAAAGAAACCTTTTGTTCGCCTTTCGGGGTTAAGTAATCGTATTAATACGGCGCACACTCGTGATTTGATACGGCGCCTGAACCAGGAGGCGATTACCGTATTGAAGAATAAAAACGATGTGCTTCCGTTGGATGTAGATACCCGGGAAGTGGCTGTGCTCAATGTAGGTGATGCAAAAGAAATACAACCGTTCCTGAAGGAGCTTTCCGGATTTATTAATCCTGTTGGTTCAAAAGGAGTACCTGCCATTTTTCAATTGAAAAAAGAGCTACCGGTGGCTGCACGTAAGCAGTTGCGTGATTCACTGTCACAGTATAAACGTATCCTTGTTTGTGTGACGGAACATCGCTTGGCGCCTTATCAGGCCTTCTTTGGGGAATTTGTTCCTGATATTCCAACAGCTTATCTGCTTTTTATACCCGGTAAGCAAATGTTGCAGATACGCCGTGCGGTATCGGCTGCTAATGCTGTAGTACTTGCACATTCATCGAATGATGATGTACAGTGTCAGGTAGCCAGAATACTATATGCCGATGCAACGGCAAACGGACGCCTGTCGGCAAGTATCAGTGACTTGTTTACTACGGGAGATGGACGGACCATTACTCCGAAAACACCGCTTCACTTTGTGCCTGATGAACATGGTATGAACTCCCGTCTGTTGACTCGCATTGATGAAATAGCGAAAGAAGGCATTAAAGAAGGAGCTTATCCCGGTTGTCAGATTGTGATATTGAAAGACGGAAAGGAAATGTATAATAAAGCTTTCGGAACACATACCTGGCTGGGTGCTACGGGTGCTTCTGTCAAAAAACTCTCTACGACCAATATCCCCGGCGCTACTTTACCGGTATCTCCGACAGATGTTTATGATCTGGCTTCGCTGACAAAGACTACGGCAACATTGCTCGCTGTTATGAAGCTGTATGATAAAGGACGTTTGAATCTTACCGATCGTGTGTCAGACTATCTGCCTTGGTTGCAAGATACGGATAAAAAAGATATCACAGTCCGCCAGTTGTTGTTGCATGAATCCGGATTACCTTCTACATTGTTGTTTTATCAGGAAGCTATCGATAAAGAGAGCTATGGAGGAACTCTTTTCAAAGCAAAACCGGATGCTGCACATTCTGTACAGATAGGGGTTCGTACCTGGGCTAATCTGAAATTTAAGTTCCAGAAAGGGTTGACTTCTAAAGTGCGGACGGCAGAGCATACCTTACAAGTTGCCGATAGCTTATGGCTGAATCGTTCCTTTAGAGAAATCTATCAACAAACGATTGTGAAGGCACCGTTGCGCGATCGCCGTTATCGGTATAGCTGTGTAGGTTTCATCCTGTTGCAGCAATTGGTTGAGGCGCGTACGGGCATGTCGATGGATGCTTTTTTGGAGCAGGAGTTTTATGCTCCGATGGGGTTGAAACGTACGGGGTATTTGCCATTGAAGGGTGCAGCTACGGCAGGAACAGCATATGCAGGCATTGTATCTGGTAAGCATACTCCTATACCGAAAGCGGAAATCATACCTTCTTCGGTGGATCCATTCTTGCGGAAGACGGTTCTTCAGGGCTTCGTGCATGATGAGTCGGCAGCTTTCCAAGGCGGTGTATCAGGGAATGCCGGTCTATTCTCCAATGCAACGGAAGTGGCTCAAATTTATCAAATGTTGTTGAATGGAGGAGAGTTGGATGGTAAGCGTTATTTGAGTCCGGAAACTTGTCGTGTATTTACTACTACTGTATCCTGCATCAGTCGTCGTGGTCTGGGATTCGATAAACCTGACCGGCAGAATCCGGCAAAGAGTCCTTGTGCTACGGCTACGCCTGCCACTGTTTATGGGCATACCGGATTTACAGGAACTTGTGCCTGGGTTGATCCGACGAATGGGCTGGTTTACGTTTTCCTTTGCAATCGTATCTATCCGGATGTATGGAATACGAAGCTGATGAAGATGGATATCCGTACACGAATACAGGAGGTGATGTATCAGGCGTTAAAATAGCTATATATAGAAGAAGGGAATAGCCCCCCGCTCACGCGGCCGGTTATTCCCTTTTTCACGTCTTGAAACAATCAATTAATACCAGTCAAACTTATCTGTGTTGCAATGCAAATTATGTTAGAATGCAATACCCAGACGCAGACCGAAATTGCTTAAACCGTCTACACTATAAGTGAACAGGTCGCCCTTGTTCGTGCCATAGCTATAGTAAGCGGCAATGTGCAACCCCGGACCATAAGCCCATGGGTAAATGTTGAGACCAATTTCCGGTGATACATAGAAGCCCCAGGTACTCTTGTTTGCTTCATAAACATTGAAAGTTGATTTCATTTCAGCGTATTGAGGACCTACCTTCACACCAACGTAAGGTTGGAAAGCGCTACCGCGGTCGAAAGTATAACGACCTGCCAGACCGAAAGGTAACTGGAACAATGTATGCTGTTGGTCGGTATTGATGCTGCCGCCTTCACCTACCGGAAGTGTTTGGCGTCCGAAGTATTCGTGATTGCTATGATAAGCCAGGAAAGCACCGAGAGCAAAGTTTGGAGTGACGTAGTAACCACCTTCGAAGCTCATACCCCATCCGCTGGCTTTATCAGCGAAATGGTTGCTCAGGGGGAAGTTGAATTGCCAATCGATATTGGCATAACCGTTATCGGTCAATTGTGCCTTTGCCGGCATGGCGAAGACGAGAGCCAGAGCGGCAACCGCCAGTACTCTCATAGAAATATATTTTATTGTTTTCATACTTGTTATTGTTTTAAACGACTTAACTACTTACTACTAATTATTTATTAGTCAGATATGAAGATTGAGCATAAGCTTGGTTTACGCCTTCAACAGCCAGTTTGGTATTTACAGATGTGGAACCGCTAAGTAATCCGCTCATATAGCTTGTCCAGAGTACGGGCAGCTTTTCTTTTTCGCCTTGTGTGGCTTCCAGATTTAGGAGCTCGGTAATGAATGACCCCGTGCTATAAGTATAAGTCACAGCATACGGATAGTACCATCCGCCCCAGTTACCCCAGTAAGGTGCATCCCAGTAACCTGGATAGTTCCACCACCATTCGGGACGTCCGTAGTCATTAAAATAGTAAGTGCTCTTGATGTAGCTGACCTGTAAACCGAGGTTGGCTTCTTCACGGTCGTCTACGCGGACAAAGCCACGGTTATTCATATTGGTAGCATAGGCTTGCAGAATTTCCTGAGCGCTTTCATCTTTCCAATATTCGGCTTCTTTCTTATCGCCGATGACAAGAATGCTGTCCGGCATGTAGTACGTTTGGAAAGCTTTGAAATCGGCTTTCGAGTCATAATTAGTATAAACCAGATATTTGTTGTCCAGCTTATCCATGTCAGGGTCTTTTTCGCAGGCTGCGAAAGTTAAGACCACCAATAATAGGGGAATTAATTTCTTCATACTTTTATAATGTTTAGGTTATATATAAAAAATCCTGCCCTGGTACCTCAGGCTTTTGGTACATGAACAAGATAAAAAATAAAAGGTTCAGAAAGGGGTGTGTTAAAATTGTATTCTTGGTGAAGAAAGTCTTAAGAAAGTGAGTTTTTGGGATAGAATACTGGTTCGTATCTTATTGGAAATTAATGTTCTGGAGTTTCCTGCCTGTGGGAACGCTTGTTTCTTCACGTAGGAACGCCTGTTTCTTCACGTAGGAACTGGAGTTTCCCTTAATGGAAACGAGCGTTCCCTTTCGTGGAAACGCTCGTTACTCTTAAAAGGAACTGATTTACCTGCCTGCAGACGATAAAACAAGTCCTTATTATCAGTTTATTTCAGATTATCTATCTGATTGATCTTTTCTAATTCTTCTGCTGTGAATTTCGTATTTTTGATACTTTGCAGATTGTCATCCAACTGTGCTACAGAGCTTGCTCCGATAATGACTGAGGTAACCATATCATCTTTCAGCAACCATGCCAGAGCCATTTCAGCAAGAGTTTGTCCGCGTTGCGTGGCAACTTCGTTCAGGGCTTTTATCTTCTTCAGCGTTTCGTCAGTCAATGCCTCTTTTTTCAGGAACCCACCTTTGGCAATGCGTGAGTCGTCGGGAATACCGTTCAGGTAACGGTTTGTCAATAGACCTTGTGCCAGAGGAGAGAAAGCAATGAAGCCTGTACCGTTTTCTTTAGCTTGTTGCAGGATACCTTCTTCTTCCGGTTCGCGGTTGAAAATGTTATATCTTCCCTGATAAAGCAGGCAATGCACATCTCTTTCTGCCAGGTAACGGTAGGCAAATTCGGCTGCTGCTTTCGGATATTTTGAGATACCGACGTACAGGGCCTTACCTTGCCGCACAATATCTACGAGGGTTTGCAGAGTCTCTTCCAACGGAGTGTCGGGATCGTAGCGGTGTGAATAGAAGATATCCACATAATCCAGATTCATGCGTCGCAGGCTCTGATTAAGGCTGGTCATCAAGTATTTTCTGGACCCCCATTCGCCGTAAGGGCCGGGCCACATATCATGTCCTGCTTTCGTGGAAATGAACAGTTCGTCACGATAAGGCATGAACGATTTCTTCATGATCATTCCGAAAGTTTCTTCTGCTGAACCGTAGGAAGGACCGTAGTTGTTGGCAAGGTCGAAATGGGTAATCCCTTTGTCGAAAGCGTGGTGTGCCATTGCCTGTGAATTAGCGAAAGTATTGACGTCGCCAAAGTTGTGCCACAAACCTAATGATATTTCGGGCAGCAATATGCCGCTTCGTCCGCAACGGCGATACTTCATGCCGTTGTCGTACCGACTGCTGTCGGGAGAGTAAATGGGGTTTATCATTGCTATTAAGTTTAAGTGAGAATACAAAAGTAAGTGATTTTATCGGAAAAGAACAGATTGTACTGTCGAAAAGTATAGCAAAGCACAGCGGATTTCTTAGTGAAAGATGTCGGAATAGGAGCGTTGTGAAGATTGCAAATAAAATCAGGCTTATTAATTATTGTATTAATAAAGAATGATTATATTTGCAACATGATACTTTTTTAACCAGTCAATATGGAAAGCTCAAATTACATCATGAGGGAAATTACTCCCTTGTCCGATCGCGATTGTTTTTATATTGCCGATCGTCGTAAGACAGAATTTACTTATCCTATTCATTGTCATGCTGAGTTTGAACTCAACTTTACAGAGCATGCGGCCGGTGTCCGCCGTGTGGTAGGAGATTCAGCCGAAGTTATCGGAGATTATGATCTGGTGTTGATAACCGGCAAAGAGTTGGAACATGTGTGGGAACAGCATGAATGTGACTCTAAAGAAATCCGTGAGATTACAATTCAGTTCTCGCCCGACTTGTTTTTCAAGAACTTTATGAATAAGAACCAGTTCGATAGTATTCGTTGTATGCTGGAGAAAGCTCAGTGCGGTATTAGTTTTCCTATGCAGGCCATTATGAAAGTATATAATTGGTTGGATCGACTGGCTTCGGAGGAACAAGGTTTTTATGCAGTGATGCATTTCTTGAGAATACTTTATGAGCTATCGCAATATGATGATGCGAAAGTATTGTCCAGTTCTTCTTTTGCTAAAATAGAAACTTTCTCAGATAGTCGTCGCGTGCAAAGAGTGCAGAAGTATATTGCCGATCATTATCAGGAGGATATTCGCTTGAATACTTTGGCGGATATGGTAGGCATGACGCCTGTTTCATTCAGCCGTTTTTTCCGGTTGCGTACGGGGAAGACGCTTTCTGATTATATCATAGATATCCGTCTTGGTTTTGCTACCCGTTTACTGGTGGACTCTGCACATACGATTGCTGAGATATGTTATGACTGTGGTTTTAATAACTTGTCCAATTTCAACCGGATATTTAAACGGAAGAAGGATTGTTCGCCGAAAGAGTTCCGGGAGAATTATAGAAAGAAGAAGATAGTGATCTGATTTTGAACTTTTAGTATTTGGCATATCGTTTGTCTTACTCTTAAAAGAGGTATTTCCCTACTCAACGAAGAATTGTACAATGAAAGGATAAAATAATATCAGTTGGAGTATTAGGATATCGCTACATTTGCAAATAGAAAAACATATTCTAATCTATTGGAAAATATGCAAGCGAGAAAGTCTTTATTAGTTGGAGCATTTATATTAGCAAATATTTCATTGAAGGCCCAGGACAATGGTGGATGTGATGACTGTCCGGCTTTCAATGCAAGTGGAAAAGTGGAAGTGCGTGGAGTGAAGGAGCGAATTATTGGCGATTTATCTCAACCTATATCTGCACGTGTAGAGAATCTCATCAGCAAGATGACACTTGAAGAAAAGGTGGCTCAGCTTTCTAATGAAACAGATAGCATACCGCGCCTGAATCTCCCCTCATATAATTATTGGAATGAATGCCTGCATGGAGTGGCTCGTGCGGGTGAAGTGACTGTGTTTCCACAAGCTATTAATCTGGCTTCTACCTGGGATACATTATTAATTAAGAAAGTAGCTTCTGCCATCTCTACAGAGGCTCGCCTGAAATATTTGGAAATAGGAAAGGGACTTACTTATTGGTCTCCTACTATTAATATGGCTCGTGATCCCCGCTGGGGACGGAATGAGGAAACTTATGGTGAGGACCCTTATTTGACTTCCCGTTTGGGGGTAGCTTTTGTGAAGGGATTACAGGGAGATCATCCCGATTATCTGAAGACGGTTGCTACAATAAAACATTTTGTTGCCAATAACCAAGAAAATGACCGTTTCTCCAGTTCTTCACAGATACCCACCAAGCAGTTGTATGAATATTACTTTCCGGCTTATGAGGCATGCGTAAAGGAAGCGGATGCGCAATCTGTAATGACTGCTTATAATGCCTTTAACGGAGTGGCTCCGAGTGGCTCAACCTGGCTTTTAGGAGATGTTCTGAGAAAAGAGTGGGGATTTGACGGATTTGTTGTTTCTGATTGTGGAGCTATTGGAGTCATGAACTGGCAGCACCGGGTTGTAAACTCATTGGAGGAAGCTGCTGCTTTAGGTATAAATAGTGGTTGTGATTTGGAATGTGGGGGAACCTATCGCGAGAAACTGGTAGCAGCTGTAAAGATGGGATTGGTTTCAGAACAAGCTATTGATAAGGCTTTGACTCGCGTATTAACAGCACGTTTTAAATTAGGTGAATTCGACCCTATTGAACTTGTTCCCTATAATCATTATGATAAAAAGTTACTTGCAGGAGAAAAATTTGGGAAGCTAGCTTATGAAGCTGCGGTTAAATCCATCGTACTTTTAAAGAATGACAATGATTTCTTGCCTGTAGATAAGAAGAAGATACGTTCTGTAGCTATCGTCGGTCCATTTGCTGATAATAATTATCTGGGCGGATATAGTGGGAAACCTGTTCATAACGTTTCTTTGCTTCAGGGTGTTAAAGATTTAGTAGGTAAAAAAGTGAAGGTTTCATACATGGAAGGCACTTCCGTGATTTCTCCGGTTGGTTCGGAGTATTTGGTAGCTTCTGATGGGGTGAGCCAGGGACTTACTGCTGACTATATAAGTGGGCACAATCTGAGTAATATCCCTTTGTTTTCAAGAATTGATAAGACTGTGGGTTTTGACTGGGGAGATGGTACACCGGATGAACGTTTAACTAAAAATAATTATTCTGTCAGATGGAGTGGATATCTGAAAGCTCCGGTAAGTGGCAAACATACTATTGGTATGTATGCGGATGGTGGAGTGCGCATTTGGTTGAATGATCGTTTAGTTTTGGATAAATGGAATGCTCGTGGTTTACAGTTTTATTCTGTAGAGGTTCCGTTTGAGGCAGGCAGAAAAATGCCAGTTAAAATAGAATATATAAATAAGACGGGTGCTGCTGCTTGTATGTTGGTTTCTGATTTTGGAAATTCAGATCAAATAGATAAGGTGAAAGAATTTGTATCCGGGGCGGATTTAGTATTGGTTGCTTTGGGGAATGATGAAAAGTTGGCTCGTGAAAATCGTGATCTGCCTTCCATTTATTTACCTATGACACAGGAATTGCTGCTAAAAGAAATCTATAAAGTGAATCCTCATACTGCCTTGATACTCCACACGGGAAATCCGTTAACTTCAAAATGGGCTGCAGAAAATGTCCCTGCTATTCTTCAAGCTTGGTATCCGGGACAAGAGGGAGGTAAGGCTTTGGCTGGCATTTTGTTCGGTTCAGAAAATCCATCGGGTAAGTTACCGATGACTATTTATGAATCGGAAGAGCAGTTGCCGGATATTTTGGATTATGATATTTGGAAAGGTCGTACCTATCAATATTTGTCAAGTAAGCCTCTTTACGGATTCGGACACGGTTTAAGTTATTCGAACTTTGAGTATACACATTTGCAAAGTGATGGTGTGGTTCGTCCGGATGGTACTTTGCAATGTTCTATTGAAATTAAAAATATAAGTGATGTAGCAGGAGAAGAAGTTGTTCAGGTATATATTTCCCGTGAAAATACTCCGGTTTATACTTTCCCGTTAAAGAAATTGGTGGCTTTTGCGAGAGTGGACCTGAAACCGGGTGAAAGTAAAACGGTTACTTTTACAATTGCTCCCCGCCAGCTTTCTATATGGCAGGAAGGAATATGGAAGATGCTTCCGGGGAAATATTCCTTGTTTGTGGGAAGTGGTCAGGAAGGACTATCTAAAGGAATAAATAGGAATTTTGAAATAAGGGTAGAATAAGGTTAGTTGAGTCAGGATATAGGTGCTTTTTTAGGGGAAAAGATTGTTTTAATGGATAGTTTATAGTCTGTGATATGATGCTTTTTTATTCTTATATTGGGATAATATAATATAGGAATACTTTTCTTGAAATGTATTAATTTAACTTTTAACTATGTTAGGTAAAAACTCTTCAACTCGTTTTATATAACGTGTTTGAATGGGGTATGCCTTCTGATCAGATACTTATTGCATAGTGTCGAAATAGTATTAGTTAATGATAAAATTGTACTTGTTTATCATAGAGACGGCAGCTATATTTGCAGTGTTGAAGAATTTATTATTTTAAATCAGTGTTATATATGAAAAACATTATGTTGTTTCTGATGACGCTCTTAATGAGTAGTCATGTGATGGCTCAGGAATCCATCGTTACCGGTACTATTACTGATGCTAACGATGGTTCTCCATTGATTGGAGCCAATGTGTTGGTTAAGGATGCCGGGGTAGGTTCCATTGCTGATACGGAAGGTCGGTATAGCGTGAATGTCCCTAAAGGGAAAAATGTGCTGGTCTTCTCATGTATAGGTTATAAGGAACAAACGATAACCTTGAAACCTGGACAGAGAACTCTGAATGTAAGAATGGCAGAGGATACGGAATTGCTTGATGAAGTCGTGGTAGTTGGTTACGGTACGATGAAGAAGAGTGATTTAACGGGATCGGTCACCAGTATTAAGAGTGATGAGTTGATGAAAACCAATCCGATCAGTATCAATCAAAGCTTGCAGGGGCGTATTGCTGGTGTACAGGTTAATCAGAATGATGGTGCTCCGGGAGCAGGTGTAAGTATTCAGATCCGTGGTGCAAACTCATTCTCTACATCTACGGAACCGCTTTATATTGTGGATGGTATTCCTTTCACAACCAGTGGTACTCCGGGGACCGGTAAGGATGGTATGCTTCAAACGACCAATCCGCTTTCTGCCATCAATCCGGCAGATATTGAATCTATTGAAATCCTGAAAGATGCTTCTGCCACTGCTATCTATGGTTCCCGTGGTGCCAACGGTGTTGTACTGGTTACTACAAAACGCGGTGCTAAGGGCAAAGATAATATTAGTTTCAGCGCTAATTTCGGAATCTCCAAAGTGGTGAAGAAGATGGATATGCTGGATGGTTATACGTATGCTAAATATCGTAATGAGGCTGCGGAGATGTTTAATAAGTATGATGGGGCAAATGAAAAAATACCTTATCCGGGAACATCCACTGTTGATCCGGCTACAGGAGAAGCGGTATACTCTCCGGGACCGGACGATTACAGAAATGGTAAGTATCCAAGTGTGAATTGGCAGGATGAAGTGTTTGAGACAGCTTTTTCTCAGGAATATAACTTGAGTGTTAGTGGTTCCAGTGATAAAGGGTATTATGCAATTTCCGGTAACATATTGGATCAGGAAGGTATTATTAACAACTCTGGTTATAAACGTTATACATTCCGTGCAAATGTAGCTCGTAAAGTACATGAGTGGATTGAAATCGGAACTAATATGAGTTTCACTAATTCATTGAATAAGTTGGCAAAGACAAACTCAGTCAGTGATGGTATTATTCGTGGAACTTTGTTTTATCCAGCTACTGCTCCTTTGGATGATGAAACGAATAATGCTCAGTTGAACTGGTTCTCTTCCAACCCATATGTTTATACGCGTGCAGCAAAAGATGAGCTGACTACTAATACATTCTTCTCTTCTTCTTATCTGGAGATAACTCCGATTAAAGATTTAAAACTCCGTCAGAATGTAGGTTTCTCTTATAATGGAAACGAACGTAATGTGTATTATAACCGTGAGACAGTGGAGGGTAAGGATCCGGTGAACGGCTATGCTTCTAAAGCTGATAACTGGGCAAAGAATCTGGTACTCGAAACAATGGCTACTTATAACAAAGAGTTTAATAAGAATCACTCTTTGAATGCAGTGGTTGCTTTCTCTTATGAAAAAGGTGATTATGGTAATAAAGCCATGACTGCCACCGGTTTTCCGCAAGATATAACAGAAGATTATGATATGAGTGCAGCCGTTAATCCGGGTAAGCCGACCAGTGGGCGCGGCATGACTTCTTTGGTTTCTTTCCTGGGACGTGCCAATTATAGTTTAATGAACAAATATCTGTTCACTGCTTCTTTCCGTCGAGATGGTTCCAGTAAGTTTGCTCCTGGTAATAAATGGTCGAACTTTGCATCAGGTGCTATTGCATGGCGTGCCTCGGAAGAAGAATTTATTAAGAGACTGAATATCTTCAGTAACCTGAAAGTACGTGCAAGTTATGGTCAGACAGGTAATCAGGCTATTGGTGCTTATGCTACACGCGATTATTTGACTGTGGCCAATTATCCTATTAATGGTGCGCTTGCCAGTGGTTTTGCCAACCTAACCTGGAGAGGTCCGGCAAATCCGGATTTAAAATGGGAAACAACCAGCCAATATAATGTGGGTGTGGATATGGGATTCTTTAAGAACAGAGTAAACTTAACAGTTGATCTTTATTATAAGAAGACATCAGACTTGTTGCAGAATATACAGATTCCTCAAAGTACAGGCTTTTCTAACATGACTACGAACTTTGGTAATGTAACCAATAAGGGGCTTGAAATCTCCGGTAAGTTCTATGCAGTGGCAACAAAGGATTTTAATTGGGATTTCGATGCAAATATCTCTTTCAACCGTAATAAGATTAGTGGACTTCCCGGTGACCAGTTTGCACAAGGATGGAGTAAAGCTGATAATGTTTTCTTGCAACGTAATGGATTGCCGATCGGTACAATTTATGGTTTTGTAGAAGACGGATTCTATGATAACATTGCAGAGGTGAGATCAGATCCTTTCTATGCTAATGAATCGGATGCTGTATGTAAAGCTATGATTGGTGAAGTGAAATATAAGGACCTTGATGGCGTAGCCGGTATTACAAACGCTGACCGCCAGATTATTGGAGATACCAATCCTGATTTTACATTTGGTATGACGCATAATTTCTCTTATAAGAACTTCTCTTTGAGTTTCTTCCTGCAAGGATGTGTGGGAGGTGATATTTTCAATGCTAACTTAATGGAAGTAACAATGAGCGGTATCGGTAATATTCCACAAGAAATGTATAATACCCGGTGGACTCCAGAAAACAGAGCGATTGCGAAATGGCCGAAAGCTTATGCTGGTTATGGTAGAACTATGAAATTGTCTGATCGTTATGTAGAAGACGGATCTTACCTCAGAATGAAAAATATTAATTTGGGTTATAAATGGATACCTTCATTTAAAGGGATAGAATCAGTGAATCTATATGTTTCTGTAAGCAATGTATTTACAATCTCCGGTTATAGTTGGTTTGACCCGGATGTAAACTCTTTCGGTAGCGATTCTTCACGTCGTGGAGTGGATATGTTCTCTTATCCAAGTAGCCGTACTTTTTCATTCGGTTTGCAATGTACATTCTAACGTTTAATTCAATTCAAAGAAAGTTATGAAAAAGATTATATTAAAATCAGTCATATTGTTGTGGGCGGCTGTGGCTGCATGCTCTTGCGACAACCTGTTGGAAGAGAAAGCATACGATTTTGTTTCTCCTGAGCAGTTGGGAGACAGTGAAAGTGCTGCTTCACAACTTGTAACAGGAGCTTACAATACCATTATTACCAATTTTATTGCTCCGGGTTCTTATCTGTATCTCACGAATATGGATTGTGACTATGCTTCTGGTGCTTCATGGGCATTTGGTAATGTGGGAGCTGGTAATCCGCAGGGATTTTGGGGAATAGACCACATGTGGCAAGGGTGTTATACATTGATTCATCGTGCTAATTTGGCTACTTCTAAGATTACTGCAATGAACAATCTAACCCCTGAAAGTAAGGAAGATGCTTTAGGACAATTATGTTTCCTGAAAGCATGGGCTTATTTTAATCTGGTCAGAAATTATGGTCCGGTACCTATTTTCAGAAAATCTATATCAGAAGGTGAAGATATGCATCAGGCTCGTTCTTCCGTAGCTGATGTTTATGCACATATTATTGAACTACTGGATCAGGCAGAGAATATGTATTCTAAAAATGATGCGGGTTTTATCGAAGGACATGCTTCAAGTGGTGCAGCAAAAGCACTATTAGCAAAAGTTTATGCAACAATGGCATCAGGGGCAATGTCCGGAGTACCCATTGTTGTTAAAGGTGGAAAACCTTCTAATCCGGAACCACAAGCAATTACGCATACCGCACAAACTGTGGCCGGATATGAAAGTTTTGATTCGAAAAAGTATTATGAGCTGGCACGTGATAAGGCATGGGAAGTAATACAGGAGTATACCTTGTTTGATAAATATATGGATGTGTGGTCCATTGCTAACCGTAATAAGGGGGAACATATCTGGATGGCTCAGGCTAAAAGTGCTGATGCTGATTTTGGTAATACGATTTGCCAGGACTATGTAGGTATCTTTAAGGAAGACGGTACGATGGAAGGTAACTGGTATGGAATGCGTGACCACTGGTATTTACTTTTTGAAGAGAAAGATAAGCGTGCTGTAGACGGAGTTATACACCGGTATGCTTCTGGTGGTATTTCTAATGGAAAGGTGATTTATAATTATTATCCACGTTGGTATGCTGATAAAGTAGCCAATAAAGAGGTTTATGATAGTGAAGGCAATGCATTTGATGGTACGGAAGTATATCAGGAAGGCGAAGGTTGGACATTAGCAAAGTTGACTAAATTTACATTTGTGACAGATCGTAAACAAAAGAACAGTGATTTCCATTTTCCACTGCTTCGTTTGCCGGATATTATGCTGATTTATGCGGAAGCTGTGAATGAATTGAATGGTGGACCGGATGCTGAGGCTTATAATCAGGTTAATAGAATCCGTACACGTGCAAATGCGACTCCGTTCTCTGGCATGAATCAGAATGAGTTCCGTTCTGCTGTACTTGAAGAACGTGCCCGCGAGTTGGCGTATGAAGCAGATCGTCGGTACGATTTATTCCGCTGGGGTATTTATTTGGGAGTAATGAATGCTATTGATATGGATGAGCATAATGTTACTAAACGTCGTTTGGAACGTAATTTGCTTTATCCGCTGCCTATTAGTGAAGTCAATGCCAATGATAAGATTGACTCTAATAATCCGGGTTGGTAATGAGTATTCTGTATAAACTTAAATGAAGAAACAATGAAAACATTAAAATATACTTTATTAGTTTTGGCGATATTAGGGTGTGGTGCATTCTCATCTTGCTCTGATGATGATGAAGCGATTGCTCCCTTAAGTGTAGCAAAGGTGTCTACGGTGACTGACCGTAAGGAAGCTATTGATAAAGCTAATCTTGCACAATATATTATTGTGCAAGGTACTGGGTTGAATGCTGTTACATCTATTTTAGTGAATGATGTTCCGGTAGACATGTTAGAGGCATACATAACATCCAATGAAATTACATTTCCTATTCCGAGGGTGATTCCTGAAAATGTAAATAATCTGATAACCTTGTCAACTGGTAGCGCAACGGTAACCACACCTCTTTCTGTCTTTGTCCCGGATTTGCGGATTGATGGTATGTATAATGAATTTACTCCTGCAGGCGAAATGATGAAAATTGTGGGAGACTATTTTGATCTGTATGAGATAACTACTGAATCGGGTAAGTTATACTTTGGTGACCGTGAGATGGAAATTGTAAGAGCGGTACAGGATACTTTATATTTCAAACTTCCTACTGATGCTGCAGTTGGTGCTAAAGTTAAAATAGTCAGCCCGGTTGCAGGAGAGGTAATGGTTCCTGGAAAATATAAAGAAAAGGGCAATATGCTATGTGATTATGACCCATTTACAGGATGGGGAGGTGGACAATATCTGAGTAGTGGTCCTACCCCGGTAGCTATTAGCGGACAATATTGCCGCTTCAATATAGCCAAAGGCGATGCAAATGATTGGGACTGGAATTCAGTGACTGGTATCTCACAACTTGCTGTTGAGTATTTCCCGGAAGTACTGGCCAATCAAAATAATTACTTGCTGAAGTTTGAAGTGAATACATTGAAGCCTTTGACTAAGCGTCAGATTCGCTTCTATTTCTCTCAGATAAATTATGACTGGGAACCTTTTGCTTCAGGACTTGCTTTAAATACAAATGGTGAGTGGCAGACAGTAACTCTTGAATTGGGTACAATGTGGAAGGGAAGTGTTCCTGCCGATGGTGTTCTACAGATCATGGGTAACAGTTATGCAGAAGATACCGATATCAGTTTTGACAATTTCCGTATTGTGCCTAAAGACTAAGTACTGGCTATATCCTTTTATAAGGTTAAAAGAACAGTTTTTCAGATGAGAGTATAATTTCAAAAGAGAGGCAGTTATGAAAAACGAGCTACCTCTCTTTTATCCTTTAAAAAAGCTTGAATGATGATACGAAAAATCCAATATATATTTATTCTATTATGTTTACCTGTCAGTTTGTTGGCACAAGAGAAATTTAATATTAGAGGAGTACTTCCTTGGCATAACTTTCTTTCAGGTCCTACGGGCTGGAATTTGGAAGACTATCGGGATTATCTGGACGAATGTCAGCAATATGGTATTAATTTTATTGGATTTCATAATTATACCGGTGGGGGTGAACGTTATGCCACTTATGTGGAACCGATGATCAAGATAGAATATAAGGATATTCTTCCTCAAGCTTGTTTTGATAATTCTCTTACTGCACGTTGGGGGTATTTGCCCATGAAAGTGAAAGATTATGCTTTCGGTACTGACCGTGTATTTTCTTTGCCGGAAGGTGCGGAGGCTTTTGGTAGTGATGCTTCTGTAACTTCTTCTACTCCACGAGAGCATTATGAGAAATCGCAGACGTTGATGTGTGATGTTTTGAGCATGGCTCATGAACGTGGTATACGTATGGCA
>NZ_MSHA01000007.1:0-2183 GCF_001940965.1 Bacteroides sp. Phil13 | reverse complement strand
ACGCTAAAAACAAATTTCCTAAATTCAAAAGAATTCGTTATTTTTTTATCTTTTCGGGTAAAAATATGGCAAATTCTCCTTTATCGTGAAAACATATCTCTATTCTACACGCTTTTGCGAGCCAAAGGTAGATATTTTATTGACATCTACAAACAAAATAAAGCTTTTTTTTTATGCTTTTCAACGAAAATGCATAAATACAAACTTTTTTATAGCTTTCTTATGGATTCTTATTGAAAATAAGATGGGCACTCTTTGTTTATATATCACTATAATCTTGATAATTATGGAACAATTACCACTAAACTGAAAGGAAGAAAAAGAAATGAAAATTAGATTCAATCTAAAGCAGGTCAGTGAAAAGAATAAACTGACGCAAATAATGCTTGTGACAACTATCAATAAACGGAGAATCAGAGTTTATACAAAACTCCGTGTAGAGCCACAGTATTGGAATCATGAAATATATCGATGCTATCAGAACGGAGGCTTGAACATACGGGAGAGGCTTCGGTTGAAATATATTAATGAACAAATTGATAATTTAGTAACGTCTTTATGCGAAATGGACGAACAACTTGCCATGAAGGGAGAGTACCTGTCGGCTGCTGTTGTCCGGCAAATCGTTGATAAAAACCAGCAGAAGGAACAACTTTTGCAAAATCCGATTGCTTGTCTGAGAAGATTGGTTGGCGAGTATGAAAAGAATGTAAATCGCAAAGGAAAGCGTGGCATTGAAAGTACCAAGGCTACCTACCTCACTGCGTTGGGGCGTCTGGAAGATTACGACAAGCAACGGAAAGTGCCGATCGGTTCGTTCGACGACTTCAATAAAAAGTTCTTTGTTGATTTCACCAACTACCTTTACGAGTACAGTTATGGGAAAACCGGAAAGCATTATACTCAGAATACAATCATCAATACGCTGAAAGTAATCAAGAATCTGTTGCATCGTGCTTATGACAGCGAGATGACAACCAACAACTATTTCTTGAAAGTTCAGACTACACTGCCTGCTGATTCGAGTGAACAGATTTATCTGCAAGAGAAGGAGATCCAGAAGCTTTCTTTGGCAAAGACAGAGAGTGACCAAGAGCGTGAGGTAAGGGATGCTTTTATTATTGCCTGTTATACAGCATTAAGGATTAGTGATATACAGCAGTTGAATAAAGCAACCGTACGGAAGGGAGTAATATCGCTCTACCAAAAAAAGACGAAAGAGCTGGTTGAAATTCCGATATTGAAGGAAATAGCGCCACTGATTGAACATTATCAACAGATTGGCTTTCCGGTTATAAATAAGGTGAAGGCCAACAAAATCATTAAGGTTCTTGCCGCGCGATGCGGTATTAATGAGGCTGTTAGCCGTAAGGAGTACCGTGGTGGAGAAACTACCATCGTGACAATTCCGAAATACGAATTGATAAGCTTCCATACGGCCAGAAGAAGTTGTGTGACCAATCTTTATAAACGTGGCTATCCGATTAACTACGTGATGTCGCTTTCCGGACATCGTTCTTTCCAAGCATTTCAGCGCTATATGAGAGCATCGAGTAAAGAACTGATGACTGATTTCGTCCGGTTACTGAAAAAAGAAAAAGCTATCCTAGCTTAGAGTCTTAAGAAAAAGAGTGCCCTTTTACACATACATGTGTATGTCTTGCTCCGTACCAAGTCTATGTCAAGTCCGTACCAGCTCCATGTAGAGGTACTTTTATACGGAGCAAGTACGGATCTGGTATGGACTTGACTCGGTCCAGGTACGGTTTGGTTCCCTTATTGCGTTAGTTGATTATTATCGAGAGTCTTCTCTCCAAGAGTCATCGAAGGAATTATTTACTTAGCTGTAAATAAGATTTTTATTGCCGGTGTCTGATAATGGTGCTAACTCAATTTGTAGCAATAGGAGTTTTCTCGTTTGGCTACCTCGTTATGTTTTGATAATAAGCATGTTACCATATTATATTGCTATATAATATGGTGCCAGAATAAAGTGCCAATATATATAAATAGTTTGAAATGCCATTAACTATCAATGGCACAACTACTTAATTACTAAACCTATACATCGTTTAATACTATTTCCTGGAAATTCTATTCTTTCCCTATTTTCTCCTCTTACTTATTATTAGTATCCAGATATTCAACGAAATACACTAAAAATATATTTAGGAAATTTGTTT
>NZ_MSHA01000006.1:0-4645 GCF_001940965.1 Bacteroides sp. Phil13 | reverse complement strand
CTGTTACACCAGTGCGACCTGTTCATTACAGAGAAAAAAAAGTATCTGCTACTGAGAGCGCTTCCAGAGCCAGTATTCTTTATCCCCGTGTGGTAAAGATCCGAGAGGAAATGAGCCTAAACAATTATGAGGAAGCGAATCGTTTGCTACAGGAGGCATTTGCTGTATGTGGTGGAGTTCCTGAACTACTTCGTATACAGGACCAATTAGAAAATAGGAAAAGAAAATTGTATAGTATGCTAAGTGGCATCAATGAGAATATAGACAAGAAGTATTTTTACACTGCAAATCAGGAACTGGTTGATCTTAAGGAAGAATTTCCAGCGTATCATAACCAGATGATGGAGGCAAAGATTAATCAGGGACTGTTGGCTGGAAAGCATCTATATGGCCAGGCGGAGTCGGCCAGAGAGGAGGAGAGTATTGTCTCGGCCTGCATGGATACGTTGGAAGTATGTGCGGACTATCCAGGGGTAATGAAACTTCTGGAGCGATATCCACCACGCTTGAATGGGAGCATACGTGTGACAGCTGACAGTGTCCATCATTGCAATTATATTAAGTGGCATAATAATAGAAAGGAGCCGTATAGTAGATACATCATACTCAGAAAAAAAGATGCGAAACCATTTCATAATAAGGATGGAGTAGTGTTGGCAACGGTAGAAGAGAACAGTTACGTGGATCGTAATATTGTGGCTGGAGAGAAATACTACTATGGAATATATTCTGTGCGGTGTGGAACAATATCTAACGGATTACTTGCAACCAGTGGCTGTACTAACTATTTTGAAGTGTTAGCACCAGAGACAAAGATAAAAGTTGATGGCATTGAGATTACTTGGGACAGAATCCCAACAGGGGCAATGGTTGAAATCTATCGGGCTAAGGGATATGTACCTGCGTATCCAGGAGAGGGAGAATTGCTGAATCAAGTCACATCCAGAGGGTGTTTGGATCAGAGTGTCGTACCAGGGAATGTATATGGCTATCGTATCTATGCAGTATATCTTGTGAATGGCGAAAAGGAATACTCCAATGGAATAGCATTACGTGTCACATCTGGAATGAAAGGGTACAGCTTGGCGTCAGCGATACGCACGAGAATGGAAAGAGTCCAGCTTACCTATTACTTTGAAGTAAAGAAGATTCTTATGTATCCCTATAAGGTACTTCTTCATATTGAAGTTGATGAGAACGTTGCCACATTGCCACCACTTATTGTAGTGGGAGATGCCGGGAAGGTGCCACAATATAAAACAGCTGGTGAGGTGGTGGCTATGCTTCCAACGAAAGAAGTCAATAAGGAACTGGTATATGCAATCAAATGTGGAGAGATTGGCACTTGCCGGTATCTTAATTTATTTCTTCAGCGGCTTGAGGATAACAGTATCTATCTGCTGACACTTAAGAAAGGAAAGTCCTTACATCTTGAAGGTTGGAATTCGCCGAATTAACACTTTAGTTTACCAAAGCATATTGACAGATTTCTTGGAATAAACGATAATATACAAAAGAAAGAAAGAAGGATGGAAACTATGAGACTAAGAAAACTTATTGCGGGATGTTTGGTTTTGACAATGACCTTGGTAAGCGCTACTGCATGTGGTACGGCAAATGATACGAGCACAAAGCCTGGTACATCTGCTACTGCAAACAGTAACCAGTCAGAAAAGGTCACTGTTGGTATCGGACAGTTTGCAGAACATGCATCCCTGGATAATTGCCGTGAAGGTTTTAAAGAGGGGATGAAACAGGAAGGATACATAGAAGGAGATAATGTTACTTATACATATGATAATGCGTCAGCAGATACCGGCACAGCAGGACTGATTGCTAACAACTATGTATCTCAGAAGGTGGATTTGATCTGTGCAATTGCAACGCCTATGGCACAAAGTGCTTTTACAGCAGCCAGTGATGCAGGAATTCCTGTAGTATATACAGCTATTACTGATCCTGTTGCAGCAGGTCTTGCTAAGGCTGATAAGACACCAACAGGAGAGATTACTGGAACAAGTGACAAGCTATCTGTAGATAAGCAGTTAGAGATGATCAGAAAGATTCTTCCTGATGCGAAGAAGATAGGTATTCTATATTCTACATCTGAAGTAAACTCGGAATCCGCTATTGCCGAATATAAGGAGTTAGCAGGTAACTATGGTTTTGAGATTGTAGAATCAGGTATTAGTACTGTAACTGATATTCCTATGGCAACAGACAGCCTACTTGCTGAAGTAGATTGTCTGAATAATCTTACTGACAATACGGTAGTTAGTGCATTGCCAACAATACTTGATAAGGCAAAAGCAAAGAAGATTCCTGTTTTTGGTTCTGAAATTGAGCAGGTTAAGAAAGGCTGTCTTGCTACGGTAGGTCTTGATTACTATCAGCTTGGTATTAAGACTGGAAAGATGGCAGCTAAGATATTAAAGGGTGAAAGTAAGGCTTCTGATATGCCATTCGAAGTCATCCAAGATGGAGAACTTTATGTGAACGCAAAAGTAGCCGAAGACCTTGGCTTAACATTATCATCTGAATTACTTGATAGTGCGAAAGAGGTAATTAAGGAGATTACAGAATAGAGCGCTATTCTGATTTAGGAGGATTGTATGGCAACCTTTTTTACACCAGATAACCTTGTTACGATACTGGAACAAGGATTTATCTTTGCCATTATGGCATTAGGAGTTTATATTACATACAAAATATTGGACTTCCCAGATCTGTCTGTAGATGGTACTTTTCCACTTGGAGGAGCAGTAACTGCAATTCTGATTACAAAGGGAGTCAATGCTTGGTTGACGCTTCCTATTGCATTCCTGATAGGTGCTTTAGCAGGTTTTATCACGGGAGTAATTCATGTTAAGTTAAAAGTACGTGACTTGTTATCTGGTATCATTATGATGACAGCACTTTACTCCATCAATCTACATATAGCAGGTAAGGCGAATCTCCCAATTTACGGCAAGGGTAGTATATTTACTGGACAGTTAGTGGATTGTGCACCAGAGGCAATCAAACCATATATGACACTGATTATTCTAGCCGTCATTATGATTGTTATTAAACTGTTAATGGATGCCTTTATGAAGACGAAGACTGGTTATCTGTTACGAGCTGCAGGAGATAATCCAATGCTTGTGACTTCCTTGGCAAAGGATAAGGGAAGTGTGAAGATTCTAGGATTGTCTTTGGCTAATGGACTAGTTGCTTTAGCAGGCTCTATTCTCTGTCAGGAGCAGCAGTTCTTTGAGGTAAGTAGTGGAACAGGAACGGTAGTTATCGGTCTTGCCAGCGTTATTATTGGTATTAATCTGTTTAAACACTTTGGATGGGTAAAAGCCACAACTGCTGTTATTGTAGGAGCAGTTCTCTACAAAGCATGCTATATGTTTGCAATCTGCATGAAATTAAGTGCAAATGATTTGAAGTTAATTACAGCAGTGCTGTTTTTAGTTATATTGGTATTAAGTCAGGAGCGAAAGAGGAAGGTGAACAAGGATGCTAGAGTTAAAGAATCTTAATAAGTATTACAATCCCGGTACAATCAATGAAATGTGCCTCTTTCAGAATTTTAACCTGACAATAGCAGATAGAGAGTTTGTTTCTGTAGTTGGAAGTAATGGTTCAGGAAAGACCTCTATGTTAAACCTAATCTGTGGAAGTATTCCACTGGATGCTGGTAATATCATAATGAATGGTGAGGACATTACAAAACTGAAAGAATACAAACGTCAGAGAAGAATTGGCAGGGTATTTCAGAATCCAGCAATGGGAACTTGTCCATCAATGACGATTCTTGAGAATATGTCTATGGCAGACAATAAAGGGAAACCTTTTAATCTTACCATGGGTACGAACAAAAAACGTACAGATTACTACAAAGAACAGCTTAGAAAGCTAAAGCTTGGTCTAGAGGATAAAATCCACGTAAAAGTTGGTTCCTTGTCAGGTGGTCAGCGCCAAGCCTTATCACTATTGATGTCTACTATGACTCCAATTGAGTTCTTGATTCTGGATGAGCATACAGCTGCACTAGATCCTAAAACAGCAGAGTTGATTATGCAGCTGACAGACCAGATTGTAAAGGAAAAGAACTTGACGACAATCATGGTAACTCATAACCTACGGTATGCGGTAGAGTATGGTAATCGTTTAATTATGATGCATCAAGGTGAGGTTGTGATTGATAAGGCCGGAGAAGAGAAGTCGGGTCTTAAGATTGAAGATATCTTAGACAAATTTAATCAAATTAGTATTGAATGTGGTAATTAGAGATAATATAAAGAATATTTAAGGAGCTCCAGAACGCAGTCTGGGGCTTCTTTTTTTATATATTGGAAATAACGAAATATTTGGTTGGGTTGACTTTTTATCATTAAACTTATAAAATAGGTATCGAATTTCTTTTGTAAAGAATATGTAAAAGATGTATAAAGACAGTTTCTACTAGAAAGGTAACAATACTATGTTAACTCATATGGGGGATAGACGGAAGAATATACTCTTCTTATTAGGCTTATCTACATTATTAATGACATTTGGCTCCATGACATCCATCCTATTTCCAATACATGTAGGTGTAGATCAGAATTGTTTCTTTACCATTGGGAAAAGTGTTCTTGATGGCAAAGTGTTATAT
>NZ_MSHA01000005.1:0-26399 GCF_001940965.1 Bacteroides sp. Phil13 | reverse complement strand
CTTCAATCCTGAATATGAAATCTACACCCGGTACAAAGCCTCCAGAAACGAGAAAGAAGGTCTGAGTAGTCCTGTAGTAGGGCGTACCATTGAAGATAAAAACGGCAACCTATGGATCGGTACAGAAGGTGGCGGACTCAATTTCTATAACCGCCGCACACGTGAGTTCAAATGGTATCTTGCCGGAAAGGGGGATAATAGTATCTCCCACAGCAATGTAAAAGCCCTCTATTATGATCCTGCCAAAGAAATCATCTGGATAGGTACTCATCTCGGTGGACTGAACAAGCTCGATATCCGTACAGGAGCATTCACCCACTATCTCATGGAAGAAGGCAATCCGGAAACGCTTCCATCAAACATTGTTCGTGACATAGCACCTTATCATGACCAGTTAATTGTCGCCACCCAGAATGGCGTATGTTTGTTTGATCCCCAAAGCGGAAAATGCCGGCAACTCTTCAAAGACACCAAAGAAGGGCGCAAAATAACAATGGTGGCCGATGTAGAAGTAGATAACAATGGCACACTCTGGATTGCCGCCACGGGCGAAGGTATCTTCTCCTACCGTTTCGATACCAACAAGCTGACCAATTACCGGCACGACGTGGCACAACCGCACAGCCTCAGCAATAACAATGTGAACAACATCATGCAAGACAATAAGGGCAATCTCTGGTTTTCCACTTCAGGAAGTGGACTCGACCTGTATCGCCCTGCCAGCAATGACTTCGAGAACTTTGACAAAGATAAGAACGGACTCGTCAGCGATTGTATCTACGATACGCAGGAATCCCCGGTCAGCGGCAAACTGATACTTATCACTAATCAGGGGTTCTCCATCTTCGACCAGAAAACAGAGAAGTTCCAGAACTATAGTGCAGAAAACGGCTTCCCGTTGACAGCAGTCAATGAGAATGCATTATGTGTAACGCGAGATGGCGAAGTATTCCTCGGCGGCACACAAGGTATGCTTTCGTTCAATGAGCTGGAACTTAACTTTACTCCGAAGCCCTACAAAATCATCCTTTCCCGCCTCATCGTAAACGGTTCCGAAGTGAAAGTCAGCGATGAAACAGGCATTTTGACGCAATCTTTATGCCATACCCAAGAGATCACCCTGAACGCAAACCAGACCATGTTCAGCATTGAATTTGCCACTTCCAACTACGTGGCAGCGAATAAAGATGAAATCATTTACAAACTGGAAGGCTTCTCCGACGACTGGAACAGTACGCGCGGCCAGCCCATCATCACTTATACGAACCTGAATGCCGGAACGTACAACCTGCTGATTAAGCCCAAAGGGAAAGAAGAATCCCTTTGCCCGCAGGTACATCTGACTATTCACGTATTGCCTCCTTACTATAAAACACCTCTTGCCTATCTCATTTATCTGATAGTGACAGCTATCCTTTTATGGTATCTGGTCAGAACATACAAATCGAGAATCAAACTACGTGAATCGTTGAAGTATGAGCAGAAGCACATACAAGATGTAGAAGCCTTGAACCAGTCCAAGTTACGCTTCTTCACCAACATTTCGCACGAATTCCGCACCCCGCTTACCCTTATCGTGTCGCAGGTGGAAACCCTGATGCAACTGCAGAACTTCACACCCACTATCTATAATAAGATATTGAGTATCTACCAGAATAGTATCCAGTTGCGCGAACTGATCACCGAACTTCTTGACTTCCGCAAGCAGGAACAAGGACATATGAAAGTAAAAGTCAGTCCGCACAACATCGTGCATTTCCTCTATGAGAACTACCTTATTTTTATGGAATATGCCAGCAGCAAGCAGATCAATTTCAAATTCGAGAAAGATAGCGAAAGCCTTGAAGTATGGTACGACCAGAAACAGATGCAGAAAGTTATAAACAACCTCCTGTCCAATGCCATCAAGCACACTCAGGCAGAGGATACCATTACCCTCAGTATTACCACCGAAGGTAACGAAGCCGTCATCCGTGTGACTGATACCGGCAGCGGCATCGACGCCAAAGAGATAGATAAGATATTCGACCGCTTCTATCAGACGGAACAAATGGATAGCCTTGCCACCGGTGTTGGTACCGGTATCGGACTGGCCCTCACGAAAGGTATCATCGAACTGCACCACGGCACTATCAAGGTAGAGAGTGAACTCGGCAAAGGCAGCAGCTTCATCATTCGTCTCCATCTTGGAAACGCTCATTTCAGTCAGGAAGAAATCAGTAAGAAGACCGAAGCCGTACAACAAATAGAACAGGCACAAACTTCTGAAATCGATGCTTCACTCAAAGCTGAGTTGGAAGAGAATGCTCCGATAAAACGCATGCCTGACGTTAAAATGGTTATCGTAGAAGATAATGCCTCCATCCGTGAAATGCTGGAGAATATCTTCCGCCCATTCTATCAGGTACTGACTGCCGCAGACGGGGAAGAAGGCCTGGAACTGGTACAGAAGGAAATGCCGAACATCGTAGTAAGCGACGTGGTTATGCCTAAGATGTCTGGTACCGAGCTATGTAAACAGATTAAGAACGACTTCAATACCTGCCACATTCCGGTAGTGCTGCTTACAGCCCGAACCGCCGTAGAACAAAACATCGAGGGCCTGCGTATTGGTGCAGATGATTACATCACCAAGCCTTTCAATACGAACTTGCTGATTTCCCGTTGCAACAACCTGGTAAACTCACGCATCCTCCTACAAGAGAAGTTCAGCAAGCAACCGCAAGCCTATGCCCAGATGCTGGCAACAAACCCGATAGATAAGGAAATTCTGGATCGTGCCATCAGCATCATCGAGAAGAATCTGGATAATACGGAATTCAATGTCAATATCTTCGCCCGTGAAATGGCAATGGCTCGTACCAACCTGTTCACCAAGCTGAAGGCCATCACCGGACAAACACCGAATGATTTCATCCTGACCATTCGCCTGAAGAAAGGTGCCTTGATGTTGCGGAACAATCCGGAACTGAATATTACCGAAATCTCAGACAAGATCGGATTCAGCTCTTCCCGCTACTTCTCAAAGTGTTTCAAGGATGTATACCATGTAAGTCCGCTGGCTTATCGCAAAGGAGAGGATGCGGATACAGGAAGCAAGGATGAAGAAGACGAAGAAGGTTAATAAGCCGTATGAGTCTTCTCATCTTTCTCGCTATGGTGAGAATCTTTTCTCATCAAACAGAGAATCTATTCTCATCGCATTGAGAAGAAACTCTCACCATATTGAGAAAAGATTCTCTATAAAGGGAGAATATCTTCTTCTGTACATTCCAGTGTTCTCATTAGCATTATGTACATTTTCGTCCTTCCCTTGTACTCCCTTATACACTCAATTCCGGAAAAGCCACTACCTTTGACCTCAGAAATAACAATCTAAAGTCAAAAAGCTATGAAACATTTTTCCCCTTTATGGTCCCTTCTTCCGGGCGCAGCCCTGATAGCCGGATGCGGAAATCCGTCGAAGAAAGAAACCGCCGACACTACCCGTCAGAAACCTAATGTTATCTACCTGATTGCCGACGACCTGGGCATCGGTGACTTGAGTTGCTATGGCGCCACTAAAATAAGTACCCCCAATATCGACCGCCTTGCCGGACAAGGTGTGCAGTTCACCAATGCCTATGCCACCTCTTCCACCAGTACCCCCTCCCGCTTCGGTCTGCTGACAGGTATGTATCCCTGGCGACAGGAAAATACAGGAATCGCCCCCGGCAACTCCGAGCTCATTATCGATACAGCCTGCGTCACCATGGCCGACATGTTTAAGGCAGAAGGATATGCTACCGGAGCCGTTGGTAAATGGCATCTGGGACTTGGTCCTAAAGGAGGTACAGACTTCAACCATCTTATCAAGCCGAATACCCAGGATATAGGATTTGATTATGAATACATTATTCCCGCCACTGTGGATCGTGTACCTTGCGTATTCGTAGAGAACGGACACGTTGTAGGTTTAGACCCCAACGACCCCATTACCGTTAATTACCACCATAAAGTAGGTGACTGGCCTACCGGACTGGAAAATCCCGAACTCGTAAAACTGAAACCCAGCCAGGGTCATAATAATACAATCGTAAACGGTATTCCCCGTATCGGCTGGATGACTGGTGGGAAATCGGCTCTTTGGGTAGATGAAGACATTGCAGATGTCATCACCGGTAAAGCTAAAGACTTTATCATAAAACATAAAGACGAACCTTTCTTCATGTATATGGGTACACAAGACGTACACGTTCCTCGCGTACCTCATGCCCGTTTTGCCGGAAAGAGCGGTATGGGAACCCGTGGCGACGTAATCCTGCAACTGGATTGGACTGTAGGCGAGATCATGAATACTCTGGATAGTCTGAACCTTGCAGATAACACTATCTTTGTGTTCTGTAGCGATAATGGTCCCGTTATTGACGACGGCTATCAGGATCAGGCTTTCGAATTGCTGAACGGTCATACTCCTATGAAACAATACCGTGGCGGTAAGTATAGTGCTTATGAAGCCGGAACACGTATTCCCTTCATTGTACGTTGGCCTGCCGGTATTCAACCTTGCAAACAGCAAGCTTTATTCTCTATGATCGACGTGTATGCTTCCTTGGCTACCTTACTGAATCACCCGCTTACACCTGCAACCGTCGCTCCCGACAGCCGTGACCAACTGTCTACGTTCTTAGGGAAAGATAATACCGGATGTGATTATGTAGTACAGCAGAATCTGAATAATACCTTATCAATTATTCAAGGAACATGGAAATACATCGAACCAAGCAACAAACCAGCCATCGAACATTGGACGAGAATGGAGTTAGGAAACGATCCCGAACCCCAACTGTACAATATTTCCATCGATCCATCGGAAAAAGATAATGTTGCGGCAACGCATCCGGAGATGGTAAAAGAGCTTTCAGCATTACTAGAGCAGGTGAAAGCAGGTAAGAACCAAGGAATAAGGTAGGGAATCGTACAGAACAGGTCTTCTCTATCAAGAATGTACAAATTCGTACTTTTTGCGAACTATTAGCGAAAGTCGCCTTCTATTCAATCACATACATTTGCATGGTGATTCGAGTCGTTTAACGAGAAAGAACAACCTTTTTAATAACTAATTAATTTAATATTTATGAAACAGAAAGTAACCTTAATGCTACTGGCAACTTTTCTCTGCTGCGTATTAGGCGTACAAGCACAGACAGGTAGCCAAGTTACAGGTAAAGTTGTTGATGCTATGGGAGAACTTCCCGGAGTTAGCGTCGTTGTGAAAGGAACTACTAATGGAACTATTACCGCACTTGACGGTAGTTTTAAATTGGACAATGTTAAATCCTCTGATATCCTGCAATTCTCTTTTGTAGGTTATAAAACTCAAGAAATTAAAGTTGGAAACCAAAAGACTTTCAATGTTACTCTGCAAGAAGACGCACAGGCATTGGATGAGGTTGTCGTTGTGGCTGTTGGTTATGGTGACGTAAAACGTCGCGACTTAACCGGAGCTATCGGTAAGGCTAATATGAGCGACTTGACCAAAACCCCTATCAACAACGTAGCAGAAACACTGGGTGGACGTATCGCCGGTGTACAGGTATCTTCCACAGATGGTGGTCTGGGCGACAACTTTAATATCGTAATCCGTGGTGCCGGTTCTTTAACTCAAAGTACTGCTCCGTTATACGTTATTGACGGTTTCCCAAGTGAGACTTCCGGAATGAGCGCCCTCAACCCGAACGATATTGAATCCATCGACGTATTGAAAGATGCTTCTGCAACAGCGATCTACGGTTCTCGTGGTGCCAATGGTGTTGTTATCATCACAACCAAGAAGGGTAAAGCCGGAAAAGCAACTCTCTCTTATAATGGTAGTGTCAGTGTTAGCAAAGTAAGAAACACCATGGACATGATGAACGGCTACGATTTCGTCAACCTGCAAAAAGAAATCATGGAAGGAAATACCAAAGAAGTAGATGGAGAAAAAGTGGATGAGTTTGCTTACTACTATCTGAAAGATGGTATCACTCTCGATGATTATAAAAACTTCAAGAGCTATGATTGGCAGGACGAAGTTTATCGTACAGCTATCAGCCACAACCACTATGTAGGTTTAAGTGGTGGCAGCGATAAAATGGACTACTCTGCATCACTCTCTTACAGCAACCAACAGGGTGTCATCATCAACTCTGACCTCTCTCGTTACCAGGGCCGTTTCAACTTCAACCAAAGAATCAATAAGAGCATAAAGATCAATGCAAATGCAAACTTTGCAAGCAACGTGCAAAACGGTCCCAATCCTTCCACCGCAGAAACAACAGTATCCAACTCACTGATGTATAGCGTATGGGGTTATCGTCCGGTTTCTCCTTCCGGTTCCGACCTTCTGGCCGAACTGTACGATAGCGATGTGGACATGAGTAATGACTACCGTTTCAACCCGGTACTCTCTGCAAAGAATGAGTTCCGTCGTACCACAACCAACCATCTGCAAGCCAACTTAGGTGTAGAATGGGAAATTATCAAAAACCTGAAGTTCAAAGTTACTGCCGGATACACTGGACGCGACATCAAAAGAGAAGAATTCAACGGAAGCCAAACCAGTACCGGTAATACACATCCGTCTAATACACGAAGCAAAGGTATCAATGCATTCCTGAGACAACAGGAGACAAGAAACTACCTGAACGAAAATACATTGTCATACGTTTATGCAAAGAACAATCACAACCTGAATGCTTTAGTCGGTGCTACTTTCCAAAAATACACCAGCTATCTTAGCAGCATTACCCAGGAACAGATTACAAACGAAGCTTTCGGAATGTCCGGTATCGGCAAAGGTTCCGCAACTCCGGTTGTCACAGCATCACAAGGAGAAAACGCCATGATTTCTTATCTGGGACGTATCAACTACAACTATGCATCCAAGTATTATGTTACAGCATCTATGCGTACCGATGGTTCTTCCAAATTTGCCCCCGGCAATCGTTGGGGTTACTTCCCATCAGCTTCATTGGCTTGGGCATTCGGTCGTGAGAAGTTCGTATCCGACGCACTTCCTTGGTTGTCTAACGGTAAATTACGTGCAAGCTGGGGTCTCACAGGTAACAACCGTATCGGTGACTTCGACTATATGGCACAATTGGTTACCAGTTCTAATGTATACAAATATCCTTGGGGCAGTTCTTTCTATCCCGGATATGTATTAGGATCAATGGCCAATGAAAAGTTGAAATGGGAAACTACCGAACAATATGACTTCGGTTTGGATCTTGGTTTCTTTGATGGGCGTATCAATGTAACAATGGACTATTATATCAAAACTACCAAAGATCTGTTGTTGGGTGCAGATGTTCCCGCAAGTTCCGGATACTCCAGTGCTACACTGAATGTTGGTAAATTACGCAATAAAGGTTTCGAGCTTACACTGGAAACTATAAACATCAAGGGTAAGAACTTTACATGGACTTCTAACTTTAACATTGCCTTCAACAGCAATAAGATTGTAGAACTGAATTACGGGCAAGATGACATGATCAGTTTCGTAAACTGGGATAACAAATATAAGACCATGCCTGCTTATATCAGCAAAAAAGGTGACGCAGCCGGAAGTATGTACGGTTTCATCTATGACGGTGTTTACAAATATGAAGATTTCAACACCTCAGTTGATGCTAATGGCAAAACCATATACAAACTGAAAGATGATGTAGTTCGTATTTCAGACGATGCCCAACCGGGTGATCCGAAATATAAGAAGCTAAGTGATAAAGAAGGCAATAAAATCACTGATGACGATCGCACCATTATTGGTAACGGACAGCCCAAGCATACAGGTGGTTTCAGCAATAACTTTGTCTACAAGAACTGGGATCTTAATATCTTCCTGCAATGGAGCTACGGCAACGATATTTTGAATGCGAACCGCATGGTATTTGAAAATCCTCAAAGCAAGAAGAATACAAATATGTTCGCTTCTTATACAAACCGCTGGAGTCCTGAGAATCCGGCTAGCAACATGCCACGTGCAAGAGCTATCGGTGCAGAATACTACAGTTCTCTGTATATAGAAGACGGTTCGTTCTTGAAGTTAAAGACCATCTCACTGGGTTACAATTTCACACCTAATACATTGCGTTCTTTAGGTATCAGTGCAGCCAGACTCTTTGTTTCGGCAGAGAATATAGCCACCATTACAGGTTATTCCGGTTCCGATCCTGAGGTTTCTACACGTAACAGTGTATTGACTCCCGGTTTCGACTGGTCCGCTTATCCGCGTTCATTCAACGCATCACTTGGTATTAACATAACCTTCTAATCACCTAAAATCAAGAAACTAATATGAAAAGTATCAATAATATCTTCAAGAAAGTTTGCATCTTGGCAATAGTTACTTCTATGGCTGGTTGCGATATGCTTGACACCAAGCCCTACGATTTTGTAGCGCCTGAAACATTCTACAAGAATGAAACTGATTGCACAATGGCATTAGCCGGTGTATACTGGACAATGGCAGCAGAACATGTGTATGGAAACCGTTATTCTTGCATGTTGTCCAATATTGACGATTTGAGTTATTACTATCGTCAAAACCAAACAAGTGCGGTAGTGGCCAATTCACATAATACGGGTAATACCGATCTATGGTACACATGGGAATCACTTTACTCAGGAATCAATAATGCCAATGTATTGCTCGACAATATCGATGGAGCCAGTATCTCTGACGAGAAAGTAAGAGCACGCATCAAAGGAGAAGCTAAATTCCTGCGCGCCTATTATCATTTCTTGCTGGTACAAGGTTGGTATGAAGTGCCCATCCGTAAAGAAACAGTAAAAGATATCACCGTCAGCAGTCTGGAGGCTACCCCCCACGCCGAAGCACTCGACTGGATCATTCAGGAAATGGAAGACTGCCTCGATATGGTAGATGACAGCAACTATGATGCATCCCCTTCACATGTGAAGAAAACTGTAGTAGAAGGTATTCTGGCTCGTGTATGTTTGTGGCGTGCAGGCGAACCTTCAAAAGGTGGAAAGCCATATTATGAAAAAGCTGCCAAGTATGCTAAAGCAGTGTACGACTCTAAAAAACATAAGCTGAACCCGGATGTATATGCCATGTGGAAAGCTTTAGCTTCTGACCAATATGAAACTACATACAATGAAAGCATGTGGGAAGTAGAATTTGTTGGAACGCGTGATGATGGTAGTTATACTGAAAGCCGCATCGGTAATGTAATCGGTAACCTTCAGGAGAATTCAGCTGGTACAGGTGCAGGTTACACATACGCTTTCTATGCAGGAAGCTTGATTCTCTGGGACTTGTATGATGCAAAAGATGCTCGCCGCGATTTGGCTATGGCACCTTATAAGCTCAACAATAAGGATGTGCAAGTTGCATGGAAAGACAACCAAATTGTAGACCGCCGTTGTGGGAAATACCGTCGTGAATGGGAGAGCAGCAGCCCTAAACATAAGAACTATACACAGGAAAATTATTGCATATTGCGCTATGCCGATGTACTGCTCATGCTCGCTGAAGCTGAAAACGAAGCAAACCAAGGTCCTACAGCATTAGCTTACACATGTATCAACGAAGTACGTAAACGTGCAGGAATTGACGAAGTGAAAGATTTGTCATACGGTGACTTCCAGAAATTGATCCGTGATGAACGTGGTCGTGAACTTTGCTTTGAGTCTCTTCGCAAGTACGACCTGGTACGTTGGGGCATTTACTACAAGGCTATCAAAGAGGATTTGGGAGCAGCAGTCAATGATGCACGTTGGTCTACTGCCAACAATGCCAAAGGAGCGGCTCAGTATGTAAGTAATACAACTGAAAAGAACCAGTTCCTCCCCATTCCGACTAAGGAACTTGGTGTAAACACCAAATTGGAACAAAACAAATATTGGAAATAATCATTTAATTACACAGAACTTCTAACCTTAAAATGAAATCAAATAGACCTTAATCAATTTGATATGTGTGGAGGAGAGTGACCGTGAGGTTCCTCTCCTCTTTTATAACTTTTAAAAAACAATATACCTTATGACCAGAAAACACTTGCTATTCACCCTTGCGTTGCTATGCAGCCAAGTATCTTTTGCTCAATTCATAGGTTTTGAGACAGAAATCCCCAAAGAGTTTACAACAGCCGATAAGGGAAAAATCGCCCTGTCCACCCGGTATTATAAAGAAGGGAAACAAAGCCTGGAATGGGATTTCCATTCCGGTTCCAAACTCAATGTTTCTCTGGAACAGCTTCTCACCCTTGATGAACAAATGGAAAATTCATACGGAATAACTTTATGGATTTATAATGAAGTCCCCCAGCAAGATTCCATTCGTTTTGAGTTCCTTTCCCCCCAAGGAGATGTGTCTTATTGGTTCAGTTTCCAGTTGGCATCGGCTGGCTGGCGCGCTTGCTGGATTGGCTTCCAACACATGAAAGGAGATAAACAAAACAAAGAAATAGCAAGTTATCGACTGATAGCTCCTGAACGAGAAGGCCGCATATTTCTAGATCGTTTGACTTTCCCTGTGAAAAAGATGAACGACCGCACTACCCCCGACTTGCAGATGCCTTACAATAACTCCCTTTCCTATCGTGACCTGTGGCATTGGTGCCGGGTTTGGCAATGGGAACAATATAAGTATGATATCCCACTACCTGCCACCCTCACTCAAGCAGAAAAAGAGGAACTGCGCACAGTGGAACAACGGTTGACCACCGCCCTCGATATTCAAAAAGCACCGAAAGAAGCAGTCTCCAAAGCATACGATGTTTTTCAGAAAACCAATATTCAGCGCTCCGGAACAGGATTCACAGGTGCTCCTATCCTGACTCCCGATGAACTGGACCGTTCTAAAGGAGAAATATCCTGGAATGACTTGGAAACAATGCTCTCCGGATTCGCTTACGATGCTTATTACAATCATTCCGAATCTTCCCGTCAGAATTACTTCACTGTCTGGGAGTTCGCCATCAATCAGGGATTCTCTTTCGGTAGCGGAATGGGAACCAATCATCATTACGGCTATCAAGTACGGAAAATATATACTACAGCCTGGTTAATGCGCGACGCTATCTGGAAGACTCCCAACCGGGATAATATCTTGTCTACCCTCATTTTCTGGTCTGCCTTGCAAGAAACCCGTCGGCCTTATCAATACGGCAGAGATGAATTGCTGGACAGTTGGCATACTCTTTTAATGGCTAAAACAGTTTCAGCACTGCTGTTCACTGACGAGCGGGAACGAGTACGCGCACTGAAAGGCCTTTCCCGTTGGGTATCCTCTTCTCTTCAATACACTCCGGGCACTATCGGAGGCATCAAAGTAGACGGAACCACTTTTCACCATGGCGGTTTCTATCCGGCCTATACCACAGGTGTGTTAGCCATGGTAGGACAATTCATCTCCTTAACCAATAAAACGGTCTATGAACCTACCGAAGAAGCCCGTCAAGTACTGAAATCCGCCTTTATTGCCATGCGTAACTACTCCAACAAATATGAGTGGGGAGTTGGCATCAGCGGACGACATCCTTTCGGCGGCTCGATGAAAGCGGATGATGTAGCTGCTTTTGCTTATCTTGCCTTGTCAGGAGACTTATCAGGAGAAGGTAATGCCTTCGATCATCATCTGGCAGCAGACTACCTGCGGCTTTGTGAAAAGGATACTCCCGAAGCGCGTTACTTCAAAACGCAAGGTATCACTCCCGCCTCTGCCCCACAAGGATTTTTTGTATATAACTATGGGGCGGCAGGTATTTTCCGGAGAAGCGATTGGATGGTAACCTTAAAAGGGTATACCACTGACGTCTGGGGATCTGAGATTTACCGGAAAGATAACCGCTACGGACGTTATCAGAGTTATGGTTCTGTCCAGATTATGGGATACCCCTCACGCCTTTCCAGCGGTTACGATGAGAACGGTTGGGATTGGAATCGCCTACCGGGAACTACAACCATCCACTTACCATTCGAATTGCTGGATAGCCCGCTACCGGGAACTACCATGGCACATTCCAAAGAAAATTTCTCAGGCAGTAGTTCACTGGAAGGGAAAAACGGCATGTTTGTTACGAAACTGATGGAACGTGAACTGAAAAACTTCACCCCGGATTTCGTAGCCCGCAAATCAGTCTTCTGTTTTGAAAACAGGATGATCTGTTTAGGAACAGGTATTCATAACAGCAATAATGAATATCCAACCGAAACAACTCTCTTCCAGAGTACATTCCAAAAAGGAAAAAGCACCATCCTCGTTAACGGAGAAGAAGAAAAAGAGATTGGCTTCAAAAAGAAACTTTCCGGTACTACTGAAAAGTTACTTTCCATCCGGGACGGTTACAATAACCATTATTTCGTGAAAGACGGTAATGTACAAATACAGATCACGAAACAAGAATCCCGTCATGAAAAAACACACGCTGTAACACAGGGCACTTTCGCTTCAGCATGGATTGAACATGGAAATGCCCCTAAAAATGGAACGTATGAATACCTCGTATGGATACAGCCAACCGATCAGGAATTAAAAAACTATGAGGCTGCGCAAACATACGAAGTATTACAACGGAATGATAGTGCACATATCGTACACGACCGATTAACTGATATTACCGCCTATGCTGTCTTCGAAACCTATCGCTCGCAACGGGATAGCCTGCTTAGTCTTATTCCGGCAGAAACGATGGTTATGTATAGGAGGGACAAAGCGAATATCATTATGAGCGTTTGCGATCCAAACCTAAATATTGAGGAAAAGGCATATACCACCAAGAATCCCAGCCGCGTTCTTGAAAAGAGACTAGAATTAAAAGGAAAATGGAAAATCAGTACGCCCAATGAAAAGGTAACCCTGACAGCAGACGGAGAGAATACCATTCTCACTGTTCATTGCCAACATGGACAACCTGTAGAATTCAGCCTACAGCAAGATTGAGAACTACGAAAGAATATTTGTAGTAATTACTCGGCTACATACCTGAACCAGACTTGAGCTATACTTAGACCAGACTTGCTCCGTACATTCTCCACTCAGAGGTACCTCTACACGGAGGAAGTACGGGGTTGGTACGGAGCAAGTATGGCTCAAGTATAGTTCAGGTATGGTTTTAATGAACATGGTTATTCCGCTAAAATAGTTACCTTTGTAGAAATATTGAATAACTGATTGATATGCAGAATACCCTCCCCATTCATTTTGCCCCGCTGCAAGGTTACACCGAGGCTATTTACCGACAAGCGCATGCCCGTATATTCGGTGGTATAGAGAGTTATTATACTCCTTTTGTACGTGTGGAGCACGGAGAAATCCGAAAAAAAGATATGCGTGAGATTACTCTGGAAAACAACCGTGGCGTGCAGCTTATTCCGCAACTCATTGCGCCCGATGTGGACAAAATGGAGCAGATAATTGCCCTATTCATCGAAAAAGGATATAAGAATGTGGACATAAATCTGGGATGTCCTTTCCCTCTTTTGGCTAAACGTCACAATGGTTCGGGAATGCTTCCTTATCCCGAAGAGGTGCGGGAGTTGCTGACTGCTGCCATAAAGAATCACCCCGACCTTAAGTTCTCTGTCAAGATGAGGTTGGGTTGGGAGAATGCGGAAGAATGTCTGGCTTTGCTACCCTTGCTGAATGAACTGCCACTGACACATATCATCATGCATCCCCGACTGGGTAAACAACAATATAAGGGGGAAGTCGACTTAAAAGGTTTTGAAACCTTCTACAACGAATGCCGCCATCCGCTTATTTATAACGGTGATTTACTTACAGTAGAAAATATACAGGCCATCAGAGAACGTTTCCCACAACTGGCAGGTATCATGATAGGTCGTGGACTGCTTGCCAATCCCGCCTTAGCTTTAGAGTATCAACAAGGACATCCGCTTTCCGAAAAGGATATGCAGGAGAGACTCAGATTGTTCCATGCTGACGTATTTGCCCAGTATGGTAATCTTCTGGAAGGGGGAGACAAGCAACTGCTGACGAAAATGAAGAACTTCTGGGAATATCTAATGCCGGATGGAGACCGGAAAGCCAAAAAAGCAATTCATAAGTCCAACAAGCTGGAAACTTACCAGGCGGCAGTCCGCAGCTTGTTGGGGTAATCATTGATCTTATTCCGGATTTACGCCCGGAATCGTATGTACATCTTTACGTATCTGCGCTACATGATGCAATTTCATCCAGTCGTGCAGGTACTCACGGTGTTGCAGCAGGATCTCTTTGTATCTCTCCTCGATGGCGAGATTGCGCATCTCACCACGGTCTTTTTCCATATCAAAGAGTTGTTCACGATAAAGACCTTTGTCGTACAACACATATTTGTAGCGAGAGGTACGTAAAGCCCAGCCACGTGTGTTCCCGCCTTTATCGAAAGTGGTTTCAGTCACAATGTAGTCCTGATGCTTCAACGACGGATCGGCTTTCTCTACCAACGGTCTGAAAGAAACACCATGCAACCCTTCAGGAAGCCGGATACCTGCCCAGTCGCAAACTGCTGCAAAGAAATCGACACCATTATTCACGAGTTGCGGCATCTCCTTGCCGGCATTCTTTTTTCCCGGTAAGGTTACAATCAGAGGGATATTTACCACCTCTTCATATAAAGCCGATTTCTGGTTCCAATGGTGTGCTCCCACTCCATCGCCATGATCACTGGTAAATATCACGACTGTATTCTTCCATAAATCCTGTTTATCTATAGCATTCAGAATCTTACCGATTTCTGCATCCACCTTTTCAACCAGACGGTAATAGAGGCTTCGGTAACGACGCCAATCATCCGGAGTGTAGTTACGGGTAGGATAAGCCGAATAATTCAGGCTCTGCTCATAACTGATAACATCAGCGTCATAGGGATTCTTAGCGAAATTAAGAGGTAGTCCTGGCCACTCATTCTGCGGCAGGTCTTCTATATTTCCCCAAGGCAAATTCTGGCTACGTGCGTACTCACAGATATTATGCGGGTTATCGAATCCCGCCACCAGGAAGAAGGGTTTGGTATGTTTTTGTTCCAGAAAGTCGACACAGGCTTCCGCCAACCCATTATCACTATGAGGATGGATAGTAGTAAAACCGAACTCTTTATTCGGCATGGAGGCTGTATGTACATGCCATTTACCGGCATAGATACAGTCATAACCGACATCCTGCATCAGAGTTCCCAAAGTCCGGTTACGCAATGAGTCCGGTATCGGCGTACCATTTCGGGCAAGTCCTACTTCGTGCGAAGTATAGCCTGTAAACATAGCCGCCCTGGCAGGTCCACTCAGGGGTGTAGAACAATAGGCATTACGGAACAGGACACCTGCCTCTGCCAGCTTATCCATATTCGGAGTATGCAAGTCATCGTTTCCCATGCAACTCATCGCAGAGGCGGTCTGCTGATCGGTTACAATATAGATGATATTAGGCAACTCTTTCGCCCAAACCAAGGAAGGAGCGAGAGCCGTTGCACACAACATTATATTCTTTACTTTCATCACAGCGCTATTTTAAGGATTAATTTCATTATCTCTTCAGCTCCACATCGAAGCTGGCGGCATCCCTACATATAAAACGCAGAACCGTTTGCTGCTTATCTTTGGAAATCATTTTGCAATAGGGAGTTTCTGCAACATTCCATTCACCCTTTAAAGTAACGGTTACAGGTATTTCACCACTATCATTGTCAATCCAGGGACGTGAATAGATGCTGCGTTCTATGCGTTTGCCATCCTTGTCAAAGGCCTCGTCACTCGAACCCCGGTACAGTGCCAGGTCCGGTTGGGAAACGGTCAATAAAAGTTTATCTCTGTCTTCACGTATCATGACGAGGCAGGAAGTATCGGCTTTCTGCAGCAATCCCTCCTCAGGCAATGCCTGTGGTGTTTCAAAAAGTACGTATGAGGTCAGCTTATCAGTCAGAGAACGAACGATATGAGCGTTGTGATCCTGTTGCAATACCCTGTAAGACGGTTTCTTTGCGAAAGCTTTCAAGGAAACTGCATCCGTACGGGGCAGGACAGCATATTCATAGGAAGCACCTTTCGGAGCCTTTCCATGCTCTAATACCAATGAAACCCAATCACCGGAAGTAGGTTTCGGATTACGTTCACCTACGGTAACTTGTGGGAAATTCTTTTCATATTTTGCCACTTTCATCGAGTTTTTCGACAGATAATAGCCTACTCCGTTAGGATCGATATAGGTCTGTCCGTCACTTTTATAAGCTGCCCAGTAATCATGCATTTCGGGAGTAGTGGCTGCCAATTGGAAAACGGTAGTCTCTGTCGGGAACTCTTCATTTGTATTCTCAATATCCGTACCCAGACATACAATCGTTCCATTGAAGAAGTGATAAGACTTGCGGGCACGGTGTGAGCCGTTGTACTTGTCATGCTCATGAAGCTTCATGCCGAAGTTACCATTTAATTTCGCCTGAGACAAGCCACCAGCAAAAGCCTCATCGGAATAAAGCATTTCTTCCATACCGGAGAAAGTATCTACATTCATCACTTTAGCGCGAAGCTGGTCGAATGGTAAATGAATAGTCGTCGTACCGGGGAAACGGTTCCAATCGAATCCTGCTTCTTGCCAGCCACTGGTGGTAAAAGTAACCATTTCATCGGGCTTTCCGGTTAATATTTGCATGCTGCCGTGAGCCAAATAACGACCGAAGAAGTTGGCATCCAGATAATGTTCTGCTGCCCAAAGGTAACGGGAATGTCCGCGTACCACAGCTGCCCAGTTATCCCGGCGCTGTACTGAAACACAACCGTACCCTAACGCCAGATTACCTTGCGGATTGGACTCGGGGCGGAATCCCTGTGCTTCAAATAGCTGTTTTAGCTTTTGTTCGTAAGCGGTAGATGCTTTCGGCAGATAATCAGGAGCATTCTTATCAGGAGTTTCCGTATAAGAAACCAGACGCAGATAAGCAGCAGCCAGTTCAGGGTCATATCTCTGATTTCCATCGGGAGTACCAGCCAATGCCAAAGTAGCATATTGTATGGGAATCAATTGTCCCTTTCCATTGGGATGGCGCCCTGACATGGAAAGAGCCCATTGTTTGGTATTACAATAGAAACGCATGGTGAGCAATACATTCTTTACTGTTTCGTGCGCTATTTCAGATACTTTGAATCCTGTTCCACTCAACAGATAAATCATATTCGTAGCACCATCCAAACCACCGACCGCATAAGCCGGATAGTTATTGCGATGATGGAAACAAGCACCGTCTTTTTTGAAAGAACCGGCCAATCCGAGTGCCGGACGGCAACCATAATCTATCCAGCGGGAGAAAGAACGGAGATATTGAAGTTTCTCAGGAGTATCTTCCATAATCAGGATACTTGCCATGCGCCCCTGCGTCTGTGTATTGAAAGTATCTATATCAATGCCATTGACCGTGGGTTTAGGATACACCTCATTAGTAATGGCATACCAACGCAAGGTGCGTTCCGCTTCATTCAGCTTTCCGGCTCCCCTCAATACGTCTTTCATCAGGAAGTAGGCCACATACAAACCGCGCATGCTGTATCCGTAATGATGGATATTCCCCCAACAACTGCCATAGGCTACTCCCTGATCAGTGATATGGTCGTACATGGCCAGGAACTTCTGTTTCAGTTCATCCTTTGTCACAGCATCCGAAGCATTGTTATAGGCATAGGCTATCCGGCGCATCAGATTGAAATACTCACTCATCTCCATCCCTAACTTAGTGAACATGCCTTTATCCCAGTTGGGATACATACGTTCGTAAGCTTCTGCCTGTCGTACCATGAAGATGGGTAGTCCGCTTACAACACCGTTCTTATAAGTAATCCCATAGAAATCATATTTCTTACGAATACCTTCCATCTCTTTTTCTGTCAGTTTAGAAGGAGTATAAAGCATATCGCGGAAACGTTTTTCCATCAACTGCATATCTTGTCTGTCCTTCTCACTAACCGGAGTAAGGGCTATTTCCGGTTTCCACAGGGAGTGTTCATAAATCACCAGCCAATGATTAGTGGTTCCTTTATTAACGAAAGGCACCTGCACATCAGCAGTTTGCTGACGGGCATCCACTTTACTGGCAGTTATCAGATGGTCAATGAACAACTCTCCTTTCACGTCGGGTGCAACGATACGCAGTTCATTCATCCCAGGTTCAGGAGTACCTTGCATATCGCGCTCGTAGCAGACCCAAGCAGCACGCCAACCTGTGAAATTAATACCGAAAGGAAAAGAAGTGCACTTCTTTCCGTCTTTCAGGAATTCAAACTCAATAGTAGTATTCTGGGCTTTTGCGTTGTACACCCAGACAATAAAGGCGGAAAGGTACAGGTCTTTTCCGGTGGGGTCTTTCTTCTCGAACTTCAGATCACGCTGAAGGGTTAGTATAGAACCGGGTTCAAAGGTCCAGCGTAAACTGTGCGTACCGTCTTTATAATGTTGGTCGCTGATGCCGAGTGTGGCTTTCGTTGCGCTCAGCCCGGCAGGAAGCTCTGGTTGTTCAAAAGAGAGTAACCGGTCATTCTTTACAACTTGTGCCGACAGGCTAAAGGAAAACAGTGCAGCACATGCAGCAACAAGGGTAGATTTCATCAGATTAAGTTTCGTCATCATGGTATGAGAATATTAATGGGATTAATTCAAGCGTTCGATATGGAAGTTAGTGAAACGAACATGATTTTGCAGAAGACGCAGGCCAAAGTGCCCATCACCTGCACCGGCTTCGAGAGGCAGACGGAAAAGCTCCTCACCATCTACTAAGAAAGTGGTACTATTATTCAGAACACGAATCCGGATATGATACCATCGGTTCGGCTTCAATAGATGAACAGGATCGATATACTCTTTAATCAAAGGTTTGATGCGAGCCTCATCTACATCGTAAAACTGACCGTAGTAACGACGAAAACGGGTAGTGGTATTATCATTACCACCATAGCCTACATAGAACAGATTCAATGTATTATAGTTACGGAAGATGCCATTTCGCCAAGTGGAGCGAGCTAATAGTTTGCCAAGGTGTTTCGGATCGTTTGCAGCCCAGAAGCAGTTCATGTCGCTAAGACGATCGTGTTCTCCGCCATTCATCACCATGCAGATATGATAACTGATTTCATAATCACCGGTCAGGCGGTCTTTATACCATAAAGTAAGCCCTTCGGGCACGATAAGTTCAAGCGTATCTTCACGGATGGTGAAGTCCATCATCCCCGACTGGTCTTCGGCAATCCAATGGCCCAAAGAAGCGCGCTCTTGCGCCAATAAAGTACAAGGGAGAAAAAGGAAAATACATTTCCACAGAATATGTATGAAAGTTGAACGTGTCATTTCCGGTATTAGTTTCGTTTACAATATTTCCACATTGCAAAGAAACGGTACTTTTTAGAGAAAATGACACATAAATCGTACAAAAAAGGTATATTTTAGTAATTTAAGGATGCATCTCCTCAAACGCTTTATTCTCCTCTTCTATTGTAGTGATAGTTTCCGGCAACTCACTGATAGGAAGATCGAAGTTATACCAATCGGTATAGCAATCGGTAACATACCACTTTCCATCAATCAGCTCGAACACTACGCGAAGGGAAGCTTCCGACTCATCATAGCCAGCCTCAAACTCTTTATGCTTGGGGTTGTTCACGGTAAACCGGGAGACATAAACTCCGCCCTCTTCGTCTGTGATGCGTTCTTCTTTAAACGCATCTTCACCCAGCAACGCCCACTTATCACGTGTAAACGGAAAAGTTTTCTCCGTCTCACCATCTTCCTCTAACAGGGCAATGGGAGTTTTCAACGGAAACTTGATACGGGAATACTGGAAAGAAGCACTGGAAGTAAATTTCTTGAGGAATGTCTGGAAGTCCTCATTAGTTGCGGCAGCATGACCATTCATAGTCGTCAGCATAAGTACCGCGAAAAGACAAAATACAAAGTGAATTGCCTTCATCTGGTTACAATGTCAAAGGGTTTATTAATCAGGCGCAAAGATAATGCAAAATCCGAAAGCGATACAAAACAAACAAACTTATTTAATATTGTTAAGGTGTAGTTTATCTTATCCGCAGAAAATAAGGATAATCCATCCGTTCCCATATCTTCAAACATATGAGATAATATTACAAAGAAGATACATATTATATCCGTTCCTTTATTGCCAATAACACGATATATCCAATACTTATGAAAACAATAATATCATTTATGCTTTTTAGTATTCTGACATCATGTATCCAACAAGAAAGTCAGTTAGAGCAAGCAATATCGCAAAGTGGAGACAACCATATTGAACTGGAAAAGGTCTTGCTACACTACTCCGTAAACCAATCCGATAGTTTGAAATTAAAAGCAGCAAAGTTTTTAATAGAAAACATGCCGGGACATTATTCCATTCTGTCAGATGAATTAAGCAATTACAAACAACATCTTTTGCAATATGACGCATATCTTAAAGCTCCTGCACATATAAGAGCCATGTTTGATGTTTACCCTTATCAGGCAAGCTTGCTAAAATTAGCCCATCCCCAAAAGGTGGAAGATATAAAGATTATCAAGGCTGATTATTTAATAGATAATATAGACAAGGCTTTTCTCCATTGGGAAGGTCCCTGGGGAAAGCATTTGACGTTTGACGAGTTTTGCGAGACATTACTTCCATATAGAGTTGATATCGAACCTTTATCCCATTGGAGAGATTCATTGTCACCGGAATTCTCCCCTACCATAGACTGGCTCTCACATATAGATGAATATGCATATTCTCCTTACCAGGCATGCCAGGCTGTAAATGATATACTTTATAAATCAACCGTTTACGCCAATCAAATATTTCACGGATTTCGGCATCCTTTAATATCACAAAATGCAAAAGACTGGAATTGTGTTCAATATGTCTATGGCGTCCAATATGTGATGCGTGATTTAGGAGTACCTGTCCACATAGATTATACTCCACAATATGGCGTTCGCGGAAACCGGCACTATTGGAATAGTGTATTGCACTATACAGGACATTCTTATCCTTTTCAAGGATATAATTCCGGTCCCGAACGCTCCTTAAATCCACATAACGGTACGATTAAGGTTTTTCGTCGGTCATACGCCCGCAACAGACGTTGGATATCGGAAATCGTGAAAGACGAACCAATCCCCCCATTTTTTGAGAACCCATTTGTGAAAGATGTATCCCATGAATATCAGCGTACTTTCAACATCCATATCCATTTGACCCATGAAAGTACGGAAAAACGGAAATTCGCCTACCTATGCGCATTTAATAATGAGAAATGGGTCCCGATACATTTCGGGGAGATCAGCAAGAATACAGTAACATTTGAAAATGTAGGAATCGGCATTGCCTGCATTGCAGGATATTGGATCAATGATGAAATAGTTCCCGCATCCTATCCGTTTCTAATAACCAGTACAGGAAAGCCCCACTATTTGCGCCCCGATAAAAAGCAGACGCAGACACTGCGCCTCAAACGTAAATATCCGCTGGTTAATTGGGTCAACCGCAATAGCGACAAAATGGTAGGGGCAAAAATAGAAGCTTCACATCTCCCCTCTTTCATCCCCTCAGTCGAAGTATCCACCTTGTCAGAAAACGCATATTCCAACTATGCGGATCATTTCATCTCTCATCCATATAAATACCGGTATTGGAGAATTTTGATTCCAAGAAAGACCTCAATCGCTGAACTGGAATTTTTCTCCGGCAATGACACCGTTCCATTAAAAGGGAACTTTTTCGCATCACCCAAGGAAAAGGGATTTGAACAGAAAAAGGCAGCCCTATCCGACCGGGACAAATTAACTTCCGCCGAAATACAGGATTGGGTGGCTATTGATTTGGGCGCTCCGGCCAGCATCAGCCGCATTCATTACTTGCCTTTGACGGATGATAACAATATAGTACCCGGTGAGACTTACGAGCTACTGGTAGGTGACGACAAAGGCTTCAACAGCCTGGGCATGAAAGTGGCCGAATATTCATACATTGATTTCGATTCGGTACCCGTCAACGGGCTGTATTGGATCAGAAACCATACGAAAGGACGCGAAGAGAGAATTTTCACATTTGAAAGAAACAGAGTCATCTTCAGATAAAAAATGATAAAACAAGCCTTTACATATACCGACTTATACGCTTGCGCATTCGCGCTTTACCTTATTTGCCACACCGTTGGAACGTCCGATAACCTTATGGACAAAAATGATTGGCTGATATGGGGTTGCGTTGCACTCTGCTATGCAACAGTGCGTTGCTTGACACGGTCCTGTCAATACAAGTTATTGGGTATAATCGCAATTACCGGATTTATTCAGTCCCTCATCGCATGGGGGCAATTTTGTGGTTGGGCAGAATCCAACCACAACAACTTCCCGGTTACAGGCAGTTTCAAGAATCCGGCACCTTTGGCTGGTTATATCGGTGCCTGCCTGATATTAATCGTAGAATTTATGTCGTTGTGCTATAAGGAGAACAGAAAAACAATCTTTACCCTATTGATACCCGCAGCAGCCTCAATATCGGGAATTATCATCCTCTCCTATTCCCGAGCCGCATGGATAGCTCTGCTCATATCCCTTATACACCTATTGGCAAGGCACCGCAAAATCCGATACCGGCACCTATTTCCCGTAGCGGTATTGTGCCTTTCTTGCTTGGCAGCCCTCTATTTCCTGAAGAAAGAATCTGCCGACGCGCGATTGTTTATATGGAAAAACAGCGGACAGCTTCTTCATACTTCCCCATTAACAGGTTCGGGCGTAAACACCTTTGCATCCCGGTACATGTACACACAAGCCGAGTATTTTGCAAACCATCCGGACTCTCCCTACAAGCTCAAAGCGTCCGATAACAGCCATGCCTTCAACGAATACCTGCGCATCATAGTCGAATATGGAATCATCGGACTTATTCTGCTATTTTTGTTGTTCAGAAGCATGTCGTTTTTCCACCCCGTATTATCTTTCTATTGCATCTTTGCCTTTTTTTCATATCCGTTGGAAATCACGCCCATCATATTGCTGGTAACCGTCATGGCGGCATCATATCCGGGAAAAAACATCTGCTATTATCCCCGATATATCTTGATAACCATCTGCCTGTCGGCGTCATGCCTCCTTAGTTACAGAGCATGGCGATTCAAGTCCGAAGAACGGGAATTAAAAAGTATGATTCATGAATACGGGTGCTTGCCCGGTGCCGGACTGGAGGACAAACTATTCGGATATTATCCTTGCTATAAGAATAACCATATATACATTGCTTCCTGTGCTATGCAGTTCTACAAAAATAAAAGCTATCCCAAAGCAGAAGTCATGTTACGGCGGGCATCCGTGCTATTTCCTTCCTCAAGGATCTTGTACGACTTAGGCAATTGCTGTCACCGGCTTCAGAAATACGAGGAAGCGGAACGGTTTCTGTCAATCGCCTGCGATATGGCTCCGGGACACGTCTTGCCGCAATACTATCTGTTTCGCCACTACGTCGAAACCGGCCAAACCCATAAGGCACTGAATAGCGCCCACACGATCATTCATAGTAAATTCAAACAAGAAGGCTCTACCGCTCTTCAAGTGAAACATTTGGCAAAAGAGTATTTGAGCAAAACAAAGGAAGGAGGTGAGAGAGAATAAAAGAATTTTAACCGAAAAAAAGGATGTATTATTAATCAACAAAAACACATTAGTTATGAAAAAGAAAAAACTAATATTCATCTTAGCCTTATTCGCAGTGATATGGAATTCGTGCTTTGATGATTTACCCTACTCGCGACGGCAAGAGCGGAATCAGAAAACAACGGATGACGCCATAAGCCTCAACGCAGTAAAAAAGTATTATTCGCACATCCCCCTATTGACTTTGCCACAAACACAAGACAAGGCAAACGGTGGTCATGGAATGAATGATAGCATAGATACCACGAAAGACAGTACTCACGTACACACTGATGCGTGTCAGCATAAGCATCACACACGCGGTCTGCCGGATATTCAAGAGAGTAACATTGTTCCTCTATGGGATGAAGCCAGAGAATGGTCAGATTCAGCATCCGTCTATATAGAAATACCTCTGAATATCAGTGGCGGGAAATTATATGCCCATAAAACAATGAAACGAAAAGGAAAAAAAACTATCTTTGAACGTGTCAGACCGGAGTCCATGCTTGTGTTTGAACAGAGGCTCGGGAAGAAAAAGACAGATTGCTATATGGTTACCCTGATAGGAGAAAAAGACTATATGAAAAAGCACGGGAAAAAAATGAAAACAATGCGTCATATTCCCGACGACCATGCTTTCACCGGAGTATGGTACAAGTCTTATCCGAGCGGACGCATCCAATCGGCCTATTATTATACCAATGGCAAAAGAACGCACAAAATCTTCCGGGCTGGATGCCAGCAACAATCCGACTATTCGAAAGACAACGACTTCCTTTCCATCAGTCTGGTAGACCGTTCCTTATCAGCTTCCAGTTATTCTATCGACTGGGAAAATGATGTCTACTATTGTGCCTTTTGTGGTTTGTATCATACATACGACGGTGGCGGATGCGAAGTCTTGATTGAGTATTGTACCAGATGTGGACAAAACGTTGACGACTGCAACTGTTGCTATTATTGCGGGAATGATCCGTGTACTTGCAATGTGTGTTTCGTATGTGGAAGCGACCCTTGCACTTGCTATTCCCAATGCCCCGATTGTGGACACGATCCTTGCATCTGTTGTCCGGATTGCCGTAATTATCCCTGCACTTGTTGTCCTAATTGCGGCAATGATCCTTGCACTTGCGATGATGAAAATACAGAGCCGGACAATCCGGATGACTGTAACGGCCCCAAATGTCCGGAGTGTGGAGGACTGATTATGGATGGCATAGCCACAAGGGCGAGTGTTTCTTGTCCAATATGTGATGGAAAAAGATGTCCGGTTTGTGAAAAAAGACACTGTAAAGAAGTTCATAGCAACTGTGATTCAATTCCTGCTTCCAACAAGGTCAAAGCAAGTGCGAACACTATGTATAATACGATGAAGAATACCTATCCTGATGGTCCCAAAACATTTGCTTTCAGTGATTTTGAAGATCTTCTCAAAACCAATGAAGATAATGAAAACTCTATCGGTCTATCTTATTATGCAGATGAAAAGGTGTATAGATTGAGGGGATTAGAACAAGGTAATTCTCCAACCAGTGTCAAAGTCACTATACTTACTACAACTGTGGCTACCATACATAATCATCCTAACGATACTCCACCGTCCGGAATCGACTTCTTAAATACAGCCAAATGGGTGTCTGATAATAATGTTTATTCAACCACGTATGTCTATACCACCAATGGTAATTATGCACTATATATTGAAGATATCCAAAAAGCAAAACTGTTTTATTCTAAATATTCGGACTGTCTCTCAGATACAGAAACAAAGATGTTTAAAGCAGAATCCGATTTAGATAAAAAATGAGAAAGTATCTATAAGGAACTGAAAGGATTATCCGAAACCGACAGACACATGATGTCGCTTGCCGAATTGGCCGAACAGACTAATTCAGGGATTCGTATATTGAAAAGTGAGCCTTCAAGCAGCAACTCTTTCGGATTATATTATACCCAAACGATTGATGATAAAATTATACCGTATAACTGTAAATAACAAACTTATGAAAAATTTAATTCTAATTTGGTCACTATTGGTGATATCTATATCCGCTTTTGCACAAGACAGATATATATCCTTGCAAGAATGCAATAACGATACGCTTGAATATGTGAAAGCGAATTTTACAGGGAAGAAAATAGAAAAGTACATTAACAAACCATTCGGAATATTTGCAGATGATTTTGAATTAGATTTTCATCTAGTAGGCACGTCTGTGATATCCATTAAGTCTCCAAGAGAGGTAGAAGCTATAAAAATATCATACAAGGATGATGGTAAATTTCACCTTAAAAAGAAATTCCCATTATATTGTTGCTTTGTCCAGTTTCACCAACCATATCCTTCAATGGGTGGCTTTATAACATACAAAGATAAAAATAGAATAAATAATAATACGGCTATAAGGGAATACTTCGGCAATTTCATTATAAAAGACATAGAATTTGTATTACTCTTCAGCAATGGAGACACTTCTAAAGACAAATTTTGGTATTGGAAAGATCTAGGATTTGATTGAAAGTTTATATAAAAAAATAAATATCAAACGATAACATTTGTTCAACATATAAGCAAATATATCAAGTTAACTAAAAGCATCCTATAGTTTTAGGGAGTACAAGACAAATTTGAGTTGTTTTTCTATTTTCAGTTGTTACATAGTCAGCTATGTTACTATTGAAAACAGAAAAACAACCTCAAAAGAGTCTGAAAAATGAAACCAAGCAAAATCCAAACAGGATTTTA
>NZ_MSHA01000004.1:0-6867 GCF_001940965.1 Bacteroides sp. Phil13 | reverse complement strand
ATAATAACTATATTAATTCTATTGTTAAAAGAATGGTGCTTCCAGTATCAAAAATAAATGCTTCTACTTGGCGCAAAGCTGCTCGTAAAGCTACTAAGTATTATATACTATATAGACTATTAAAGCAAAACATAAATAATGGTTTAGAAGCTTCAATACAAAGCCAAATAAACAGAAATGCTACTATAATATCTACACTTCCTTTAGATATTTCTAAAAGAGTAGTAGAAGATGTAAGAAAAACTACGTTTGAAGGCTTAAGAGCTACAGAAATATCTAAAATAATAAGAGAAAAAACAATACAACATGCTAGAGCTTCAGTAAAACTTATCGCAAGGACTGAAGTTTCAAAAACTCAAACGGCTTTGACTAGAGCTAGAGCTGAAAATGTTGAGAAGCTGTGGTATGTATGGAGAACTGAAGAAGATGCTAGAGTTAGAGATTCTCATAAGACTATGGACGACGTGCTTATAAAATGGCAAGATCCTCCTTCTCCAGAATTACTTACTGGTTTACCACCAGCTAAAAACAATGCTTACTATCATGCTGGAGAAATATATAATTGTAGATGTTATCCAGAAGTATTGCTTGACATAAATGATGTAAAGTGGCCTCATAAAGTTTATCTTAATGGTTCAATAAAGTTTATGAGTAAAAAAGATTTTAAAGAAATTTTCTAAAACCCTTTACAAAATAACAATAATATGATATAATAAATTAGGGAGGAAAATTATGGATAAGCTTCTATTAGCTATAGATAAATTGACCAGAGACGAAGCTAGTGTAGAATATAAAATAATCTATATAGATGCTAATGATAAACTTTCTGTTGGAACATCTAAATTCCCAATAAGCTATAGCAAAAATAGAATAACGAAAGAATATAAGAAAAGCAATCCGTATTGCTATAAAGTTCTGGAGGTTATAAAATATGAGTGATAAGCTTTCAAAAGCCATCAAAACTTTAGACGTTCCAAGAAGGAATATGCGAACAGTAGCAAACAATATTAAAGTAATTTCCGAAGAAGCTAAGAAAGACCTCAAAAGAATAGAACAGATTATAAATAAATTTAATTCTTATAATAATAAATACTCTTCTATAATGAATTATCTTTCTAAAGAAGAAGCTGAAGAATTAGATGCATTGCTTCCTGATTCGTATCAAAGATGGATGCTTATACAGGACTTTGAAAAAGAAGTAAAAAGCTTGTAAGATTTCAAGTTGATAAGCAAAGGAGGTGTAAATGTTTGGCTAAATCTTATTATGGTTCTAAAATATCAGATAATATGGCTAGAACTCCAGAAGGCTTTTTAATCTGTTTTAATGTTCCTATCGGTAGAACTGGGGAATATAAATATTTAGGTTCAGAAGTCGGAGATGGAGGTAATGAAATAATATCAGTTTATAGGACTGAAGAAGAGCTTTTTGATCAGTTGACTCTTGCTTCTTTTGAAGGTAAAGCTTTTACTGATGATCATCCAATAGATGATGTAACTCCAGATAATTGGAGTATATATGCAAAAGGTGAGCTTTCGAACGTACGTAGAGGAAAAGGAGAATATGCAGATTGCATAGTAGCTGATATTATAGTCAGAGATCCAGTCACTATAAGTGAAATAGAAACAGGTATAAAAAGAGAAGTTTCGTCTGGATATACTTGCGATTATATAGAAAAGAATGGTAAAACATATCAATCAAACATAAGAGGTAATCATGTGAGCTTAGTGAAAAATGGAAGAGCTGGTTCACGTGTTAGTATAAAAGATAAAGCAATAGAAAACAATAAAAATAATATTAAAATAGCTCAAGCTTTGCTTGCTATCAGCAACAACAAGCCAAATAACACCTTTAAGAATAAAGTAAAAGATAACATAAAGGGAGGTAAATGAAATGTCTGCTAAAGACGCAATGGTAAAGTTTCTTAAGAAGCTCAAGTCTATGGATTCTGTTCCTGAGGAAGTGATTGATGCAGCTTGCGAGATGGCTGATGAATCTACCGAAGGAGAAGTCATTGAGGAAACTAAAGATGAATCTGCGGAGAACATCGAAAAGATTGTCAATGACGCTATTTCTAAAGCTCTCAAGGATGCTGGCTTGGTTAGGGACGAATCAATGTCTGCCCTAGATGCTCTTGACGAAGAGCTTAAGGAGAATAATGAAGTAGAAGAAGAGGAAGAAGAGATTGAAGATACTGAAGGAGAAGAGTCTGTGACTGTAGATCCTAAGGAAATTAAAGATTCTTCTGATTCTATTCGCAAGATTATTGCGGAGATTAAGCCTCAGATTGCATCTATTAAAGATGCAGGAGCTCGTAAAAAGCTTGCTGATTCAGTTGCCAAGCTTGCTAAGGCTCAGAAGACTACTACTACAGATTATAGTTCTATTATGAAAGCTGTTAGTAAAAATAAGGCTTCTGCTGCTAGAGATGCTGAACTCAAGAAGTCTATGATCAATGATTATGAAGTTGGCAGTTCAATTGCTGCTAAGTTTAATCCTCATTATAAGAAGGAGGTCAAGTAAAGATGCCTGGAACTGTTATTGGTATTGCACTTAATAAAGGTTATCCTGGAACTGTTTCTGCTACTGCAGACGCTATTATTCAGAATAGAGTTGCCGATGGAAGCATTGCTTTTGGCAATGCGGTAGTTCTTACTACTGATAATAAGTATAAAGCTGCTGGAGCAGATTTTACGGCAGCTAATTTTGCTGGTATTGCTGTCAGAGAAGTTGTTCAGGCTAATACTTTCGATCCGCAGTCTAATTCTGATTATCTTGATGGCCAGCCTTGCGATGTTCTTACTCGTGGTCAGTGCACTGTAAAGGTTGGAAGAGGTACTCCTGCTGCTGGCGGTACTGTTTATGTTCGTATCGCAGCTAATGCTTCTTATGCTGCTTCTAAAGTAGGTGATATTGAAGCTGCAGCCGATTCTACTAACACTATTGCTCTTGCGAATGTCGAGTTTACTACTGGTTCTGTAGATGCTAATGGCATTGCAGAAATTACTATTAAGACTCGCAATCGTGGTTAATTAGGAAGGAGGTAAACAAATGATTGTACGTGATTCTGGTGCTCAGTTTGGCACTAACAATAATGTAACTGTTATTTCTGATTCTAATCTTGGAAATGGCATGAGTGTTCGTGATGCTGCTGGTATTGCTACTGGTATGGCATTTCTCGAAGGTGAGCTTGAGAAGAGAGATCCTAAGATTCGCGAACCTCTTACTTCAGTAACTTGGCAGAGAGATATCGTTGCTAAGACTGGTGGTGGATGGGTTGATTTCACTTCTACTATGAATGTGGATTATGCTACTACTGGTGGAAATGATGGCGGACTTATTGGCGGTCAGACGGACGTTATTCCTCTAATGCAAGCTAATGTAAATAAAGATATCTTCAAGGTGTTTACTTGGGCTCAGGGTATGAAAGTTCCTTTTGTGGACAATCAGAAGCTGCAGACCATTGGACGTTCTCTTGATGCTATTCTTGATAAGGGCATTCGTCTCAATTACAATAAGTCTATTGATCAGCTTGTATATAAAGGTTTTAGCTCCGTAGGTATTACTGGTCTTGTCAATGACGATAATGTGACTGCTGCTTATGTAGATTATAAAGAGGGCGGTTCTACCGCTGATGATCGTCTTTGGAAGAATAAGACTGTAGACGAGATTCTTTGGGATATTAATAAGGCTATTACTGAACGTTGGGCTGCTTCTGAATATGATGAAGATGCTATTCCGAATCATATTCTTATTCCTCCCGAGAATTATGCTTATATCGTTTCTACTCGTATTGGTACTTCTGGCGATGAAAATATTCTAAGCTATTTGCTTAAGAATAATATGAGCACTGCTCATGGAGTGGATCTTGTTATTGCCCCTTCTCGTTGGTGTATTGCCGCCGGCGTTGGCGGAGTTAATCGTATGATTGTGTATAAAAATGATGAAGATTTCTTGTACTTCGATCTTCCTGTTCCTCTTACTCGTTGCATGACTCAGCCCGTCGCTTTGCAGTTTGCATATATTACTATTTATGCAGCTCAGATGGGGCAGATTAAATATCTTTATACTCAGCCTGTCGGATATTACGACGGTATCTAAGGAGGAATAAACAGTGCAAATTTTTTCAAAAGGTTCTTATCAGTTTGGACCCGGTCATAAAAAGGATGGAAGTGTAGAAAAATTTGTTACTTCTCCTAAAGCTTTTCAGGATATGCCAGAGAAGTTTGCTGATGATCCGCTTTTTAAGGATTGCGTAAAGCTTGGACTCGTTCGTATTGCTGGCAAGTCTACTGTAGAAGAAGTAGAAACTGTCATTAATGATAATGAGGTTGATCCTAAGCAAGCTGAGCTTGAAGAAATCTATGTTAATATTAAAAGCATGGACATTGAGCAGTTGGTTTCTACCGCAGAAGAGCTTGGTCTTTCTTTGACTGGAGATGAAAAAGCGAAGGAGCTTCGTAAGATTATTTATTCTGCTCGTAAGAAAGAAATTATTGGAGAGTAATAATCTGAGATAAATGAAGGAGGAAGAATTGAATGCTTAACTTCTTTAATATGTTAGGGTATACGAATAATGCTCTCGTATTTAATGAGACGTTCAATTCTTCCTCTAACATTTTCATCACAGACAATCCAGAGTTTGATATAGAAAATGATTTCTATTCTATATATCCTCAGTTTAATGGATTGATACCAGAAGCTGTAATAAATATGTTTTATACGGTAGCAGATGCATCATTAAAAGAAAAAAGATTTCATGAATCATGGAAGTTTATGATGTGCTTGTATATAGCTCATCTTTCTACTTTGTATTTGCAGACAGTTAACGAAGATCCCACGGCTAAGTCAGCAATTCAACAAGCTATGCCGAAAGGAATTGCTACTTCTAAATCTGTAGACGGTCTCTCTATAAGCTATGATTTCATGGATGCTAGTTCAGATCTTCATGGATATTCTACTTTTAAGTATACTATTTATGGCCAGCAACTTGCTACATATTGTAAACTATACGGTCATGCTGGGATGTGGGTCAATGGCTGACGTACTATCTGCATTTTCTAAGCTTAGTGAAAAGCATGAAATAATGAAAGCTATAAAAAAGTCTTTAGAATATATTGACTCAAGAGCTGTGTATGTAGGAATTCCTCAAAAGAATAATAGCAGAGAAAGAAGTAGTGAAGAAGGTCCAAGCCAAGTTACTAATGCCGAATTGCTATTTATTCATACGAATGGTTCTCCTATAAATAACATTCCGCCTAGACCAGTTATAGAGCCAGCTATAAAAAGTGATCAACAAAGACTTAATAAAATGTTTAATGAAGCAACTATTTCTGTAATAAAAGGTAAATGTTCTGAAGCAGATAAAAAGCTAGAAGAAATAGGAATAAGAGGGCAAAATGTAAGTAGAGCTTGGTTTACTAATCCAGATAATGGATGGGCTCCTAATTCTCCAGTTACTATAAAAGCTAAAGGTTCTTCTAGACCTCTTATAGATACTGGAGAACTGAGAAAATCTATTACGTATGTCGTAGATAAAGGAGGGAAGCGATGATAAACGTTGGCGAACTTATATATGATCCAGATTTTTGTCAAACAATAACAGTAAAGAGGACAAAATGTTCTATAGTAAATCACAGAGCTTCTTATGTAGAATCTACTTTTCAAGTCACTGCAGTAGTTACTATTGCTGATGTAAAAACATTAGAAATGCTTCCTGAAGCAGATAAACTTTCTGGAGCTATAAATGTATTTACGGAAAATGAACTTTATGTAACATCAAACAGAGAAGAATCTGCTTATATTTCTGATATAGTTTATTTTGAAGGAAAAACGTTTAAAGTAGCAAATACTTTAGGAGATATGCAATATGGTTTTTGTAAATCAGTTTGTGTTTTGATAGAAAGGTCGTGATAACGTGCATTATCTAAATGAATTAGAAGATGCTATATCTGATATTTTAACAAAACATACTGAATATGAATCAAATAATATAATAGTTTCTTATAATAATTTAGGATTTCCATTAGTAAATAAAGACACGGATGCTCTTTACTTTTATATAAATCCAGAAGAAAATGATATATCAAATTTTATAAATCGTCATTATTATGAAGATGGTAAAACTATTGCTCAAAATACAGAAGTTTTTACTATTCATTTTTCAGCTTATGGCTTAAATTCTGTAGATAGAATGAGAAAGCTTTTGCTAGATTGGTATTCATTTCCAGTAAAAGAAAAGCTTTCAAAAGTAGAACTTTATACAATGCCAGACCAGAATAGAGGTCCTATTAGACTCATGGAAAATTATAATGGTCAATGGTGGCAAAGATGCGAATTAGTAGTTAGTGTTTATTGCACGAATTCTAATGAACATGAAGTAGGTTATTATGATAAGTATAATGTAATTATAAAGGAGAGTAGATGATATGGCTATTCCGATTAAAGAAATAATCGATGTAACAGTTAATACTGGTGCTTTAGCCGCAGCAAATGCAACTTATGACATCGGTCTTATTCTTGTAGAATCGTCTTTATTTCCAAGTTCAATTACCAGTAGAACTGCTGTTTATAGTAATACACAAGAAATAATAGAAGCAGGTTTTAGTTCTGATTTAGCTGAAAGAGTATCTATATACTTTTCTCAAAATCCCGCTCCAAGTAAAATTGTTATTGGACGTGCTGATGATTCAGAAAGCTCTTCAGAGACTAAAGCACAAGCTTTTGCTGCTTGCAGAGCAGATAATTCTGATTGGTATGCTTGCTGCTGTCCTACTGCTTCAGACAGTGAACAAGACGAGATTGCTTCTGTAATAGAATCTTTTGATATTCCATCTATCTATGTTTATTCTACTACAGATGCTAATTGT
>NZ_MSHA01000003.1:0-4077 GCF_001940965.1 Bacteroides sp. Phil13 | reverse complement strand
GTATCTGATGCCATAATAAATCTAATGGATTCGCTTGGCTGATAGCATCGAATATCTCCTTTGTTTCATCCGGCAAATACTTATCGAAGAATCCATACTTCTCTGCTTTCTTATTCCCAGGAGGACCACCTTTGCCATTCTTATTACCGATTGGTGCACCCCTTTTTCGTTTGGAGCGTTCCAAACCTTTTTTATGGAGCGTTCCATTAAGAAGCTGCTCCCATTTATCTTTGGACTTCCATCCTCTGATTGTCCCAGGCGATAAGCTTAGTTGACTTGCAATCTCAACCAAATCAATATTGCCATTGTGCTCTTTATATATTTGATATGCTTTATCCCTATTGGGATCTCTTGCCCTTGGCAATACTATCACCTGCCTTTATTTGTCGGTTTTGGGTATCAAAAAAGCACCTATGTATTATAGGTGCTTAAATAACAAACATATAGAAACTTAGAAGCTATTTAGTATCGATGTCTGATTTAGCAGTAATTGATTATTAATTGATACGTGTTTTTGTATTGTTGAAACACTTTCAAGTGTGAGCTTACTTACTTCATCTATCTTATTACCATTAGCTAATGCTTTTTTTATGAATGTATTTGATAATTTGGTCGGAGTAACATTTCGTACATTTGCTTTTTTACATATATTACTTATTACAGTACTTATTCCGTTTTCTTCAATAGCAAATAATTTATTTTTCTTTTCGCTTTCACTGATACCTGAAAGATATTCATTAATAATAATCTGTAATTCAGCTTTTAACGGAAGCTTTATCTCACCATTTTCTTCCCATATCATCAAATAATACAGTCCATTTTCATATATAAAACTACTATTTTTTAATGATGCAATATACTTTCTACTTAAACCTGTAAATAAAAATATTCCTAATGCTACTCTTTCCTTTATCGTATTATCTCGATCTGTTACAAACTTAACCAATTTAATGTAATCTTCATCCGTAATCGTTTGAGGCTCTTTTCGATTATATACTGGCTTTTCAACATTACTCATGATTTCTTTAGTAGCCCCATTCATATACGTATAAATAAAAAACCTTTTAAGTGCATTATAACAATTAACTTTTTCAGACGGCTTAAATTTTAGTTCTTTTAAATAAGTACCAACATCATAATAAGTAATAGCATTTATTGGTTTCTCTCTATTTTCTTCTCTACTCATATATTCAGAAAAAAATTTTTCTATTCTTCTCTTGTAAAAAACAATTGTTTTTTCTTTGTCACCTTCAAGCATGTCAGACATTAATTTTGTAACTTCACTAAAATAACGGTACATCTTACATTCCTCCCCCTTTTTCTTTCCATTATATCCCATATAAATACAATAGTCAACATATAGAAAAGGAATTCGGCATAAGAAAAGCACCTACTGCTAAGAAGGTGCTTTACGTTATATTGTTTAATCTTCGTCCATTTCGTAACTGTCTCTTACTTTTGATAATAAAACATTTCCATGTACCTTATTACCATCACCATCATAAACAGTAAAGTCATATCCTGGGTATTGCTTCTTTAACTTTTCGATAAAAAACCTTACGTTTTTATCATTGTGTGTCCTATTTATAGATTGATAATTATTAGGAACATTGGCATCTCCCCTAACATCCTTTCCGTCCTTAAAAAACTTTATGTCTATTCCTTCTTTTTTAAATATTGTTTTTTCTACAAATTCTATCCTTGGCATATGTTATACCTCCCCTTTCTCTTTCCATATTACACCATCTCATTCCACATTGCAACAAAAGAAGCACTCCGGACATGCCAGTCGAGTGCTTCCTTATATGGGGAGTATAAATAAGGGGTAAGCCACCGGACAGGAGTTGAACCTATCCTTTAATCACTACCGTAGTGGCCGGAGGTTAAAGTATGTCGTTACAATTAACCTAGTTTAATTATATAAAACTTTATTGTGACTTTGTGTGCAAATTACAATAATTACTTATCTTTCTGCTCACAACACTTCTATCAAGATGAACTACATCAGCAACTTCTTGCATCCTCTTTCCCTCAATGTATCGCAGTTCGAATATCTGCCTTAGTTCGCTGTCCTTTATATCGTCAACAAATCGTTCAATGTCTAACATCTGGTTAACACAGTGATCTAGCCTCCTCTCCTTAAGCTTTATCAGCTCATTGACCTTATCAGCTATCTCTGGTGTCTCAATCGGCACATCAACACGATACTCTGTGTAAGGAAAGTACTTAGAGGATGCCTTAACCTTGCCTGCTACTACAGGAATGTTCTTGCTGCTTAATCTATCAATGCTTACCTGTATTTGTCCGATTTCTCGATACAGGTGAACATACTGCTCTAATTCTTCCTTGGTCATTGCATCACCCCTTCTCAGACTTTCTCGTGCAGCTATAACTACATACTTGCTTTTTCTTTTTATCTCTGTATGCCCATCTAGATTCGCATCCAGGTTGTATATAGAATTGCTTTCCACATACCGGACAATCTTTGTAACTTCCTAGTGTACTTACACATCTTTGAACATCCTCACTAAACCATTTTGGATCATTCTCAGGAACAATTATATAACCATTTTTTACGCGGTCCTCATTTTCATCTGCCTGCTTAACTGTAAAGTTAATCTTGTTGGCTTCTCGTTTAGCGACCGCATCATCTGGGTTTTCGATTATTTCCGCCTCTAGGCTTATTAATTCCATGTGCCTTTAAGTAAGCGGACATAGTAGCTGGTGCCTTGTGGAAGTATCGGCCAAGATCACCCATATTGTAGTTCTCATCAACATACTTCTTCCTTACCTCTTCAAAATCAAGTTCTTTCTCTGCCTTCTCCAAAGTTCTATCCGAAGAAGTCTTGGCATTTGAAATTGGTTTCTCAACCTTAGTTTCAATTATTGGCTTAGGTTGCTCAATCTTCTTTGGTTCCAATAAAGATAGTATCTCGTTCTCCAGTGTGGATTTACGAGCTTCCATCTTCTCTGATGCCTTGGCTCTGATCTCATTCTTTAACTCTTCTGTAAGATAATCGTTACTTACTCCTCCAAGAGTAATATCTGCCTTCGCTATCTTTGTAAGCTCCTGTTCAACACTACTTAAACTTGTACCAACCTCTCTAAGCTTCTGGATGCGATCATTGAGCTGCTTGATAATATAGTTCTCGTCTTCGCCATCGACATATGGGCTTTGCACTACTTCATTGTGACTTTCTGGCTGCTTATTACATAATTCCAATGCTATCAATAATGCATTGTCAATCTGTTGCATTTCCTCGTCTGTACATCTTCCAATGTAATCATCCAGCTTACCTTTCGTTACAGAATATGGATGTTCACACAAAGCTGTACTTTCATCTCTTAGATACTTATTGGTTAACGTTACATGAGTTGGAAGAGGTGTCTTTGTTTGTGTAGTGAGTGCTACATATGTCACTAATGGACTGTTGGCATTACCTTTGTTATTGCTTACAATAACCACTGGTCTGTTACCCTCTTGCTCACTTCCACTATTGTTAAACCATTTTAGTCTATAAATCTCTCCTCTTTTTACTACTTCACTTGTATTCATACTATCGTCCTCCTATTATTCTTTCAATTTGAAACAGCTTGTCCTCTAGCTGCTCTACTTTTTTATTTAGTTTTGGTATACTATTGTCTCCGGATAGTGTCTCTGTAGTGTAGAATCGTAGGCCACAATCTTTACACACCCTGGTACGATTTATTACACCATCAACCTTTCGACTATCTTTGACTATTGAGTTACTGTGATTACATTTAGCCATCATGATCACTCCCATGATTGATAGTCCATATACAACACATCAGGTTCCACAGTACTGCCCGATCGTGTGGTTCATCTGTCCATCCATCTAGCCATTTGATGTAGTGACGGATTGCTGAGTCTATGTAGCTGTTTACCGGAATACCTTTCTTCCAGTTATCTTCGCCGTACTTCTTTGCGCCATCTTCAAAGTGCTTTGCAACTTCTAGCATAGCCTTGCTGCGATTTCCACCAAATATGTCTAGTATCACATCGTTGATTGCATCATACAGATACTCAGTATCATGATTATCAGTAAAGAAACAAAT
>NZ_MSHA01000002.1:10520-39902 GCF_001940965.1 Bacteroides sp. Phil13 | reverse complement strand
GCGGATGCAAAGGTAGATATTTTCTCCAAACCTGCAAACATTCCGCCCGTTTTTTTCGCGAAGAAAACTATACATCTCCTCCACTCTGAAGACATGTTTTTGATTATCAACTCATTCTGTCCCGATAATCTTCGTAAGAAAATTGCCTGAATATTTCAGCCTTCCCATCTTTCGTCCACATAGCAATAGCAGGATGATGGATTCCATTGAACATATTTGTTTTTACCATAGTGTAATGAATCATATCTTCGAAGACTATGCGTTCTCCGATCTGCAGTTCATGATCGAAACTCCAATCTCCCATATAATCACCACTCAGGCATGAATTCCCTCCCAAACGATATACATGGCAACCATTATTCCCCATTTCAGCACCACATACAGCGGGCTGATAAGGCATTTCAAGACAGTCGGGCATGTGACAGGTAAAGCTAACATTGAGAATAGCTGTGCGAATGCCGCGACTTTCTACAATATCCACTACTTCGGAAGTCAAAACACCAGTTTGCCAGGTAAAAGCAGAACCTGGCTCCAAAATAATACGCAAATGAGGATGACGACTATGCAAGTCATTCAATAAATGAATGAGATGCTCTACATCATAATCTTTACGTGTCATCAAATGACCACCACCCAGATTCAGCCATTTTATCTGCGGGAACCAATAAGAGAATTTTTCTTCCAAATGTTGAAGCGTACGCTCCAGTTCGTAAGAAGAAGACTCACAGTGACAATGACAATGAAACCCTTCAATACCCTGCGGCAAGGTTTCAGTCAGTAAATCTGCCGTTATGCCGAAACGGGTTCCGGGAGCACAAGGATTATATAACTCTGTTTCTACTTCTGAATATTCAGGATTGATACGAATACCACAGGAAATTCCACTTCCTTCCTTTACCACCGCAGGATAGAAACGGCAGAATTGTGACAAAGAATTAAAGGTTATATGACTACTACAACGCATGATTTCCGGGAAATCAGCCTCCGTATAGGCAGGAGAATAGGTATGAGCTTTACTGCCGAACTCTTCCAGTGCCAATCGCGCTTCATATACGGAACTCGCCGTAGAATGCTCGACATATTCCCTAAAAATAGGAAATGAGCGCCACATAGCAAACGATTTAAAGGCCAGAATAATTTCCACCCCGGCACGATCGGCAACACTTTTTATCAGCGTGAGGTTTTTTCTCAATAATTCTTCATCCATAATATAGCATGGAGAAGGGAAACGATCAAAATCTATCATATTTTCTTTTTTATCCGATTATTTTAAAACGGGCAAAGCGCAATAAAAGTTGCTTGTCACCCGCATTCTTGAAACGAATGGTAGCTTTAGCATTATCCCCTTCACCTTCCACTTTCACAACTTCTCCCAGACCAAAACGTTCGTGCTCGATCAATTGTCCGGGGTGTACTGCCATTGCAGAAGCAGGAACCGATGAAGAAGCAGGAGTTGATGAAGTCACCCGCTTCAGGTTGCGCGGAACGCTCGGAGCAATTATCTGCTGTTTAGGACGCTGAGGAGTTTCTTTTTCCTTATTATAAAATGATTCGCGTACATGGGGTGAACGAGAGAAACCAGTGCTATTCTCCCGACGAAATGCCCCGGATTCATCATCAATCTTATTACTAAGCCCTGCCTCCTGGGGCAAACGCAGAAAACGAATATCTATATCCTTCAGGAAGCGACTAGGACTGCCAAATTCCATTTTTCCATAGCGAAAACGGGTACGGGCATATGACAGAAAACAATGTTCTTCTGCACGGGTAATGGCCACATAGAACAAACGTCTTTCCTCTTCTAACGCACGGGGTGAATCCCCTACCATACCACTGGGAAAAAGATTTTCTTCCATTCCCACCACAAATACATTCCTAAATTCCAATCCTTTGGCAGAATGGACAGTCATAAGCGTGATTTTCTCATCATCTCCATCTTTATCTGAGTCCTGATCTGTCAACAGTGAGACCTCCGAAAGAAAATCAGTCAACGATATATTAGGATTACCTTCTTCCAGACGCATCGCACAAAAATCACTCATACCATTGACCAACTCCTCGATATTCTCCTTACGACTAAGGTTCTCCGGAGAATTATCCTGGCAGACATCATTAATGATACCGGATTGACGGATAATTTCCGTACCAATTTCATAAGCATTTTTATCCACTACACCTTCCAAAAATCCTGAAATCAAATCGCGGAAAATCTGTAATTTGGAATGTGTACCCTTATTGAAATTCAGCCCATACGTCAACGGTTCGCATAACACAGTCCAAAGACTGACACCATTCTCAGTAGCTGCAGTAATGATCTTCCCCACTGTCGTATCACCAATACCACGAGCCGGATAGTTAATAATCCGCTTAAATGCTTCTTCATCATTCGGATTAACAACCAACCGGAAATAAGCTATCACATCCTTAATCTCCTTACGTTGATAAAAGGATAATCCACCGTAAATACGGTATGGCATACCCCGCTTACGCATTGCTTCCTCAAAGACACGACTCTGCGCATTGGTACGGTAAAGTATAGCAAAATCCGAATAGGGATAATGCTCCGAGCGACGAAGTTCCGTAATCTTATTGACTACAATATCTCCCTCTTCCACATCACTGTATGCCTGAAACACACCAATGGCTTCCCCTTTCTCTTTCTCCGAAAAAACCTCCTTACGTATTTGCCTCTCATTCTTCTCAATCAAACTATTCGCCGCACAAACAATAGTTTGTGTAGACCGATAATTTTGTTCCAGTTTAAAGACTTTTGTATTGGGATATATTTTAGTAAAGTATAATATATTATCAATATCAGCTCCCCGGAAAGAGTAAATACTCTGGGCATCATCTCCTACCACACAAACATGCTGATGATCTTTTGCCAACTGTAATACAATGCTATGCTGAGCATAATTAGTATCCTGATACTCATCTACCAGAATATAGCGAAACTGTTCCTGATAACGCGCTAACACTTCCGGATGATCCCTGAACAGTATAAAAGTATAAAAAAGTAAATCATCAAAATCCATTGCATCCGCCTGCCTGCAACGATCCCAATAGCGATGATAAATATCACGTATTGCAGGCATCTTAGCTGCACAATCGCCCTCATATGCCTCTTTATTGGATGCATACGCCGCAGGTGAAACTAAATGATTTTTCGCATTGGATATACGTGCCTGTACATTCCCCGGTTTATACACTTTCTCATCCAAGCCCATTTCTTTTATAATAGAACGCATCAGACTCTTACTGTCCGCCGTATCATAAATGGTAAACTGTGAAGTAAAACCTATATTTACGGCTTCCACATGCAAAATACGCAAAAATATGGAATGGAATGTACCCATCCATAAATGACGTGCCCGCTGGTCTCCTACTTGCCGGGCAATACGCTCTTTCATTTCACGGGCAGCTTTATTAGTAAAAGTTAAAGCCAATATATTCCATGGCTGATAACCATTCTCTAACAAATAGGCTATTTTATAGGTCAGCACCCGCGTCTTACCGGAACCAGCACCGGCTATAACCAGTGACGGGCCCTCGTTGTATAGCACTGCTGCGCGCTGTCCTTCATTCAGTTCTTCGATATAATTCGTATTCATGTATGCAAAATTAAGGGATTCTTTTTAGATTCATACAATGTATACGAACTAAAATAATTAAGATAGCATATTACATTTCAGAAAACAGTCCATAAGTCACTGTTTATTATGCACTTCCACAACAAGTCATTCTACATCTTCAAAAAGTTTTATAGATATGGAAGAACATTTATTGGATATCAAACGTTATATTAACAGAAACATAATTCAAGACAAATTATGAATACATTATTAACATCTTTAATGCTTATAATTATGACATACGAAATGCCTAAACTTCCATATGCAAACAATGCGTTGGAACCTGTAATCAGTCAGCAAACTATAGATTACCACTACGGTAAGCACTTACAAACATACGTAAATAACCTCAATAACCTAGTTCCGGGTACAGAGTATGAAAATAAAGATTTAGTAACCATAGTAGCTACTGCACCAGATGGAGCCATCTTCAATAATGCAGGACAAGTTCTGAACCATACTTTATACTTCCTGCAATTTTCCCCCAAACCTGCTCATAGTGAGCCAACCGGTAAATTAGCAGAAGCTATTAAACGCGATTTTGGAAGCTTCGATAACTTCAAAAAAGAGTTCACAGCTGCTGCCGTAGGATTATTCGGCTCTGGCTGGGCTTGGTTATCAGTAGATAAGAACGGAAAACTTCATATAACCAAAGAAGCTAATGGCAGTAACCCTGTACGTGCAGGACTTATTCCATTGTTAGGCTTCGATGTGTGGGAACACTCCTACTATCTTGATTATCAGAATCGCCGTGCCGATCATGTAAATGCTCTTTGGAGTATTATCGACTGGGATGTAGTGGGTAATCGACTGAAATAAGCAACAACAACCTTATAAACTCTTTTTTTAATGTGCACCTACGGGAATAGAAACTTCCCATAGGTGCGTTTGTGTTTCAATCTAACATATTTTAAAGAAAAACGTTACCTACTGAAAGCATTTATCATTAACTTTGCTAAACATAAACGTTTAACAAATAAAAATGAAGCTCATCATAGTCACAGCGCCCACATTTTTTGTGGAAGAGGACAAGATCATTACAGCACTCTTTGAAGAAGGGCTGGATATTTTGCATCTGCGGAAACCGGAAACTCCTGCTATGTATTCCGAGCGACTTTTGACGCTAATACCTGAAAAATATCATAGACGCATTGTTACTCACGAACATTTCTATTTAAAGGAAGAGTTTGACCTCATGGGTATTCATCTGAACACACGTAATCCTAATGAACCACATGATTACTCAGGACATGTCAGCTGTACTTGCCATTCTGTAGAAGAAGTAAAAAGCAAAAAGCATTTTTATGATTATGTATTTATGAGCCCCGTATACGACTGTATCACCAAAACAGGTACTCTTTCCGGTTATACTCCAGAAGAATTGCGCACAGCTGGAAAAGAAAGAATAATAGATACTAAAGTTATGGCTTTAGGAGGAATCACTCCAGACAATATTCTGGAAATAAAAGATTTCGGATTCGGCGGTGCAGTAGTACTCGGTGATTTATGGAATAAATTCAATGTTTGTACAGATCGGGATTATTTAGGTGTCATCCGCCACTTTAAGAAACTAAAGGAAATGGCGGATTAAAAAGTTCAATTTCCATTAGAACTTCCCATATTCTTTATATTCGACCCCAGCAGGCAAAGTAAAATAGAATGTAGAGCCTTCTCCTTTTTTAGATTCTACACCAATGCCACCACCATAGTGTTCAACAATAGATTTCGTAATAGAAAGACCTAAACCTGTGCCACGAATGTTATAGTTCATCTTCACAAAACGTTCAAAGATAGCCCGGCGACTTTCTTCATCAATGCCACATCCTGTATCAGCTACATAAAAATAAAAGTTATTATTACTCAAACGGCGATATCCAATCTTCACACTACCCTGTTCTGTAAACTTCAAAGCATTTTTCACCAAATTATTAATGACCTGTGCAAAACGTACCCGGTCTATCATTAAACGACATTGGGGAAGTTTCTCTACAAACTCTATCTGAATACCCGACGGACGGGGATGTGCATTTTCTGCAGCACACATTTCCTGAATCAAAGCATTCACATCCACATCTCCATCTTTATATTCCATTGTATTGGCCTCAATCTTTGAGAAGTCCAATAAATCATTAATCATCTGAACAAGAAAATCTTTATTGTCATTGATTTCTTTCAGAAAAATCATTCGTTCTTCTCTACTCAGATTATCAGTCTCAGCAAGTACATTTGTAAATCCGACAATCGCATTAAGTGGAGTACGTATCTCATGGGTCATATTAGCGATAAAGGCATTCTTCAGCTGATTACTTTCTTCCGCTACTTCATTTAATTGTTGCAAAGTCTTCAACCTCTTGGTCTTGTTGATAGACACCACAATCATAATGACCAGAAGTAATAAAATAATTACTCCAAAGCATAGCAAGAGTATTTCATTCCTTTGATAAAAATCTGATGCCCCTAAAATATAAAATGTTGCAAAATCCGGCTTCATAAAGTTGGTTATTAAAAGATAAAGATGATCCTAATTCTATATGTGGTACAAATATACTAAAGAAAAAACAAATAACTGATCAATAGATACATGTTTTTCTAAAAAAGATAGGCTGTAAGCCTTTCTAAAAAAGGTTTACAGCCTATAAATAAGATTTATGAAGTCTTTTATTTCAGATCTTCAATAGCTGCCTGCGCCGCTGCGAGGCGTGCTATAGGTACTCTAAATGGAGAACAACTAACGTAGTTCAAACCCACCTTATGGCAGAATTTTACAGAAGAAGGTTCACCGCCATGCTCACCGCAAATACCGCATTTCAAGTCCGGACGAATAGCACGACCTTTTTCCGTAGCCATACGTACCAGCTGTCCTACTCCATTTTGATCGAGAACCTGGAATGGGTCTACTTTCAGAATCTTCTTTTCCAAATAAACCGGAAGGAAAGAAGCAATGTCATCACGTGAATAACCGAATGTCATCTGCGTTAAGTCATTTGTACCAAATGAGAAGAACTCAGCAGAAGAAGCAATACGGTCAGCAGTCAAAGCAGCACGAGGAATTTCAATCATTGTACCTACCTTGAAGTCAATGCTGTCACCCAGTTCAGCGAAAAGTGCAGCAGCTTCTTCGCGAATTACCTTTTCCTGTTCTTTGAACTCATACAAAATACCAGTCAGCGGAACCATGATTTCCGGATGGGTTTCCACACCTTCTTTCTTCAGTTCCAAAGCAGCACCAAGGATAGCACGTGTCTGCATCTGAGTAATTTCAGGATACGTATTACCCAAACGACATCCGCGGTGTCCCAACATCGGATTATGTTCACAAAGTGACTCTACACGTTGCTGGATATATTGCAAACTAACGCCCATAGCGTCCGCCATTTCTTGTTGTCCCTTCAAATCATGCGGAACAAATTCGTGCAAAGGAGGATCGAGCAGACGAACAGTTACCGGACAACCTTCCATAGCCTGGAAGATACCCTTAAAGTCAGCTTGTTGGTAAGGCAATATCTTGGCCAAAGCCTTGCGACGTCCTTCCGCATCTTCTGCGAGGATCATCTCACGCATAGCTTTAATTTTTTCACCTTCAAAAAACATATGTTCCGTACGGCAAAGACCGATACCTACAGCACCAAAGTTGCGAGCTACGCCGGCATCATGGGGAGTATCTGCATTGGTACGTACCTGAAGTTTCGTATACTTATCAGCCAGATCCATCAATTCAGCAAAATCTCCTGAAAGTTCAGCAGCCTTTGTTTCTACCTGACCTTTATAAACTACACCTGTACTACCATTCAATGAAATATAATCACCTTCTTTCAGCAGAACGCCATCTATTTCTACAGTACGCGCTTTATAGTCGATATTCAAAGCACCGGCACCGGATACACAGCACTTACCCATACCACGGGCAACTACTGCTGCATGAGAAGTCATACCACCGCGAGCAGTAAGAATACCTTCTGCAACTGCCATACCCGCCAAATCTTCGGGAGAAGTCTCGATACGTACCATTATAATACGCTTACCGGCAGCATGCCATTCTGCAGCATCATCTGCAAAAAAGACAATCTGTCCTGTAGCAGCACCCGGAGATGCGGGAAGACCACGAGTTAAAACCTTGGCTTGTTTCAAAGCAGTCTTATCAAACACAGGGTGGAGCAATTCGTCCAATTTATTGGGCTCGCAGCGCATCAATGCAGTTTTCTCATCAATCATGCCCTGATGCAGCAAATCCATTGCAATCTTCACCATAGCTGCACCGGTACGTTTACCGTTACGCGTCTGGAGGAACCAGAGTTTACCTTCCTGAACGGTAAATTCCATATCCTGCATATCTCTATAGTGGTCTTCCAACTTAGTCTGCAGAGTATCCAGCTCTTTATAGATTTCCGGCATAGCCTCTTCCATTGACGGATATTTAGCTGCACGTTCTTCTTCGCTAACGCCTGCAAGTTCTGCCCAACGCTGTGAACCGATTTTGGTAATCTGCTGCGGTGTACGGATACCTGCCACAACATCTTCACCTTGCGCATTAATCAAATACTCACCATTAAACAAGTCTTCACCTGTACCGGCATCGCGGCTAAAGCAAACCCCTGTAGCAGAAGTCTCACCCATATTACCGAATACCATTGCCTGAACATTAACGGCTGTGCCCCACTCATCGGGTATACTTTCCATCTTACGATATAGAATAGCACGTTCATTCATCCAAGAATTGAATACTGCACAAACAGCACCCCACAACTGCTCATAAGCACAAGCCGGGAAGTCTTTTCCGGTTTGCTCCTTTACAGCAGCTTTAAACTTCTTCACTAATTCTTTAAGGTCTTCCACTTCCAGTTCATTATCCAGCTTCACACCTTTTGCGTGCTTCACCTCTTCAATGATGGCTTCAAATGGATCGATATCCTCTTTATTAGTCGGTTTCATACCCAATACCACGTCACCATACATCTGTACGAAACGACGGTAAGAGTCCCATGCAAAACGTGCATTGCCTGTTTTACGTGTCAATCCTTCTACTACTTCATCATTCAGACCCAGATTAAGGATCGTATCCATCATACCCGGCATGGAAGCACGAGCACCCGAACGTACTGAAACCAGTAATGGATTTTCTACATCACCGAACTTAGAAGACATTAATTCTTCTACTTTTGCTATAGCGCTTTCTACTTCGCCTTTCAACAGAGCAACCACTTTTTCCTGCCCCATCTCATTATATTCGGTACAAACCTCAGTCGTGATTGTAAAACCAGGAGGAACCGGAACCCCGATAAGGTTCATTTCGGCAAGGTTGGCACCTTTACCTCCCAAAAGATTTTTCATGTCGGCCTTTCCTTCTGCCTGACCGTTACCAAAGGTATAAACTCTTTTCTTGTCCATAATATAAATTTAAGTTTCTTGATTGTGATTTTTTCTGTTCGCAAATCTAAGTATATTTCGCATACTAGAAAACTTTTTGAGAAAAAACTTTCTATCAAAATGCAATTTCGACATTGCAATCTTTAATATTTCACTTCATAGAGAGAATTCCCGAAAAAATGTCTATTTTTGCAGAATAATTTATTAGACTGGTGTAAAAGTGGCAAGAAATAGAAAAGAACTTCCCCTACTGGAGAAAGTGACAATAACGGATGTGGCTGCCGAAGGAAAAGCCATCGCAAAGGTCAATGATTTGGTTATTTTCGTACCTTATGTCGTTCCCGGAGATGTAGTAGACCTGCAAATTAAGAGAAAAAAGCATCATTATGCTGAAGCCGTAGTAGTGAAGTTCCACGAATATTCTCGTGAAAGAGCCGTCCCATTTTGCCAACATTATGGGGTATGTGGTGGTTGCAAATGGCAAGTTCTCCCTTATTCCGAACAGATCAAATACAAGCAAAAACAAGTAACTGACAACCTTACCCGCATCGGAAAAATTGAACTTCCGGAGATTTCCCCGATTCTCGGTTCTGAGAAAACACAGTTCTATAGAAATAAACTGGAGTACACTTTTTCTAACAAACGCTGGTTGACGGAAGAAGAAGTTAAGCAAAATGTGGTATATGATCAAATGAATGCTGTAGGTTTCCACATCCCCAATGCTTTTGATAAAGTACTGGCGATAGAGAAATGCTGGTTACAGGATGACATATCCAACCGTATCCGGAATGCTGTACGCGATTATGCTTACGAGCATGATTATTCATTCATTAATCTGCGTACTCAGGAAGGAATGTTACGCAATATGATTATCCGTACCTCCACTACCGGGGAACTTATGGTGATTCTCGTTGCAAAAATAGAGGAAGAAGAAAGAGAACTGCAACTGTTCAAGCAACTCCTGCAATATGTTGCTGATACATTTCCCGAAATAACTTCCCTTCTATACATTATTAATAATAAGCGCAACGATACTATTACCGACCTGGATGTACATACTTTTAAAGGTAAAGATCACATCTTTGAAGAAATGGAAGGATTACGTTTTAAAATAGGTCCTAAATCGTTCTATCAAACCAATTCCGAACAAGCATACAACCTTTATAAGATAGCACGCAATTTTGCGGGATTAACCGGAAAAGAACTGGTATATGACCTTTATACAGGTACAGGAACCATTGCTAACTTTGTCTCCAAGCAAGCCCGCCAGGTTATCGGTATCGAATATGTACCCGAAGCTATTGAGGATGCAAAGGTAAATGCAGAAATCAACGGTATTGAGAACACCTTATTCTTTGCCGGTGATATGAAAGATATGCTAACACAGGATTTCATCAACCAATACGGTCGACCGGATGTTATTATCACCGATCCTCCTCGAGCCGGTATGCATCAGGATGTAGTAAACGTTATCTTATTTGCCGAACCGAAACGTATTGTATATGTAAGTTGTAATCCAGCCACACAGGCACGCGACCTGCAACTGCTCGACGTAAAATACAAAGTAAAAGCCGTACAACCGGTGGATATGTTCCCACATACTCACCACGTAGAAAACGTAGTGCTTCTGGAATTAAGAAATGAAGACTGAGAATTAATCACTAATCACTAACCATTAATCACTATCAACGTGGCAAGAGGAAAAATAGTAGCACGGGCCCACACTCAATATACGGACTACACAGTAAATGAACCGATGGAACTTATGGAGTTCCTGGCAGCCAAGATGCCGGACGCCAGTCGCACCAAACTAAAATCATTGCTCAGCAAACGAGTGGTGTTCGTAGACAGTGTGATAACCACTCAATACAATTTTCCGCTAAAACCGGGCATGAAAGTACAGATTAGCCGTGATAAGGGTAAAAAGGAGTTTCATAACAAATTGCTGAAGATCGTATATGAAGATGCATATATCATAGTGGTGGAAAAGATGCAAGGTTTACTGTCAGTCAGCAGTGAACGCCAGAAGGAACGTACAGCCTATCATATTCTAAATGAATATGTGCAACGCTCCAATGGACGCGGCAGCAACGTTTATATTGTCCACCGCCTCGATCGTGATACTTCCGGGTTAATGATGTTTGCAAAAGATGAAAAAACACAGCGTACGCTGCGTGATAATTGGCATGAGATTGTAACCGACCGTCGTTATGTAGCTGTAGTTGCGGGAGAGATGGAGAAGAATGCCGGTTGTATAATATCCTGGCTCACGGATCGTACTCTTTATGTATATTCCAGTCCGACAGATGACGGAGGACAAAAGTCAATTACACATTATCGCACTATTAAGCGTGCCAATGGTTATTCTCTTGTGGAACTAAACCTTGAAACCGGACGTAAAAACCAAATCCGGGTACATATGCAAGACTTAGGACATCCTATTGTTGGGGACGGGCGTTACGGACTCGAAGAGGTAAATCCTATCGGACGCCTAGCGCTACATGCCTTCAAATTATGCTTCTATCACCCGGTTACAGGAGAATTGATGCAGTTTGAAACGCCTTATCCGAATGATTTTAAAAAGTTGTTTCTGAAAAAATAAGAAGGCCTATAATAAAACAGGTCACTTTTATAAAGCGACCTGTTTTATTATTATACATTTTCCATTCTTTTATTCCATTCCCAGTATAAAATTAAATCCCCGAGAATCACTTGTCAAGAAGAATGTACCTCTCAACTGATTTCCTGTTACTCTAACATCATCCATATAAGACATACCTGCCCTACCATAATCTAATATTAGATTATTATTGTAATCATCCTCCCACAGCCATTTAAAACGAAAATTATCATAAGGAGCTCCATCATATGAATAATATTGGTATTCTTCACCAAATCCATCTCCCCAAAAAGTAAATGTACTGAAAATAGGTTCACCATTCTCAGCATACATACCTACATCTCCTGTCCATGCTCGTCCTATGATTACGGATTCTATACTATACTGATCATCATCTTCGCATGATGTCAGACTCAGGGCAAACACCCATACAAATATAAAATATAGATATTTTTTCATCTCGCTTATTTATTTAGTTTTTCGTATAATTGGAGTCTGTCATCATCAGCACTTTCCCATCCAACTTACCACTAAGGTAATGATCACGTACCCATACATTCTCAAAGTACTTTACTTTTCCATCTGAAAAAGTAAGTCTTAAAGCTTCCTTGCTATCATCTGTCCAACGCCAGGAAAATTCTCTGTCGACAGTCGTTTTTCCACCGGTATCATAGGTGGTTGTAAGTTCCTGCCCTTTATTATTATCTTTAAAGAATCTGAGTTGATAAGTACATGTTAAGCCCTCATCCGTCTCATATTCATCTATCCAGGTTCTGTCACATAGCTTTTTGTCACTATTCTCCATCGTGTAATATACATCATCCCCGCAAGACAATAAACCAACAGCAAAGATGCATAGCAATAATATTTTTACGCAATTCAAAGTTTTCATAATTATCAAGTTTAGTTAATACCTGTGGACAAAAATACGAAAAGATATCGAAATGTTTTAATATTTCGCCTGATATTTCTTGTAGAAGGTCAGAAACAGAATAAAACCGACCATGGCGAAAGGAACTCCTGCCAGTGCCGGATAACGATAACCGCCACTGATAGCAAGCCCACCAACATACGCACCGATGGCATTTCCCAAGTTAAATGCCACTTGCACACAAGCCGCTCCCAGCATCTCTCCACCTTTTGCCACACGGATAATCAACACTTGTTCCGGACTGGAAACCGCGAATAAGCCGGCAGTACAAAGGCACATCAATAATGCTGATAACCACGGATAAGGAGACAAGAAGAATATCAATAACAGCACAACACAAATCATAGCTTGCACAGTAGTACCTACTTTTCCGGGAGTATATTGGTCAGAAAGACGCCCACTCACCAGATTACCCACCACCATACCAAAACCGGCCAATACCATCAATCCGGTAATGCTTTCGGCACTGAAACCGGATACATTCGTCAATAACGGGTTAATATAACTGTACCAACAAAAAACTCCGCCATTACCCAGTGCCGTCGCCCCTAAAATGAGCCAGGGAACCGGGGTTTTAAGAAAACGGAACTGTCCTTTGAAACCAGTATCTTTCAGCCCTTCCACGTGGGGTACCCAACGCCAGATATAATAAAGAATAATCACTCCCCAACAACCCACCAGCAAGAATGTTACCCGCCATGAGATAGCATTACTCAATGATGTTCCCAATGGAACTCCAAAAAGATTGGCTATAGTCATTCCGGCAATCATGATAGATACGGCCTCAGAGCCTTTACCCTTATCAGCCAATTTTTCGGCAACAATAGAAGCTACACCGAAATAAGCCCCATGAGGAAGTCCGGAAATAAAACGAGCCAGTAATAATACCCAATAATTAGGCGCCATTGCTGCACAGATATTCCCTACCATTATCAGAGTCACCAACGCCAACAAAATATGTTTCAGTGGATGTTTACGGGCCAAGATCAGAGTAGGTGCCCCGACACATACTCCCAAAGCGTATGCAGAAATAAAATGCCCTGCCACAGGAATACTAACGCCCAAATCTTTAGCCACATCGGGCAGAATGCCCATCATGACAAACTCGGCAATCCCTAATCCCAAGGTGCCGAACGCTAATGCAATAAGACTCTTCTTCATACCTATTTTACCTACAAAAAACTAACCTTTTTACCGGGGTGCAAAGGTAGTGTTTTTTTTATTCCAATAATAAACTATTCATGGCTTCATTTTGTTTTTATATATAAACAGAACAGTAATATGAAAACAATTATTATAAGTCTATTTATGGCAATAACAGCAATAGCTGCCCATGCACAGCAGAAAAGTTTTTATGACTTCACAGTCAAGACGATTGATGGAGAAGATTTATCACTTTCCACCTTTAAGGGAAAGAAAGTACTGGTAGTTAACGTAGCATCCAAATGTGGCTTCACTCCGCAATATGCCAAGCTTGAAGAGCTATATAAAAAATATGGAAAAGACAATTTTGTAATAATAGGCTTTCCTGCCAATAATTTCCTGAGCCAAGAGCCAGGCAGTAATGAGGAAATCAAAGAATTCTGCACATTGAACTACGGAGTTACCTTCCCAATGATGGCAAAAATCTCTGTTAAAGGGAAAGACATTGCTCCTCTCTATAAATGGCTTACCGAAAAAAGCGAAAATGGCGTGGAAAATGCAAAAGTTGGCTGGAATTTCCATAAATTCCTGATAGATGAAAATGGAAAGTGGATAGCCTCCTATGGCTCCACAACTGATCCGCTATCGGAGAAGATAACAGAATGGATTGAGAAATAGAACATAATAAGCCCCGAAATTTATCATAAGTTTCAGGGCTTATTATGTTTTTCATTTTCGGAATCCGGAGAAAAAGTTATCTATCCAACGAACCAGATAAACTATAATCACTCCAGCTATTACCATTGCAATGATACGACCTAACATATTTTTGTAGCTTTAAATATTTTAGCAGGCAAAGATAGCTAAGATATATAAAACAGCATAGACTATTACGTAAAAATCATGTTTGCAACAGGGCTACACCCTTTCACCCGAATGGTGTAACCTTGAGCACAAAAGGGTGTAGCCATCCGGGGCAAAGGGTGTAGCCATCCCAGACAACTGATTATGAGTAAATTATACGTCATTCAACAGACCTATAAGCGTTACAACGGAAACAAAATCCTTTATTTTTTGTTATATAGTATAAATCTAACAAATAATAGTTAATTTCGCGAACTCAAAAAAAATTAAAAACAAACGAATATGAAATCAAAAAGAAGTTTTATGCTCATGGCTCTATGCCTAAGCACTTTAGCCGGATTGGCACAAAATACTCAATCTTCCGGGCAAGTCACAGAAGAAAGTAAAACAACATTCAAACCTCATTGGTATATGCAGGTACAGGCAGGTGCTGCAGAAACTGTTGGTGAGGCCAGTTTTAAAGACCTGATCTCTCCTGCAGCAGCTCTTTCTGTCGGATACAAGTTTACTCCTCTATGGGGAATACGCGCCGGTGCAAGTGGCTGGCAAGCAAAAGGTAAATGGGCGGCACTTGACGATTCCTATAAATTCAACTATCTGCAAGGAAACGTAGATGCCACACTTGACCTGAGCAACCTGTTCTGCCACTATAATCCAAAACGTTTCTTCAACGCTTATATGTTCGTGGGAGTAGGTCTCGCCGGTGGATTCAACAATGACGATGCTGTTGCACTGGACGCAGCAGGTTACCGCATGCAATATCTCTGGAGCGGCAAAAAGGTTTTTGTAGCCGGCCGTGGGGGGTTGGGTACAAATTTGCGTCTGAGCAACCATGTATCTTTCAATCTTGAAGTGAATGCCAATGTCGTATCGGATAAATTCAACTCCAAGAAGGCTGACAATGCCGACTGGCAGCTTAATGCATTGGCCGGTTTTACATTCAAGTTCGGAAAGAGTGGCAAAAAGGCAAAACCTGTCGTTGCTTATACTCCGGAGGTCGTGGAAACAGTAGTGGAAGTTCAGCAAGAGACGAAACCAGTTTATGTTCCTGCACCAGTAGAGGAGAAAAAAGAGGAAGTGAAACCTTTGACTGAAAATATCTTCTTCAATATAAATTCTTCTGTTATACGTTCTTCTGAAGAAAGTAAAATAGCTGACCTGGTTGCATTCCTGCAAAAGAACGCAGATGTAAAAGTCTCTATTTGCGGATATGCAGATGCTGGAACCGGTACAACAGCCATTAACCTACGACTTTCCAAAGAACGTGCTTTAGCTGTTGAGAAGGCTTTGAAAGCAAAAGGTATCGCTGCCGACAGAATCATGGTAGACTTTAAGGGAGACAAGGTTCAACCTTTCTCTACTAATAATGAAAATCGTGTAGCAATTTGTATTACTGAATAGTAATCAGATAAGGTCTGATATAAAAGAAATAGAGCTGTACTGTATTATCCTGCCTTTAGGATACAGTACAGCTCTATTTTATGCTCAATTTCGGAATAAGATTACATGAAGATCAACTGCTTCTTAAGCAAATCTACAATATCACTCTGCAATTTCTGTGCATTGATAGGTTTAGAAGTGTACGCATCGAAACCACTATTCAGGATGCGTTCCTCATCTTCTGCATAGACATAAGCCGTTACTGCCATGATAGGAACTGTCGGCGATATTTCACGTATAATCTGTGTAGCCTCATAGCCCGTTTTTTTAGGCATATTGATATCCATCAATATCAAATGAGGATTGTATTTCTTAAATAATTCTACCGCCTCTTCCCCATCCCAAGCATGAAGAATGTTATATTTACGTTTCAGAATAGATTCAAATAACAAGAAATTGCTTTCATTATCTTCAGCTATTAAAACGGTGAGCTTCTCTACTTTACTCAACCGGTGTTCTTTCTGTTCTCTCGTCGACTTGAGTTCCACAGGATGATAAGGAAGAGTAAACCAGAAAGTAGAGCCCTTGTCAGGTTCCGATTCAACGCCTACGCTACCGCCCAAATTCTCAACAACACTCTGGCAGATAGACAGTCCCAATCCTGTACCTTGAGAAAAAGAATCGAGTTTCACAAAACGACCAAAAACAGTATCTTTCTTATCCTCTTCAATTCCACATCCCGTATCCGTAACATAAAAATAAAGGAAATCAGTATCCTTCAGTCTATAACCGAAAGTGATGCTTCCACTATAAGTAAACTTCATAGCATTATTAAGCATATTCGTCATAACCTGTGTCAGCCTGTTCCTCTCGATATTTACAGTACAGTCCGGCATTTCCGGTATATATCGGATGGGGACAACTTCATTCTTCTGACGAAGCTGGGCAGATTCTTCTATCTCCTTAAACAATGCATTCAGATCTAAATCGGAAAATACAAATTCCAGCGTTCCGGACTCAATCTTAGAAAGTTCTAAAATATCTCCTACCAGCTGCAGCAACAGTGTATTATTATTCTCAATAATATTGATATATTCTTCTTTTTCTTCCGGCTCTTCCGCATCTGCCAAAATACTGGAGAAGCCGACAATAGCATTGAGTGGAGTACGTATTTCATGACTCATATTGGCCAGGAAAGCAGACTTCAGACGATTTGATTCTTCAGCTTTCTCTTTTGCCGTAATCAGATCTTCTTCCATTTTCTTTCGTCCAGTTATCACGAGAGAAGAACCTACCAAAGTTATCGGATTACCTTTTTCATCCCTCTTATCCACAGTGGCCTGAGCCTCAACCCATTCATAACGCGATATTCCATTCTTACGAACTATCACGCGATATTCTTCTCTGATCTTAGAAACATTACCTTCCGTCAACTCCTTATAAGCCCTCTTTACCCGGTCTCTGTCTTCCTTGCAAATTTTGGCAAAATATTGGTAGTCAGGAACGGAAAGTTGTTCCTCATTCATCATGCTATCATCATGGCTAAGCTCTACCGGACGGTTTACGTCACAAAGCATAGTACCTTTCTCCAAATCCCATTTCCAGGGAACGATATTAGCCACGTCCAGCGACATTGATAATTTATGATTAGCAGATCGTAACATCTGTTGTGTCTCGGCTAACTCGGTATTATCCACACAGAATACATCAATGTATCCCTTATGCTTAGAGGGTGTCAGAATTACATTGAAATAATTACCTATATTTTCGTAATAGTATTGGTATGAAAGCTCCTTCTGAGTAGAGTTGACCATACTGTAGAGATGACACATTCTTTCAAAGCCTTTCGGATCTGCTTCACTCCCTCTTTTACCAATCACCTCACCCATAGACTTGAAATATTTTTCGAAACGGGGATTTGCTTCCACTGTGATGTAGTCGACAATCTTTCCGGCAGAATCATAAACCAGCTGTTGCTTCAAATAAACGATGGGCATATTCTCAAACAAACTGTGATAGCTTGTCATCAGCTTTATCTGTTCGGCTTGCTTTCTTCTGCTCTTATACAACCACCACAACCACATCCACATAAATAAAATCAGAATTGTGGTAATTCCCAAAATGATACTATATTTGTGTTGCTCCCAGAAAGAAGGAGGCATCATATAAAAAACAGAATTGGGAGGGCACAACTTAGGTGATAATCCGGCTTCTGTAAGATCGTAATAGTTGAACATAGGAGCGGGAGTCCCACAATTCACCATATGAACACCTTTCACGTTATTATCAGCTAAAACGCCGGCAGTTATTTCTGTAATGTTCCTCCCGATTGTCTTCTCATCCAAAAAGTAACCACCTATCATACCATTCCGTTGCAATCCGGTATTGTCTAATGAAAAAATAGGTGAAGAAGAATAATAGCTGAGGATTCTGGAAATATTATTGGTCAATACAGCATTCCCTTTTTGAGCATTTTCCTGATACCATGAGCAAAAGAGAACGCCACTATTCTCCTCTGCATGGGCCAGTGAATCAGCCAATTCATCGGTAGTCATTTCACCGGCAACATAATCTTTTATTTCAAGCTCCGGAAAGTCTTTATTCACAATCTCTTTTAAATCCGAGCGAAACTGAGCACTTATGTAACGGGCATCCGACAAGAAGATAAGTTCATCCATTTCAGACATCAGATTCTGCATTAACAGAACAGTTTCTTTAAGATAGGCAGGCACATGAAAGACAGTCAGCGACAGATTGCCTTGATAATCTGTCAAAGGTGTTCTCTCTTCCGCCGCAATGGCTCGCCTGTGCAAGTAGGCCTCTTGTGGACCTACATAATCCGTCTCGGTGCAGAGAATAACGGGAACATCTTTCCATTTATTTTCTATACTCTCTTTCAGCAAGCCCCAAGAGGCACTACCCAAGAGGACCAAGAGTTTCGGAGGATTGTCTGCATATTTTCCAAAGAGGTTTTCTTTGTATTCTGATAAATCTTCCACATTTTGCAGATGCATAAATTGCCCACCCATGTGTTCCACATCCACTACATAAGGAGAGTTTTTATGTTGATAAGAATTATAAATGGGGATAATAAAATCGTTACTCCAACGGGAAGATCCACTGTATGCATTGAGAATCAATATTCTATCTTCATTTCCGGGTTTAAATGCTGAGGAGACTTCGCCAAATACATTAACAGCATTCGAAAGAAAAACAACTAATATAATAAACACTCTGATTATTATTTGCAAATATTTCATCGAAATTACAGTTTAGTCTACAAGTGTATCCATTCTTTACCACACAAGGAACAAAAGGCCTACATCATAGAGAAATTAGATTGCAAAACTAATTAAAAATCAGAGAATTCCCAGTTTTTAGTAAAGAGATTTTTAAAGAGAATTGCGTATCTTCCATATTCTACGTACTTTTGAGAGCAGAAAATAAAAAAATCATGAAAATACTTCATACCAGCGACTGGCATCTGGGACATACACTATACAACTATGACCGCAGTCGCGAGCAACAAGCATTCCTAAAGCAACTAACCCGCATTGTGGCAGAAGAAATGCCGGATGCAATGGTCGTTAGCGGAGACATCTACCACTACTCCACCCCATCGGCAAGTACACAGAAGATGTACACGGACGGTATGCTCGAAATTCACAGGGCATGCCCCGAAATGACAATTGTAGTAACTGCCGGAAACCACGACAGCAGTTCGAAATTAGAGATAGACAGTAGTCTGTGGAACCATTTCGGTGTAAAGGTAGTAGGAAACATAGAACGAAACCAGGAAGAAGTAAATCTGGAAAAACACATCGTAGAAGTGAGAAACGACAGAGGAATACTAAAAGGATATATTATCGCCATACCTCACGTCTATCCGCAAAACTTCCCGATACTGGACACAGAAACACCTCGAGAAGAACGGCAGGCACGCTTTTTCCAAGCATTGCAGGATGAAGTAGAAAAAATGAATGCGGAAAGACTGCCTGTTGTATTGATGGCACACCTTTCCATAGAAGGCAGCGACCCAACCGGGCATGACGATACCGTAGGCGGAATAGAATATGTCCCTATCAGTGCAATGGGCGAAGGATACGATTATCTGGCACTCGGTCACATCCATTGCCCACAGAACATTAAAGGAAGTAGGTCTTGTGCACGATATTGTGGCGCTCCCCTGTCTGTCAGCTTCGACGAGACTTATCCACATTCTGTTTCCATTGTTGAAATACAAGGAGAAAAAGCACCTCAGATCAAAACAATTGAAATAGAGAATCCGATGCCACTCATCACGCTACCCAAGGAAGCTGTAGATTTTGAAGAAGCTATAAAACTGCTGGAGGAATACCCGGATGACAAACCGGCTTATATCCGCCTGAATGTTCTGATAAAAGATTACCTGGCGCCCGACTGCAACGAACGGGCATCGAGCGCGGTAAAAGGGAAAAACTGCAAATTCTGTTATATCAAGCCCAACCGGGAGAAGCGCACTTCAGAGGATGAAACCAAGCATATCTCTATTCAGGAAATGCAGGAAATGTCCCCATTGGAAATAGCAAAACTTTATTTTCAGGAAGCAGAAGGAGAAGAAATGGATGAGGAACTCTGCGAACTGATGAATAGCGTAGTACAAAAGGTAAAAGAGAAAAGCATTCTGCATTAATTCCCTATAATCTGTAGTGAATCATGAAACTTCAAAAACTGACTATAAAAAATCTGGCATCCATAGAAGATGCTGTGATCGACTTTGAGAATGGACCACTGAGCGAAGAATCCCTGTTTCTGATTTGTGGGGAAACGGGTGCCGGCAAAACAACATTACTCGATGCAATTTGCCTGGCACTCTACAATGAAACGCCGCGCATGGAACGGGCAGAAAACGAAAAGTACAGGGACATAGGGCAAACTTTTTCTTCCAAGAAAGAGGATGTGTCAATAAACGACAGCCGCCAATTGATGCGCAGAAATACCAACGAGGCGTGGACGGAACTAGAGTTCACCGGTTCAAACGAGATACCTTATACTGCCAAGTGGTACGTAGCCCGTGCACACCGAAAAGCATCGGGTGCCATTCAAGATGCAAAGTGGACATTAGAGAACCGGAAAACGAATCTCCAAATCACAAAGAAAAATGAAATAAAAGCCGAAATACAAGCAGCCGTAGGGTTAAGTTTCGAGCAATTCTGCCGTACTACTCTCCTGGCACAGGGAGATTTCACCAAATTTCTTCAGAGTAAGGAAAGTGAAAAATCGGATATCCTGGAGAAACTGACAGGTACCGGAATCTATTCTGAAATAGGTGCAAAGATTTACGCCATCACCAAAGAGAAACGCATAGAATATGAGAATCAGAACCAAAAACTGGAAGGTATCCATGTGCTGACTGATGAAGAGATAAACGAAATCTCCGAAACTACAACTACGCTAAATGCTGATATCAATGGAAATAACGTACAAAAGAGTAGAGCAGTCCTGAAACGTGACTGGTTGAAACGGTTTGCTGAACTGATCCTCACCCTAGAAAGCCAACAAAAGAACTGGGAAACGAAAAAGGAACAATTGCAATCGGATGACTTCCTGCAGAAAGAACTATTGATAAAAGACTGGAATAATACTGCAGATGCCCGTAACTGGTTATTTTCTCTCAAACAGCAACAACAGCAACAGAAAAAAGACAGAGAGCAAACTGAGAAATTGAAAAAGAGTTTCATCTACCTCAGTAGTGGCTGTTTCTGGTTGAAGGAAAATCTGAAAGAATTGCAAGCTAAATTAAAACTTGCCGAAGAGTATTTGCAGGCTCACGCCCCGCTCCTACCTATGTTCGAGCAAAGTCAGTCCATCGTTACAGATCTGAATGCTGTGCTCTCTGCTCACTCACGCATCGCTGCCTACGAAATACAAATAGCAGAATTGTCCCGGAAGCAGCCTGTCCAGGAACAGGAACGCACGAATAAGGAAAATGATTTCAACCGGAAAAACGAGGAAAATCAGATTAAGCAGCAAGAGATAAACTTATTGAATGCCCGGCTTGAATCCATGAATCGAAATGTACTACAGGAAAAGAAGAATGTATTGGAAACGGCTAAGGAAAAGTTGCTAAAAGCTCAAAATACCCTGATACTATTAGGAGAGAAAAAAGCAGCCCTGAACATAGCAGAAGAAAACCTAAAATCTCTGGAACTAAAGCTGCAAACCAGCAAAAAACAATACAAAGAACTGGAAAACAGGTTCGACACTAAAAAGAAAGCCTACGATGAGATCAAAATGCTCTACGACAAACAAAAAGAAGCTGTGGAAGAGTGGGCACAAGAAGCCCGTACCCGTCTTTCTGTAGGAGATATGTGTCCGGTATGTGGTCAAAAGATAGCATCACTCAGCAAGGATGAAGATTTTCAGTCTGTACTTGCCCCTATCTGGCAATCGCTGGAGACAAAAGAGAAAGAATACAAGGAAGCAGAACAAACTTTGAATAGTAACCGGACGGAGACCAGAACTTATGAGGATATGATAGCAGAGAGTCGTCTGGCAACAGATAAAGCCCGGAAAGGATATGAATTTATTCAAACTGAAGCTGAAGAAACATGCCGTCAGTGTAATATTCTAATAATCTCAAATGATACCAGAGATATCCTGGAAAGACAAATTCAAGAAAATAAACAGCACCTTGAAGACATCAATGCCAGATTGAACGAAGTACAAATCCTTTCCAACAATATCTCCCGATTGCAGTACTTAAAAGATGAACATCAGAAAATAGTGGAGGCCGCCCGAAATGCTTTCGATACTGCTGACAAGAATCTGACGAAACTGAAAAATGACATCACTAATAAACATTCGCTAATCGAAAGTGAAAAGGACATCATTCGCACCACACTGGAACGTGTCAGCCCACTTATTCTTTGGGAAGGATGGCAAACAGAATGGAGTACTGATCCTACCTCATTTATCGAACGCTTACAAAAGTCTACAGTACATTATAAACTGGCACAGGACAGGCAATCGGAATTAAAAACAACCATTTCCCTCATAGAGAAAGAGCTGGACAGTGTATCAGCAACGCAGAATCTGATCTGCACAGCATTTCCCGAATGGAAAAACCTGCCAATAAAGGAAAGGATGGAGATCAAAAATCTGGGAATGGCATGGAATACCCTGAACTCTGAAGTCAGCGGATTGAAACAAAATATCTCATCTATCCGAAAAAACATCGACGAGCTGCAAGCCAACCTTACAGTGTTCTATACTATACATCCAGATATGAACGAAGTACGCCTCATAGCTCTTTCCTCCTACTCTAGCGAGCAAATAGAGAACTTGCGTATCGGTCAACAAAGGCTTAAAAACGAAGAAGTAGCCGCACAAACCGCTTTCAAGCTAACAACCAGACAACTGGAAGAGCACCAAAGCAAGAAACCGGAGATGGCAAAGGAAGAAAACCTTGAAAGTCTGGACAGCCTTATCATAGCTTTAGATGAGAAAATTGCAGTAAGCAATCAGGCCCTCATACGGCTGAAAATCCAATTGGAAGAAAACACCAAGAACATCGCCCGGATAAAGGACGAGAAGAAACGTGCGGACGAATTACGGGAAGTGTACTTGAAATGGGACCGTCTTTGCCATCACTTTGGTGACGAGAAAGGAAAGAATTTCCGAAACATCGCACAAAGTTTTGTACTGAAAGAGTTGCTCAATGGAGCAAATTTCTACCTGCAACATCTCACCAAGCGCTACGAATTGGAGTGCCAGGCTGGTTCACTCACTATCTTGCTACGCGATTTTTATCAGGGAGGCACACCACGTCCAGCCTGCACCCTGTCCGGCGGAGAGAGCTTTCTGGTATCTTTATCACTCGCCTTAGGACTCTCTGCCCTCAGCCGCCACAGCCTGTCAGTAGATACACTGTTTATCGATGAAGGATTTGGAACACTGAGCAGCGATTATCTGAATACAGTGATGGATACTTTGGAAAAGCTACACCAAATGGGTGGCAAGAAAGTAGGCATCATCAGTCATGTAGAAGGGCTGCGTGAACGGATCAAAACCCAAATTCAGGTAAAGCGAATCGATAATTCGAGAAGTGAGATTAAAATTTCGAATTATGAATTGTGAACTATAAATTATGAATGGCTGCGCAATCATCCGCACGGCAATTCATAATTTATAATTTAAAATTCATAATTACTATATTATTACCTATTTTTGTAGCAACTATTAATAGAAGAAGACAATGAAAAAGTTCATAAAAGGAGTCCGGTTTGCTCCTAAAAATTATTCCGACGAAGTAGAAGAAAAAATTCAGCACTATAAAAAGGAAGGCTACAAATTACCGTCACGCCATTTATTGCGTACTGAGGAGCAATTGGCAGGTATTCGTGAAAGCGCAAAAATCAATACTGCATTGCTGGATTATATCTCGGCAAATATCCGTGAAGGGATGTCGACAGCAGAAATAGATCATATGGTATATGAATTTACCACAGATCATGATGCCATTCCGGCCCCTTTCATGTACGAAGGTTTCCCTAAAAGTGTATGTACAAGCATCAATGATGTCGTATGCCATGGTATACCGAGTACCAAAGAGTTTCTGCGTAACGGAGATATTGTGAACGTGGATGTTTCGACTATTTATAAAGGATATTTCTCGGATGCTTCACGCATGTACATGATTGGAGAAGTGAAACCGGAACTGCAACGCCTGGTACAAGTGGCAAAAGAATGTCGTGACATAGGCGTACAGACAGCACAACCTTGGGCACGCCTCGGAGATGTAGGCGCAGCCATTCAGGAGCATGCCGAGAAAAACGGATATAGTGTAGTACGCGATTTGTGCGGGCACGGTGTAGGAATTAAGTTCCATGAAGAACCGGACGTAGAACACTTTGGCAAGCGCGGTACGGGAATGCTTATCGTTCCGGGAATGACTTTCACCATCGAACCGATGATAAATATGGGAACTTATGAAGTCTTCATTGATGAAGCCGACGGATGGACAGTCTGCACTGACGACGGGCTCCCCTCAGCACAGTGGGAAAGCATGATTTTGATTACTGAGAATGGCAACGAAATACTGACTGAATAAGCATGGATATTGTTTTCCTGATTATCGGACTCATCGTAGGTGCCGGCATAGGTTACTTAATAGCCGGACGAAAAAGTGCTGCCCTATCCGCACAACTGCAAGCCACCCACGAACGCGAGGAGTTACTGAATCGTACGGTAGAAGAACGGATTTCACGTGAAAAAGCCATAACAACCGAACGGCTGGCAGAGCAGGAAAAATCTTTCAATCTGAGATTGGCAGAACAACAGAAACAATGGGAAGAGCGCCTGAAATTGCAAGTAGAAGAAGCGGAAGCCTTACACAAACGTATGAGCACAGAGTTCGAAAATCTCTCCAACCGGATTTTCAAGAGTAAGGCAGAGGATTTTACTAAGCTAAATTCAGAACATCTCAACAATTTGCTCCGTCCCTTGGGAGAAAACCTAAAAGACTTCCGGGAAAAGGTGGAACAAGTGTATGACAAAGAGTCAAAACAACGTTTTTCTTTGGAAGAACGCATCAAGGATCTGGTAGAATTGAATAATCGCATCAGTGAGGATGCCAACAACCTGACCCGTGCTTTGAAAGGTGACTCCAAGATACAGGGTAACTGGGGAGAAATGATACTGGAACGCCTGTTGCAAGCCTCCGGGTTGATAGAAGGTGAACACTACTTCCGTCAGGAATTCCTAAAAAACGAGCAAGGTGAAATGCTGACCAATGAAGAAAGCGGTCAGAAAATGCAGCCGGATATTATTGTTAGGTATCCGGACGACCGGGAAATGATTATCGACTCTAAAGTGTCGCTAACTGCCTATGCTGCTTATAATTCGGCCGAAAATAAAGATGAAGAGACACACTGGCTAAAGGCACATCTGCAATCGGTACGAGCTCACGTCGATGAACTCAGTCAGAAGGATTACTCACATTATGACGCTAAAGCACCGGACTTTGTAATGATGTTTATTCCCACTGAAGCAGCCTATCTGACAGCCATTAAAGCGGATACTAATTTATGGGAGTATGCTTATAAAAAGAAGGTGGTATTAATGAGCCCTACCAATCTGATCAGCGCACTCCGCCTCTCTCTCGACCTCTGGAAACGGGAAAATCAAGTAAAGAACGTGCAGGATATCATCAAAAGAGGAACGTTGCTTTACGAAAAGATTGCCGGATTTACAGATACTTTCCTACGTATCGGCGACAGTCTGAACGGGATGCAGAGAGATTATGACAAGGCATACAACCAGCTCTCTGATGGCAACGGTAGTGTGGTAAGGCAAGCTGAACTTCTGCGTAACATGAGTCTTACTCCTAAAAAACGGATATCAGCAAGGCTGCTGCCTCAGGAAGAAGAATCAGAAGAAGAGGAAACCGAACCAATGAAATAGACATTCAAAATAAGATATATAAAACATGAAAATACTGAAAGACCGTATCCTGAAGGATGGGAAATGCTACCCGGGAGGCATACTGAAAGTAGACAATTTCATCAATCACCAAATGGACCCTATTTTGATGAAATCTATCGGTGTGGAGTTTGTCAGACGCTTTGCCTCTACCCCAATCAACAAAATTATCACAGTAGAGGCCAGTGGCATTGCTCCTGCCATCATGGTAGGTTATCTATTGGAACTACCCGTAGTTTTCGCCAAAAAGAAAAAGCCCAGTACCATGGAAAATATGTTGGTGACCTCTGTTTATTCTTTCACCAAACAACGCTCGTATGATGTATGTGTCAGTGAAGATTTTCTTCGTCCGGGCGACCGGGTACTCTTTATAGACGATTTCCTAGCCAATGGAAATGCAGCTAAAGGTATTATGGAGCTTGTGAAACAGGCCGGTGCCGAACTGGTAGGTATGGGCTTCATTATAGAAAAGGCTTTTCAACATGGAGGAGATGAACTGCGTGAGCAAGGTATACATGTGGAATCCCTGGCGATTATTGAAAGTCTGGATAATTGCGAAATAAAGATTAGATAAAAGTGTTTCATCATCTATTAACTTACAGCCGGCTTGTTGATTCATGAACAAATCGGCTGTAAATTAATAGCTGGGGTATATCTTAAATGCAGTAAAGCATTATTTATCGGATAAAGTTTTCCGAATAACTTCTTTCACATCTTGGACTATTCCCATAGTAACATCTTTATCAAACTTCAGTCCCACTGATAATCCAACGCTATTGGCAATCGTTTTGTAATCCTTTAGCTTTAATTCCAATTCCTGAAGAGAAGGATTCTTTATCACTGCGCTTATACCTCCTCTCGGATACAAAGATACTTCTATAGGTAAAAATACATCCGAAGCCGTCTTATATTTAGAACCGTAAACCTTAGGTTCTCCAAAAGAAACGAATATAGGAAGCAAACTATCCAAACGAGCCTCGGAAACTCCGCCCAATTCTTTGGAAATTTCTCCACGAACTTGTAGATAAGCCTCTTTTATGGTACGCAGATAAGAAGTGATAGCAGTGGGTGATGAACCACGGTCGTACCTTACAAATAAGCCGGGAATCCATTTTTTGTCCGTATTCGCAACTTTCCGATACTCTTTCCTCAAGAGATCTTTAAGGCGGACTGACAAGGTTTCCACATCATATTCCTTAATCAACTCCTGATTCAGCATCATCTTATTATTCATGTTCACAAAGAAACTATAAAAAGTTCCCGTCGGGTTTTCAATCTGATACTCCTTCTTTCCACCCACAGCATCTTCTGCCTTACGCTCGAAAAATGCTTCCAACTGTTGCAATTCGCTCTCCTGAACCGAATTTTGTTTCACACTCACAGGCGTGTTTATCGCCTGTCCCATTGTTTTCTTCACTTCTGGTCGCGCAAAAGTATAAAGCGTCCCAGCAGCTACAGGCACAAAAAGCAATAGCTTCAAACGTGCCCAATTGTTTGTTCTTCTTTTTAACATCATAGTGATACGATTTTTAAGTTTGCTGTGATTGAATCCGCAAGCCATAGAGTAGAGCCTTGTACCTACGGATTTTTTCACTAACAAAAGTTGATATTCTGTTGCATCGATGCCATTATTAATAACGCCATTATCGGCTTCATACTCGTGCACTTCACGAAGTTCACACATCAGGAGCCATGCGGCAGGATTGAACCAATGGAATATCAGGATACATTCCATCCAAAGTAAATCCAATGTATGCCTATGTTGCAGGTGCATTTGTTCATGCAACAAGATTTCTCCGGGATTCCGTTCATAATCTTCTTGTGACAGAACAATCATATTCCCCCAACTGAAAGAAACGATCTTCTCAGGGCAGATAATCAATTTATATTTCCCATAATTACAGGCGGGGTAACTATGAATGAGCCGGCGCATACGGACAGTAGAAAACAAAAGAAAGGTAAGTACAACCAAAGCTCCAATAAAATAGCAACCACCTAACAGTAAAGTCACAGGGATAGCATGAATCACATTGGCATGATTTTCTTCTGTATCCTCTCCTTTCCCTGTCATAAAAAGGTTTGCTTCTCCTGACAAATGTTTTTCATCAACGCCTCCTTTTCTTTCAATATTCACTTCTTTTTCAGTCAATAAATGTCTTACGGCAGTTATCGGCAACTGCAAAGTTGTATATTGAGGAACATCTATTTGCAGCAATGGGAGTAATGTACATGCCACTGTTCCCATCAACAGTAAATAACGGTTCGTACGAAACAGCGTATCTTTCCTGAAAAACAATCTGAACAGAAGGTACAGGATTGTCAGGCATAAGGTAGACTCAAATATATAAAACAATATAGTTCCCATGATCTATTTATTTTCCGAGTATAACTCTATTTCTATCTGCTCGACTTTTTACTTTCTATTTCCGCGATCAACGCTTTTAACTCGTCTACCGACATACCTTCTTCTTCAATAAATGCAGACACGACATTGGTATAAGAGTTATTATAGTATTGAGCCACCACATCATTCAGTGCAGAACGCTTATATTCTTTGTCGGAAACAACCGCATAATACTGATACGTATTACCATAAGCCCTGTATTTCACAAATCCTTTGTCCTCCAGCCCTCTCACCAAGGTAGATACGGTATTATAATGTGGTTTAGGCTCCTCATAAAAGGCCAACAATTCACGAACAAACATCGGACCATGTTCCCAGAACATTTGCATGATCTCTTCTTCTTTGGCAGTTAATCGTTTCATAATCTTTTCAAGTTTACTTGGGTGAATGGCACAAAGATAGAAATTAGTTTTAAACAAACAACTAATTCTATTAGTTATTCAACTAATACAAGAAGTAGTTTAACTAATATTATTAGTAGATAGTCAATACACATTATTATATATGCGGATCAAGAGTTGAATCCTGTTCATTATTGCAGGATTATGAACACAATCCCACTCCTGATCCGCATAAATAATAT
>NZ_MSHA01000002.1:0-10415 GCF_001940965.1 Bacteroides sp. Phil13 | reverse complement strand
CGTTCGGATGGAAAAGCCTAACCGTTGGAAGGAAAAAAGCATAGGAATGCCTAAGAAAAGAATTAGCTATTGCATTTAGTTCATTACTTATCTCTAATGAGATAATTTATTTAGCTCAACAGCGGATGGAGTGAATTTCACTTTCAATCGATGTTAATTATGAATCAGTTACGAGCTACGGGCTACAAGTACCTTTCTGAACAGAACGCAGCTACTTTATCACCCTATCACCTTAACACTCTCTTATTCCTTCTGCACCGATCAAATTCAACTCCTGATTCACATGATATATAGAAAAAGAGAATATGTCATACTCTTATTTATACTTTCTTTTTCTTCGGCAATACTTGATTCAGCACCACATATCCGAGTATTCCGGCAATAATAGTACCACACAATACACCGAATTTAGCCTGATTCAGCAATTCCGGATAAGCACCGGAAAAAGAAAGATTAGCTATAAACAATGACACTGTAAACCCAATGCCCCCCAACAGCGAAACTCCTGCAATATTCTTCCAGTTCATACCTTCAGGCATTCGGGTAAGTCCACTTTTGATAGTCAGCCAGGTGAAAAGGTAAATCCCCAGAAACTTACCAATAAGAAGCCCCATGCCGACAGCAAGACTCACATTCCCTATAACTTCTCCACTACCGCCAAGAACCACTCCCGCATTAGCAAAGGCAAATAAAGGAAGAATAACAAAATTCACAACCCCATGCAGATTATCCTCCAAAGATTGTAAAGGGCTTATCACGCGATCCGAAGCTCGCTCCACTTGCTTCAATGTAGCAATCTGCTCATTCGTCAATACTATATTATCAGACTGCACGATCGGGAAAGAACTGACAATAGCCCGGATACGCCGGATATATTTACCTGCATCCAATCGCGGACGGGCAGGTATAACAAATGCAAGTATCACACCGGATATTGTACTGTGAATACCGGATTGCAGGAATAAATACCAGATAATAATGCCAAAGAAAAGAAAGAATATCTTCTGCGTCATACCAAACTTGCCCATATAATACAAAAAGATATAAAGGATGGCAGCCACAATCAAATAACCGTAAGCAACTTCAGAACTATAAAAAATGGCAATCACCAGAATACCACCAATATCATCTACTACAGCAAAGGCAGTCAGGAAAATCTTCAAGCTCAATGGTACGCGCTTACCCAACAAACTAAGCACTCCTAAGGAAAAAGCAATATCCGTAGCCATAGGAATAGCCATACCTTGTGTTTCAGGAGTATCAGGAGTTACTAGAAGAAAATAAGCTACAACCGGAAGTATCATTCCCCCGCATGCTGCAATAAATGGTAGAATAGCCTTTCGAAAAGAAGACAATTCGCCAACCAGTAATTCACGTTTTATCTCTAATCCTACAGCCAGAAAGAAAATCGTCATCAAGCAATCATTGATAAACTCAATCATCGTAAGATTATGACCGCCATGCGAAAGCAGGTTAAAATCGCCTATACGCAAATGCAACTCTTGCGACAGGAAACTCTGATACACAGGAGCTAATGAAGAATTGGCAACAATAGCTGCCAAAATAGCCGTCAGGAATAATAAAATACTCGCCACTACATTCAGCGCCGAAAAGTTTTTCACAGTACGTAGAATAATCATATGTTCGATTTAAGTATTACATTTTCAAAGGAATGCGCTATTAATGAGCTATTCCTGATAGCTCATTAATGCCAGTTTTTTAACCCAGAGCACAAATATACCTGTTAATATTAAATTTAACACAATAGTAAGTACAGAAATTACTAATGCCGGACCACCCAGATTGTAACCCAACGCAATAAAAATAACTCCTGCCCCTACTTCACCGCGAGTAAACATACCAATGGAAAGTGCCAGACGTTCACTCAACTTACGATCGCGATAGAAGAATACCGGAAACAACTTACCGACATTGGAAAGTAACGATACAATAACCACATGTACAATAATCAGTGCCCAAGGCATCATTTCCTGTGAACCTGTTATAGAGGCTAGCCCCATATCACCAGAGAGACTGATTCCCTGAAGCGGAGGCATACTCATACCTACCAGGAACATAAAAATAAATGAAATTCCTGTCGAAGCTTTACGTTCCCAAGCCGTATCAATATCCTTATGCTTCATGACCATACCCAGGACGAATGCCGGAAGCAACACCTCGATATGAATGCTGGCATCTTCGCCATATAAGTTCTTCGTAATAAGATAAAGCGATTGAGTGGCAGCAAACACCAGAACGGAATAAAACAGAATGGCTTTCCAATCCTGCCTCATATTATATTTACTCAGTTTCTTCCAACCGAAAGAAAGCAACAGAAAGACGATAAGGATAATAACCAACAACTGCCAGCGCGGTCCGATCATCATTATTTGCAAAGGAATCATTAAAAGGATGGTATCCAGATCATCAAAGATAGCCAACACCTGAATCTTCTTGTAGATCCAGCTGGACTTCAGTCCAATAGCCGCCAACATAGTGAATAATATACCTGCGGAAGTAGGAGCTGCAAAACGACTCAGCAATAAGTTTTCTTTCCATGCCTCCCAACTATCCCAGTATTCCGGTGGAAGTAAAACGAAAATATAATAAATAGCAATCAGAAACCAAGGCATGGCTGCTGTAGCCATTGCGACAAAATAATCTTTTGCGTATGTTTGCCATCGGGACTTGTCCACTTCGAACTCACGTCCCACATTAATCATAATGAATCCCAGACAAATATACAACAACACATTAGATACGGTTTTCACCGTACTATAATCACTTCCTGACCATGCAGGCAGATACTGCGCTATAAAGAGACCTACCACCAGGAAGGCCGAAAACGATAGAACTTTTCTCATTTATTATTAGTTAGAATATTCAAAACAAAGGGGATTGCCAAGACAGTCCTACAGAAAGAGAACAATCCCCAGACTAATATGAATCTGCTTTTATGATTTTTTATATTAATCTAATTTCAACACCGCAAGGAACGCTTTCTGCGGCACTTCCACATTACCAATCTGCTTCATACGTTTCTTTCCTCTCTTCTGCTTTTCCAACAGCTTTCTCTTACGACTGACGTCACCACCATAACACTTCGCCGTAACATCTTTGCGTACTGCCTTAATCGTCTCACGAGAAATGATTTTAGCTCCGATAGCCGCTTGGATAGCAATATCAAACTGCTGTCTCGGGATCAGGTCTTTCAGCTTCTCGCACATGCGGCGTCCCAAATCATACGCATTGTCGAAATGTGTTAGTGTTGAAAGGGCATCCACCGGCTCGCCATTCAGCAAGATGTCCAGTTTTACCAACTTGGACGGACGGAAACCACTGGCATGGTAATCAAAAGAGGCATATCCTTTCGAAATACTTTTCAGTTTATCATAAAAGTCAATCACAATTTCTCCCAAAGGCATGTCGTAATAGATCTCCACACGATTACCGGAAATATATTCCTGCTTCACCAGTTCACCACGTTTACCCAGACACAAGGTCATGATAGGACCGATATAATCTGTAGTTGTGATAACGGAAGCACGGATATAAGGCTCCTCAATATGGTCGATCAAAGTAGGATCGGGCATACTTCCAGGGTTATGCACCTCTGTCATATGACCTTGTTTATCGTAAATATTATAAGAAACGTTCGGCACAGTGGTTATCACATTCATGTCAAATTCACGGTCAAGTCGCTCCTGCACAATCTCCATGTGCAACAGTCCTAGGAATCCGCAACGGAATCCGAAGCCCAACGCCAACGAGGATTCAGGCTGGAAAGTCAGTGATGCATCGTTCAATTGCAGTTTTTCCAAAGAGGAACGCAAGTCTTCAAAGTCTTCCGCTTCAATAGGATATACACCGGCAAAAACCATCGGCTTTACTTCCTCGAAACCTGCAATAGCTTCTTTACATGGGCGGGCAATGTGAGTAATCGTATCTCCCACCTTTACCTCTTTAGAGGTTTTAATACCGGAAATAATGTATCCCACGTCACCAGTACGCAGTTCCTGACGTGCCACCATTTCCATCTTGAGCACACCGATTTCATCAGCATCATATTCTTTACCGGTATTGAAGAATTTCACCTTATCTCCCTTACGGATCACACCGTTTACTATCTTGAAGTAAGCAATGATACCACGGAAAGAATTGAATACAGAGTCAAAAATCAAAGCCTGCAACGGTGCTTCCTCATCACCTTCGGGATGAGGAATACGCTCGATAACCGCAGCCAGAATTTCTTCTACCCCCATACCCGTCTTACCGGAAGCACGGATTATCTCACTGCGCTTGCAGCCAAGCAACTCTACGATTTCATCCTCTACCTCTTCAGGCATGGCACTCGCCATATCGCACTTATTGATGACCGGAATAATTTCCAGATCATGCTCAATTGCCATATAAAGATTGGAGATTGTTTGTGCCTGTACACCCTGCGAAGCGTCTACAATCAGCAATGCACCTTCACAAGCGGCAATAGAACGGGAAACTTCATACGAAAAGTCTACGTGCCCCGGAGTATCAATCAGATTCAGAATATACTTTTCACCCTTGTACGTATACTCCATCTGAATGGCATGGCTCTTAATGGTGATACCTCTCTCTTTTTCCAGATCCATATCATCCAGCATCTGTCCTCCGGTCACCTGTATGGTGTTGGTATATTCAAGCAGACGGTCAGCTAAAGTAGACTTACCATGATCAATGTGGGCAATAATGCAAAAGTTACGTATATTATTCTTCATCTTCTATAATTATCTATTAAATGCGGGCGCAAAGATAATGAAAAAGATGAGGTTTTGAAAGTGATTTATTCAATATCCGAAGTTGTAAATGTCTATATATCCCAGAACTATTCCATCATTCTACTGTTATGTATGGACAATAACCTAAACCATATAACTGAAATGAAAAAATTTGTTATTCTAGCACTCTCTTTATTATTACTTGCAGGATGTTCCAAAAATGAAATAATCATTTATGAATCATCCCCCGGAACCAATGATCCCGGTAACGGACAAACCTCACAAAAAGAAGATATACTCATCACATTTTCCGCTTCACTTGAAAGTCGTAAGGTAACCAGATCCATGTCTCCTATGCCCAAAGGATTAGTAAGCCAAATATATGCTTTTGAAACGACAGACAAGAATTTTAATGATCCGTTTGCCGAAGGGCTATATTCAACAGTTTCAGCTGGTACATTAACGGGGATGAAAGGATACAAAATGTATTTGAGTAACGGCTCTTATAACATGTATGCATTTTCAGAAAATTCTTCTACTTATCCTCCGAGTCTAACCGATGGAATATCGGCTCCGCTAAAGAATGGCGTAGATTATTTATGGTGGGAAAATCTGGACCAAGATATCACAGCTTCACAAATTCACATGCCCATTGTTTTTCAGCATATAGCTACTCAGGTCGTAGTTGACCTGTCAGCAGGTGAAGGCTTACAGCTTGACAGTTTAGTATCGGCAACTATTCTTCCGCCTACTCCTGGCGCCAGCCTTGATATAGAAACCGGTATTATCGAAGCAACCGACACTTATGACACAACTCCGCTTAATATGGGCAAGAATGGATTTCTCGCACAGGCCATTGTCTTACCAACCCGTGCAACCACCCCAATGTCAATGACACTAAAAATTCTCGCAGATGGAGAAACCACACCACGTACCTATACCGGAAGTATCCCTATCCCGGGTAAACTGGCCGGTGGATTTTCTTATGTCTTCAGCGCCATTATAGACGGAAATTCCGTATCGTTCCCCAATGTCAGCATTAAAGACTGGACCGAAGTAGACGAATCAGGCAATCCGATTTATCCGATACAAAAATAAGAGGAGATCACTCTTTATTATCAAAATACAATAACAAAATAGAAAATATGGAAACCCCAATATCTGAAATCAGAAGAGAATACAGCAAAAGCAAGCTGACACAATGCACTATCCACGACAATCCTTTTGAGCAATTCGTGGAATGGCTAGATGATGCTATCATTCACAAAGAAGATGAACCTACCGCTATGATAGTAGCAACAGTTTCAGCAGAAGGGTTCCCCTCCACGCGCACCGTTTTGTTGAAAGGGGTAGAAAACAACCAATTTATATTCTTCACTAATTACGAAAGCCGAAAGGGAAAACAATTAGCAGGCAATCCATATATTTCCCTTTCTTTCGTATGGCACAAATTGGAAAGACAGGTACACATTGAAGGCAAAGCCGAAAAATGCCCCGATAAAGTTTCGGATACTTACTTTGCCACCAGGCCATATAAAAGCAAGATAGGTGCAAGAATATCTCCGCAAAGCCAGGTGATAAGCAGCCGTATGGAGATTATGCGAGCCTTCGTGAAAGAAGTCTTCAAGCTGGCAGGCCGCGATATTAAACGTCCCGATAATTGGGGTGGTTTTGCTGTAACCCCTACCCGCTTCGAGTTTTGGCAAGGGCGGGAAAGCCGTCTGCACGACCGCATCCAATATATACTTCAGAAAGATGGCAACTGGATACAGGAAAGACTAGCTCCTTAAACATCCTTCACTGATGAAATATAGTATATAAAAAGAAGCGTTGATAACATATAAATGTATCAACGCTTCTTTTTATAAGATAAATGTCAATCTCTCTCTTAAACCAACTTGACAAACAGTTCACCTTCTACTTCCTGAGTAGAGATTTTGTCTTCTCTCAACAACCAGCCAAGACCCAAGAACAAATCTTTGTCTACCAACTTAGTTGCTTTCTTGATTTGTTTAGCAGTCAAACCTTCAGTCTCATTCAGAGCACTCCAAATTTTTCCTGCAGTTTCACCAGCTTTTTCTTTTAACATTTTCTTCTTTTTTTTAGTTATACATGCTTTAATCCAACTTCTCTCATTGATGAGGTTCAGATTTTATTTCAGCGGCAAAGATAGTTATATTTATGTTATATAACACATTATTCTCTGTTTTTTTATGTTATATGTCATAAAAAGAGCATTTTTTCAGCAGGTCAGACCAAAAATATGACCTGTTTATATCAAACAGACGGTCTGTTTTCAAGATATTCCGCCCAGATACGGGCAGCTTCTTCTACCATCCTGGCACACGGACGTTTAGCATAATATTGTTCGGTACGTTCTTCGGGGGTAGACACTCCTTCCGGCTTCTTCAGCCCTAATAGTTCAGCACAAATTGTAGAACCGTTCCGTTTCTTAAACTCAGCAGCCAACTCCTGAACTACGGCATAATTGGCACCTTTTCCTTCACGATCCTTGGGATCAGTTGCCCCAGTCTCCAGCCCTGCAAGTAAAAACATACCGCATGCGGCTCCACAAGTCTGACGCATACGGCCAATACCTCCACCAAAAGAAGCTGCCATACGCGCCGCCTGTTCTTGTGTAAACCCATACATATCAGCAAAAGCAAGTACTACAGACTGAGAACAATTATAACCACTTTTAAAAAAATCTACTGCTTTTTCTATTCTTTCTTCAAACATCGTTCCTCCCCCTTCCTCTTATCCTTCTATATCCAACAACATGGGGCAATGATCAGAATGTACAGCATCATTCAATATGCGCGCCTCTCTCAGCAACGGACGAACCGGCTCAGTCACCATACAATAGTCAATACGCCATCCTTTATTCTTTGCACGGGAATTAAAGCGGTAACTCCACCACGTATATTCCTGTTGTTCGGGATGCAATAGGCGGAAAGTATCAATAAAACCGGCATTTAGAAAACGCGTCATCCATTCTCGCTCCTCAGGCAAGAAACCACTATTCGTAGCATTTCGAATAGGATCATGGATATCTATCGGTTCATGACAAATGTTATAGTCACCACAAAGAATCAGTTTCGGACGCGATTTTCGTAACCCCGTCACATATTCCTGGAACTTCTCCAGCCATACCATTTTGAATGCCTGACGTTCGTCACCGCTTGTTCCCGAAGGATGATAAACACTCACAACAGATATATCGCCAAAATCGGCACGGATAAAACGGCCTTCATTGTCATATTCTTCCATGCCCATACCATATTCCACATGGTCCGGTTCCCGCTTGGTCAAAATGGCAACTCCACTATAGCCTTTCTTCTGTGCAGAATAAAGATAATGCTTGTATCCCAATGCACTCAGTGCTTCTTCCGGATATTGATCCGGTTGCAATTTGGTTTCCTGAATGCATACTACATCAGCTTGTTCCTGTTCCAGCCATTCCGGCAACCCCTTGCCAACAGCTGCACGCAGCCCATTCACATTATATGTAATAATCTTCATATGATTGTTTATTTGGTTTATACTAGTTCAGATATCAGCAACATAATATTCAATACGGTAACGATTCCCGCAATAGCATAGAGTACAAAACTACTCCACTTACTATTAACGTACTGCCCCATCACTTTACGCGAAGACGTTAGTCCCACTTGCAGGAAAACAGTAAATGGCAACTGAATACTAAGCACCATTTGCGAAATCAACAATCCCTTGAAAGGATCACCGATGAAAAATATCAGCAACAACGCAATACCCAATGAAAGGATTACGCCCACCTGAGAGTGGCTATCCTTGATATGATAGGATTCTCCAAAGATACCGGCAAAAATAGAACCTGCCGCCATACCACTTGTAATGGTAGATGAAATACCTGCCATCAACAAGGCCAAAGCAAACACGACTGCAGCGCTGCTTCCAAGTAAAGGTTCCAACAAAGACTTTGCCTGTTGCAGTTCTTCAACCTGAATACCACTTTTAAAGAAAGTAGCAGCAGCCAGCAATATCATGGCACTATTGATAGCCCATCCCACAATCATGGAGAAAAGCGTATCAAACAGCTCATACTTCAAGACCTTACGAATAGAACTGTCATCTTGCTTATTATACTCATGGCTCTGTATTACTTCCGAATGCAGGAATAAATTATGTGGCATTACCACTGCTCCCAGCACACTCATAATAATCAGCATACTTCCTTCCGGAAAAGCAGGTGTCACCCATCCTTCTACAGCCAACGGCCAGTCAATCTTCACCAGGAACAACTCATAAATAAAGGATAATCCAATAACTGAAACAAACGCGATGATGGAACGCTCTATCTTCTTATATGAGTTCGTAAAAAGCATGATGACGACAAAGACGGTTGTCAATATGGCTCCCCATATAATGGGAATATCAAAAAGCATTTCCAAGGCAATTGCTCCTCCCAGTATCTCGGCAAGGGAAGTCGATATGGATGCCAACACCGCAGTACCCAGAATAGGACGGGAAACCCATTTAGGAGTATACTTCGTAGCAGCTTCCGACAAGCATAAACCTGTAACAATCCCCAAGTGAGCCACATTATGTTGCAATACAATCAACATGATCGTTGATAAAGTTACCACCCAAAGCAGGGAATATCCAAATTCGGAACCCGCCGCAAAATTAGAAGCCCAGTTTCCGGGATCAATAAAACCTACTGTAACAAGGAGTCCGGGACCAATATATTTAAAAACGTCCAGACCACCTAAATAGCGCTTATGATCCCTACGTTTCAAGTCTTTCAGAATATTTTTCATTGTTCGTTCTTTTTATGGCGTAAAATTACGAAATAATAACAAGCAAGCCACACATTCTGTTCAAAAAAGAAGCCCCCGGCATTGTACAATACCGAAGGCCAACCTATATATTTAAAAGTACAGGGATTTAGTTAGAATCCCATTTCATGCAGCGCCCTACATAACTGATCCGGACAAGAAGTCGGACGTCCTCCGCAACGAATTCCTTCCAGACGGGAAATCACATCATTTACCGACATTCCCTTTACCAAACGGGAAATACCTTGCAAATTACCGTTACAACCTCCCCAAAATGCAATATCCGTTATTATATTATCTTCTATTTCCAATTCAATGTGAGAACTACATGTACCTTGAGTCTTATAAGTATACTTCATTACTCTTCACTTCCTTCCGGCTTCATGTTGGTATAAACCGTTTGCACATCATCAAATTCTTCAAGACGCTCTATCATCTTGTCAAGAGTCTCACGTTGCTCGGGAGTTACCTCCTTCGTATCGTTCGGGATATAAGTAAATTCACCACCGACATCCTCAAAGCCACATTCCTCCAAATGTTTCTGGATGGCAGCATAGCTCTTCGGATCACCATAGATAGTGATTGTACCTTCTTCTTCATCCTCTTCAAACTCATCATCTACATCGTAGTCAATCAAGTCAAGGATGAGTTCTTCCATATCTATGCCGTCTTTCTTCTTGAAAGTAAACATACATTTGTGGTCGAACAGGAAAGCCAATGACCCCATAGTACCCAAGTTTCCACCAAACTTGTTGAACACTGAACGTACATCAGCAACTGTACGGGTCGTGTTGTCAGTCAATGTATCTACGAATACAGCAATACCGTGAGGGCCGTATCC
>NZ_MSHA01000001.1:154910-156044 GCF_001940965.1 Bacteroides sp. Phil13 | reverse complement strand
GTATAGTTGACATCGTGCGTTTCGAAATCAAAGTCCGTATAGCCGCCCGTGGGATACGTGATTCTCTTCAAAGTACAGGCCTTGACCGCCTCAGTATCCATATCCCGGCTACCGCCACCGGTTACCTTATAACTGTTCATCCATGCCGTCTCCATGCTGCCGTAAGCCAACTCCCTGTACCACGGGTCAATGTAGAAAGGTTCATTCGCCGCGTTATTCGCAAAAATGGTCTTGTTATCCGTATAATTATAGTATCCCCAGTGATCCTGGCAAGGCGACAACCGATAAGGCAATGTATATATATTATCCGTCTTGGAACCACCGTCTCCATAATATGAAAAACGATAGGGAGGAAGTGCCGATGTGCCTGTAGACGGAAGTTCCTGTACTTTCTCCAGACGCAGGCGATAGTTCAGGTATTGGTAATATGAAGCGGCTATTTTATGCCTTTCATCCGGTTCAAAGTAGCCATAGAACAGTTTGTATTTTTTATAAATGTCGTTTGCCGAATTATAAGAAGTGATACTATCAAGCATGCTCCCCCGTATGCTGTGGGCATCCTTACGGTTCTCGCTGCTGCACGTAAAGTCGATGTGTGCTCCCGAAGAAGCAGTAATGCGGCTGACCACAAGTCCGGTTATCCCTTCATTGGAGTTATCGACAATGGCAGGCCGCAGGTAGCTGGGGGGAATCTCATGCGTATTGAGATCTTTATTGAGGGTCATATAGCAAGAATCATCAATGCGGTGGATGACGCTCGTTCCCAGCGTACCGCCACTTACATAAGTGAAAGTGATGCTGCCCCCGGCAGGACTTGTAATAGACGAAAGATACCATCCGGAAGTGCAGTTATCCTTTATCGCACCGTAATAAGCGTATTCCTTATCCTTAAAAAGATATACTACCCCTTTTTCGTCCGTAATCTTGAAAGTGCCGTCCGGCTGGAACTCTATGATACAGTCATCCTGATTGATCATACGCCCTTTTCCGTTTTCATCCAGGTAGAACTTTCCGGTTCTTCCGCAGAAATTGAAAAAGAAGATATCCGGTGCAGGATCGAAGCTGTTAGGTCTCAGGTCGGTTGCACTCACCCAGTTACTCCTTTCGGCTTTGATGTATTGGTCCATGGTTTCC
>NZ_MSHA01000001.1:125529-154848 GCF_001940965.1 Bacteroides sp. Phil13 | reverse complement strand
GCTCCCCGAAGCTGGCAAGTGATCATGCCGCCTGCATTCAGGCTCCATCCCAGGCCTACCCACGAGGCTTCCTGGTCTACCTTGATACCTGATGCGTAATAGCTTAGTGAAACGTCCACCTTGATGTCGCGGTCGCTGATGGAGGTCAGCGGAAGGTTGATTTGCGGAAGACCGGTGCTGTAGTCAACGGGCAGGTCACCGTAGCGGGCAAAGGCATACGTATTGGGGGTGTAGAACTGTTGCAGTTCCTGACCTCCCTGTGCATGGGCAAGGGTGCCCAACGCTAATAATAGAATAAATAGAATATTTCTCATAATGATTATCTATTGTAAATGGATTAATTGATTGAAGCAAGTACTATCTCAAATGAGATGGTACTTGCTAATTCATTAAGACAGTGCTTACTAATTCATTGCATTCGCCCCTACCACCCCGGCTATTGCCGAAGCTACAGCGATGACGACTTTCAGGATCATATCCCAAACTGATTTATTGATCTTCATACTTTTTGAGTTTATAAGTTTTTGTTTTTTTGAGTTCATAAGGCTCACAATTCCGTAGCCACCTCGAAGCACGGGCATACCTTCACCCACTCCTCCGGCTCCACCACCCCGTCTCCATTCCTGTCCGGACTGAGATCGCGATGACCGCAGACGCGCACTTCGCCATGGAAACGGCGCAAAAGTTGATGTACCAGCAGTCGCAAGGCGGCACGCTGTTCCGGTGTACGGGTATCCTTCGGGCACCCCCGGGCATCCAGCCCGCCTTCATAGCAAATTCCGATACTATACTTATTGTACCCCTTCACATGTGCCCCTGCAAGAGCCAATGGACGGGTTCTCACCACCGTACCATCCCTGCGGATGTAGTAATGGTAACCGATATCACTGAAACCACGGCTGAGGTGCACGGCGCGGAGAGCCTCTACCGTAAAAGGACGGTCCTCGCGGGTGGCGCTGCAATGCACCACGATGTAGTTGATTGTTCTCATGTAATTTAATGTCTAATGATGAATAGCTGCGCAGCCTTTCATTTTTAATTCTTTAATCTTTAATTTCTAAAGCCCTCGGCTTTAGACCTTATCCCAGCGGGTCATCTTCGATGCCACCGTCGCCACCGGAACCGCCACTGTTGCCACCACCGCCTTCGGAACCACTGCCTTCGTAAGCGTCATTCTTCAGGCAGATACTGTTGGTCACACGGGTACCGTCCGCACTGCGGAAAGCAAGATAAACGGCAAGCGCATCGTCAGCCCAGTTATCGGGCAAGGCCAGTTCGGCAGTAGCATCGGCACGGGCGGCAGCATTAAGGTCGTAGACGGCCTCCCCGCGAGCCTTGTTGTAAACCAACGGCATAGCCATGTCGTCAGCCTCGGCATCACCCATCTTACTGTTGTCCTTCCACGTCAGAGTCAGCTTGCCGTCCGCCACGGAAGCCGAAGCGTTGAAGACAGGCATCAGGCTGCCACGGGCCACCAGCGCATGTTCATAATTAATGGCAAGATCGGGCGCAGACCCGCTGATTGCATAGCGCAAATTGTAGGACATCGCTGCATTGAAAGGCGTACACTTCAAAGCATAAGTCTTGTACCCTTCGCGAACGTAAGGGGTAATGGAACGCAGAAAATTCAAGCTCATGGCAAACTTGCCGCGTTGTGTTTGTTGTTTCGGGGTACGTGGATTGCTGACACTGATGGCCATTGCACGCATATAACTCACGTCTTTCCAAGTGCTACCGATTACGGTACCCACTTTTCCGCTGAATCCTCCAAGGATTCCTTGTTTGATTTCTCCCATAATTGTCATATTTTTAGGGATCAGGACCGGACAATGCGTCCAAGTCTCAAAGCAGAAACGGACAGGCGGCAGCAGGCAAGCACTATGCTTCTGCAGCAGCACGGTCATGCAAGCGCATCCGCCGTTCAGCTGTCACAAAGGTAAAGCGGAAAGAAGGGGGATTCCTGAAACGTGTGATTTTTGCGTCGGTTTGCGTCAAATAGCTCTGTAGCTTGTAGCCCTGTAACTACTTGCCAAACCGTCAAAATGCCAAATTGCCAAACTCCTCCCGGATGACATTCCGGTCCGCCACCTCCACCCGCCACTCCTGGCAATGATGACGCACCAGGCGGTCGGTATGCGACAGTACAAGTGGCAAGGGATTACCATCCAAACACTCCGGATTGGCCCAAACTAACTGGCAGGCCTGTACCAGCACTCCCTCCACCTCCTCCGGGGAAAGTGAAAGCAACTGTCCATCCGGACATAAGCACTTCAGGTTGACTTCGAGCGGATAAGGATAGAAGCCGCCACGAGAACCGGGAGAAGGAACAAAGTCCCGGCAAAAAAGAAGAAAAGTATCATCATCCAGGCGCAAGCAAGTACCCGCAGGAGGCATACCTCCCGGTGCGTCAGGGGCATAATGCCGAAGTTGGGCGCCCGTTGTACGTCGCACCCGTACCCATACCACCGGCACAGCCGCCGGGAACTTCCCCATCCACGCCACAAAAGAAGCCAGCGGCTCTACAGGAAAGTCGTGATGGCAATAAATCACCAGGCGCTCAGGCGGACGGTTGTCGTGGGCGGTACAAAAACGTCCGTAAGCCATCTGGAAGTATTCCGGAAAGAACAACGGGAATCGTTCGGCAGGCTTGCAGAGATCGCAATGACAGAACTGCAAAGGATCATTATAGAACGTCGCCGCACAGAAAGGTTCAAAGCTCTGCGAAAGGCGCGAATGTGAACATCCGATGATGAGGTCAGTATTCTGCGAAGCAAAGCATCGGGGCACCCAGGGCACACCGCCCATCTGTACCAGCAAACGCGAGGCCACCGCAGGCAGGTGTCTGCTGAAAGCCTCACCCCCAATGGCATGTAGCGGAACAGGTCCCCAATAGAATGCCCCCAATGAACGAACCAGCCTGCGAAGCCGGACTGAAAGTTGCTGCCGGAGCAGCGTACCGACAACACTGCCCGAAGGTGTGAGCAGACAATAAAGCCGTCCGACGCCGGGCGCATCCATCCCCGACTGATGATAAAGTGCCTGTGTCAGTGTATCTACGGCATGATCGTCCACATCGTATGGCACCCACCTGTCCACATCTCCCACAGGTTCCACTGCCATCAGGGAGGCAGTGGGAGCAAAAAGCTGGAAAAGCCGACGGGCAGTCTCCAACTCTCCCCGTGGATAGAGCATCGTGATGTTGAGATAACGGTATCGTCCCGGCTGGCGGGCACCATAAAGAGGAAAAGCACTGCGGGGAGCACTCCCCTCTCCCGATGATCCGAACCGTAACAAGCGATGGTCGGCATTCGTATTCAGCAGGCAATCGGCAGACACTTCATTCAATCGGAGCGATACGTGAAGGGGACACCCCTCCACCTCACCGCCTCCGGGGAAACAAAGTGACAGCAATCGTTCCACCTCCTGACGCAAAACATCATAAGGGCCGGCAGAAACCGCCGCCTGCTGTTCCGTATGGAAAGAGACTCCCAACCGGGCAGTCAAAGCAGGAGTGAGCACGGCATACGCACGGTTCAGGCTTCCCATGGGCCCGCGACTGAGCGAACCGTGCGGCACCACCCACCCGTCTACAGCCACCAAACGGGGGGAAGCTCCCACCAATCCCATTTCCGACAAAGGGATGCTCGTGTATATTTGTTCAGGAGGAAGCACCTCCACTGCGATCCGGCAATCCGTAGCGGTGGAGGAAGTAGCAGCAGAAGCAGGAAGAAGCGGACGGAAGGAAATGCGACTGTAACAAATTACGTTTTCAGCCTGTTGGGACAATGTATCTTGAAACCATATTTCCAGTACATCGGGACAAGGTGTGTGATAAAACTTCCGTGCATTGCCCGTTGCACCTTCAACCGGACCACCCGTAAGAGCGATCAGCCATCGGCAGAGGGCTGGCGGCGTGATGCCGCAGGTGCCGGCATCGAGCACGGCTTGCAAGAGAAGCTCTTTCATAGCATTATCACTTCAAGACAAAAGTATTCTAATGCAAATGTAAGGATTTTATTTTTATATACCAAGTTCTTACCATCTCCGTGTCAAGTCCATACCAACTCCGTACCAAGTCCATAGTCATAGACACGGAGATGGTACGGAGATGACAGGGGGCAGACAGGGAGCAGTAAATCATAGAAAATAATAAAGAACTTACTGATAGCCCATGAACAAAGCTAAAAACTCTGAGTACAAAAACAAGAATGATGAAACTAAATTTACTTATAAACTGTGGTACCAATTAATTATATCTCATCAGTAATATTTTCTATCCCATTCTAAATTTACAGACTTCATGATATGTATAGTAACTGAGATATTTTATGCAGTATATAATACCAGATTATTATTCCAATCGTAAAATTATAAATTACGATTTCTTCTTATTTTTAGCAATACCTTGCAACAGTTTTCTAAATACATCCTCATTGGATAGTGTAGATTTATACAGAAGAATATTTTCAGAAAAAGCTTCTGTTCCAAACCATGAAATATCACCACATTTTGCCAATTCCTTTTCGGGGATAGTTGTTAATACTAATGTAATAAACAGGTTAATGATATGTTTTTGCTCAGAATTTTCCAGTGCCTTAAATTTTCCAGAATATTTTGAGCTCATTATTCTATAATCAATAATATCAGTTAAAGTCCTAATAATCAAACTATTTTTATCTTCGGAATTTTCTATATTAAACCTTCTGATAATGGTTTCCGTCAACCCTCCCGATTTATTAGCTTGAACATTTTTCACTAGCATACTTATATTGTCAATCAAAATAGGGATACACATTTTGACGATGTTATTATACATTTTCTGCTTGGGAATATCATCACATTTAAGGTATCTCAAAATAGAGCGGCAAATCCATCCTATTGACCATATATACATTTCATGTTTTTGCAGAAAAAGAGCCGTCATTCTAGAATGATCAGCATCTCCCCTCTCCAAGGCATTTATAGCATTATTAAGTTCAATTTTGTAATCACTATTAAAGATATCATTAACAGTTTTTTCTATTTCCTTCTTTATGATTTGATTTGAAAGAAAATATGGGATTACAACAGAAATGCTAAAACATAATGCAACACATGCCAGCATTATCGTCACATAGTCAACAAGACTTCTGTCTATTATAATAGGAGTTTTATTAATGATAGTAGAAAAATAATATAGGTTCATTGCAATTATTGACAACAGTAATCCTATAACAATGATTAGTGCAACGATTAATATCGTATAAAGTATTTTCCGCATAATTTATAAATCTTTTAATTTTTATTTTTTTGTATTCTCAGAATAAGTATAATAGACATATTTTTTAGCCACTAAATTAAAACATAAGTGATTTTGCATTCATATACTATAACACAGCAAAAATACAGTATTTTTTGATAAAAAAACAATATAACCTCCGTAAACAATTACATTTTATACATAGGATTATCATTGAGTCAGCTTTACAAAAAAAAGAATTAATGCTATAAATAGATTCGCTATCGCTACTTCCGAATCACCTTATACACCCCATGCCCCTCTTTTTTCAGCCGCCCCTGATTGCACAACTCAATAAGGTAACGGTCGGCCGTACGAGTGGGAATACCTGCTTCGTGTGCCTTATCCTGATAGAGTGCACGGTCGAACTCAGGGGACAACATTTGCAACAAGGCCTGCCGACGCTTCTCACTTGTATTTCCCTGAGATACGGAGGCCGGATGCGACGTATGCGACGCCTCGGCCTGCAAGCTTTCATAAGCCGCCTCCGTATGGCGTAGCAGCACCTGTATCATCAACAGGGTGGTATGGAAATCATCATCACGGCAACAAAGAGTGGCCGGCAACGGGGCATCCCCTTCATAATCCATCAGGCGAAGGGCGGAAAACACCATGCAGATACGGTAAGCCGTCAACCCTAGACGACGCACGGAAGCGAGCATATCCGGACCTTTGCACTGCAACCCCTGTTCCTGCAGGTTGCCGAAGAAACGGTTAAACTCCACCTGCTGTTCCACCGTAAGCGTGAAGCGTAAAGGCCCTGTCTTCAGCAGGCGAGTATAGAACTGAAAGAAACGATCTCCCAAATGTAGGAAACGGCTATCGAGCGTATCATCATCATTCCCGGCAAAAACATCATTCCACACTGCACGCAAGGGCAGATTATAAAATAGGAAACGCGAGAAAAGCCCGTTCTCGGCATCGGGAATCAGTGCCCCTACCTGGCGCGGCGTTCCACTGAGCAGCACCGAGAGGCGGGGCATCGTTATCTCTACATATTCACGGTCCTTACGGCGATTGTAAGTGATAGGCTCATGGTGGAAAGCCTTGCGCAACCCATCGCTGTAATTGCCATGTTCGCTGCGGAACGTGGTAGTCAGCGTGTCGCCTTCCGTCTCGAACATCAGGGCCTGGCCTTCATTGTCATTCAGCGTCTGGAAAAGAGCCGTGGCACTGCTGTTTGCCGGAATGAAAAGCATCCTGACAGGCGGCTGTTGCGGTTCGTCGCCGCCCCCTTGCCTTTTGTTTTTTTCATAGAGCGACTTTTCGCGCCGGTATTCCTCCCACTCCTGCCGGTTACGGCGGCGCAGGTCGGCATGCACCACATCTACCAGATGACGGCACAGCGTCAACCGCCCCTTACCCGCCGAGGCTTGTGCACTGACAAAGAGGAACAGGTTAGGACAAACCTGCCGCTGCCCATAAATGCCCGTCACTTGCGTCAGGCAAGAGGAAAGGACAGTGAGAGACCCCAGCAAGAGCATATCGCTGTCTTCGGACGAGATGCCGTAAGAGCAGACATCATCCAGCAGACGGGGCAGCGAAGCATATACCTCATCCGGAAAGACCGGGAGTTCGGCATCGGGCGGAGGCAGTTCTCCGTTGCCCGATGCCACCGGATACGCTTCCTGCAATTTGGCATTTTGGCAATTTGGCAATAACCGGGTATTGATGTCCACTCCCGCTTGCCGTGCCAGGTGGAAAAAAGTATTCACCGTGATGCCCCGTCCGCCGGAACGCAGGCAGGCGGTGTACTGTTTCTCGGTTTCGGCAGGTTGATAGCTACTGTAGAAACGGCTCAGACGGTGGTAGAAGGCACGTCCTTCCTCACCCAGGCCTTGGGCAAGCGCGAAGCCGAGATCACGCCAGTCGTTATAGGTGGGGGCTATATCCATGCCCGTTAGTTCGATACGTGAAGTGACGATTTCTACTTCGTCACAGAGAGTGAGGGCAGCATTGCGTTGCCACTCGCTTAGGTGGAATTTTTGTTTTGACATTTTAAGATTTATGATTTACATGAATCGGGGGAATTAGTTAACTATTTCATCATCACCACGTCCGGGTCCCAAGGCAGATAGCAGGCACGTGAGAGATCACGTCCCGAAGGATCGGGTTCCACACCATAGTTTCGGGATACATAGAAAGACAGGATTTCAAACCAGTCGGCATGTGTGCCTTGTGCCAGGTCGATGGGTACCACCCACTTCAGGCCGTCGCCACCGGGACTGCGGAAAAGCAGGGCGGTATCTACCGCAGCATCGTGCATCAGGGCATAGCGCAAGCCATAGACACCACTCAAGCGTCCGCCATCGTGCCACTGGTCTATGTGGTCAAAGTCGAGGCAGATCAGTCCGCTATGGGCCAGCAGGGCATCATCGCGTCTGCGGGTGAACTCTCCACTGAAAGTGGCATAGTCAAAATGGCGGGCTTTGAAGCGTTGCACATCCCTCTGAGTGATTTTTTCTTCCTGCAACAGGCGGCGGAGACGTCGCAATTCCTCGGTAGGCTGACGATAATAATCGCCGCGGATGACGTTGTAGATCTGATGCAGTTCCACCGTCTTGTGGGGCACCACGTTGCTGACGGGAGCCAGGAAAAAACTGAAGTGATTCATCTGCCGCCTCCTTTCTCATTATCGCCAGTCGGGCTCTTCTCCTGCTTGCCCAACGCACTGAGTTTATACATTACGTAGTTGTTTTGCAGCAGGTCGTCAATTTCCCGGATACGGTAGAAATACTTTTTGCCCAAGGTGGTGTATCCCAGTGTACCGTTATCGCGTAAGTTCTGCAAGGTGCGTTGGCTGATGTGCAGCGCATTCATCACCTCTTGCCCATCTACCCAGTCTTTGGCAATCTGGGGACGGGGAGTCACGTTGGCACGTTCCAACAATCGTGCCAGGCTGAGCAGGTTATCATGTACCTGCTCCAGCTTTTCTGAAAATAGTGGATTCTGTTTCATATTCTTTTTCCGTTTGTCGGGAGGCAAAGGAAAAAGAGTTTGAATTGACGTGAGCTTGACGAGAATTCTCATCAACGCAACAGCTCACAAATTCTATTATATAGAATATTCTATTAGAAAAATTTTGTAATACAAAACAATATCGTATATTTGCATCAAATGAAAGAAATATGAGAATAGTATCACACAAGAAGCTGAAAGAGTTTTACGAGACTAAAGGTTATGAGGATTCTCGTGTAGCCCTTGAACGCTGGTATGATGTGGCTGAAAAAGCACAATGGAAAAACCTGTCTGATATGAAGGTTGATTTTCTTTCTGCCGATTATATAGGCAATCAGCACTATGTTTTCAATATCAAAGGCAATAACTATCGGTTGATAGTGGTTGTAAAATTTACAATGGGATATATCTTTATCCGTAAGGTATGTACTCATAAAGAATATGATAAAATAGATTGTTCAACCATATAAGTATCAGGTTATGAATAAAGTAACAAAAGAACAATACGAATTTGCATTGGCAAGAGTAGAAGAACTGCTGCCAGTAATTGACGACAATACCCCTGCAAACGATAAGAATGCAGTGGAACTCTCTGTGATGTCCGACATCGTGATTGCATACGAAAAGGAACACTATCCGATTGAGAAACCAACAGTATCCGAATTGATAGAATTATCCCTTGAAGAAAAAGGAATGACACAGAGACAACTCGCCAGTGAAATAGGAGTCAGCCCCTCACGTATTAATGATTATATTTCCGGACGATCAGAACCGACTTTAAAAATAGCAAGGTTACTCTGCCGGTTATTAAATATACCACCGGCTGCCATGTTGGGGTTTTAAGCAGAAATTCTTAAAAAAAATTCGTTGACGAGACAGTTTCGTCAACGAATCATCAAGAGGTGAGGCGAAGTTTCTCTTTTTCGGCAAACTTCTCGTAGGCTTCTATATACCTTTTACTGTTACTTATCAGATTCTCGGGCTGCACATCCACATCGAAAATAGATGCAAGGAAAGCAGCATACGCCTGTTTATCCCATCCTCCTCTACGCTGCTGGTAATGAAAGAAAAGACCGTAAAGCACCCCGATATAGTTTCGCAGGACTTTCACCCTGTTCCGGTGAATCATTGCAACCTGGCCGCTCTGCAAAAACAAGAGAAAAGCATCTTCCAACCACTGTACATGTTCAGGAGTCACCAAATAAGCCCCGTTGCCGTCCGTCACACGATAAAGGAAGGCCAGAAAAGCATGTATCTCCCCCTCATCCGGAAGCTTCGCCCCGAGCGGACGTGAAGGAACGAAAGAGAGTCTTTCGCTGGGTTGTATGGAAATGAAGGCCCGTGAATAGTTTTCCTCATAAAGTTCCTGCTGGCGAAGCAGATAGCTACGCAACTGGCGTGGAAGGCTCATATCGTGCGTTATCAGCAGGTTGAGGAAGGCGAGGCAACGCTCTTTCTGTTTGCGGATAATCCAATGGGAAGCACCACGCCCTTCATTGTAGTGCAAGTGTCCGGCATATTGCTGGAAACAAAGATCGTTCAGGCAATCGTTCATCCATGCCTGATCGGTCAGCACTCCATAAAGATTCTCCTCATGGAGTGGAAGGCCGCTGAGCAGAAAGAAAAGAAAGTTCTCGAGTGCTGCCACACCTTGCCACAAACGAGCATCGCTATGCGGAGGCTGCTCCAAACCGGAAAGCAAGCCCACCAGTTTATTGTAAAGTTGCAAGGCAGTACCTTCATGTTCTGCTGTGATTCCTGCGCTGAGAAGACATTTCACCTGGTTTCCTGCTTGCAGAATGTCATATTGCCGCACTTCCGACTCCCGAATAGGGTGAAAGTAGCGGACATCGCTGAGCAGGTAGCGGTAATCCATAAAATCAGTTGGCTGTAATAAGTAACCGAAGTCGATAGTCAGCGTCAGGTAGAGCGAGGCCAATGCTCCTTTCAGTTGTCCGCACAGTTCGGCAGAGACTCCCCGCCTACAGGCATCGTCCACTGCAACTCCGGTGCAATACACTTCTTCGAGCACTTCACACAGCAGCAGACGTGCAGCATGGTCACTGTTCATCCTACTGATTCGATCTTTCAGCAACAGATTCAGCCACCGGGCTTCGGCCTGAAGAAGAGCTTTATAAAAATAATAACGGGGAGTGGACTGTTGCTCACCATAAGACACCGTAGCTACATACTCCATCTCTTCTACCCGCAAGCGGCAGAGGACAGCAGTAGCATCAAAGTCGGAAAAAGGAGACGTGGAAGAAAGAAAAAGGAAAGAGGGAACCGGTAACTCAACCTGCCAGTCGGACAATATTCCCTTCAACTGATCGGTCAGCCCGTCCAGTGAGCCGGGCAGGTTCATCAGCTTTCGAACGGACTGCTGAAGTCGCTCGGAAACGTAGCGTTGCCCCTCTAAACAGGAAGGGGACAATGCACCACTGAAGATGGCGATGGTCAAAGGGGTAAACATAGTAAACGATTTTAGTTTCCAGCATTTTAGTTTAACAAGTTAATAATCAGTAATCCTGTCTTTCTCAAAATGCTCATCGACATAGCGATAACCGAAATCGTTCTTTTGGGTGGGCTGAGAAGAAATCGCACAAATGTAGCAAACTGTAAACAATACAGCAAAGTTTTACCGTTAATCATCTTTAATTCCAAGCATTTTGCAAAGAGAATGGATTATACTATCTTTACCAAGAAAATGAAGGGAAATCTACAGTCCCCCAAGATTAACGGCACTTCAACATAAAAAATAAATAAATTCATTTTATTCTGCTCTTAGTTTGCTTATCTTTGCACCGAAATGAAACGAACGATCCTTCTACTGATTTTAGGAGTTTTTTGTGCTTTCAACATGAAGGCACAACGTGCCGACTCGATCCGCATCAGCCTGCTGACCTGCGCCTCGGGTGGAGAAATATATTCTCTTTTCGGGCATACTGCCATCCGCTACGAAAACTTTACCCGGAATATCGATGCTGTTTTCAACTATGGCATGTTCAATTTCAATGCTCCCAACTTCATTCTCCGCTTCGCTTTAGGAGAGACAGACTACCAGTTAGGAGCTACCAATTACGAGCACTTTGTAGCCGAATACAACTACTTGGGACGGGACGTATGGCAACAAACACTGAACCTTACTCCGGACGAAAAGGAACATCTGTTTAATCTGCTTCAGGAAAACTATCGCCCGGAAAACCGTGAGTATCGTTACAACTTCTTCTACGACAACTGCGCCACCCGACCGCGCGACCAAATAGAGAAAGCCATCGACGGTTCTCTGCAATATGCTGACAATATGACCGACAACGACACGGGAATCTCTTTCCGTGATTTACTGCATAAATACAGCGAAGGGCATCCCTGGTCACGTTTTGGCATGGATATGTGTATGGGTAGCAAAGCTGACAAGCCTATCAGCCGAAGACTGATGATGTTCGTCCCCTTCTATGTGCAGGAGTACTTCAATACAGCCCAAATCATAGATAAAGAAGGAAAAGCACGCCCGCTGGTATCCTCCGAAGAGAAAATTGTAGAAACCGGACTGACAGCTGCCGATCACCGTTCCGGTGGCATTACTCCGATGCAATCGGCCTTGCTGCTGTTCATCCTGGTAACTGCCGCCACCATCTACGGCATCCGACGCCGGAAAACCCTCTGGGGACTGGATTTAATCTTGTTCTTCTGTGCCGGAGTAGCCGGATGTATCCTTGCTTTCCTGGCTCTGTTCTCCCAACACCCGGCAGTAAGCCCCAATTATTTGCTGTTTGTATTCCACCCGTTGCACCTATTCTGCCTCCCGTGGATGATAAATAAGGTGAGAAAACGGCAGAAAAGTCGATACATGGTACTTAATTTTATCGTTTTAACACTTTTTATACTGCTTTGGGCGATAATACCGCAAAGATTTGACTTAGCTGTATTACCTTTGGCACTTTGTTTGCTGGTACGTTCAGCAAGCAATCTTATTTTGACATCGAAAAAGAGATAAATGAAAAAGGGACTGATAACTTCCATACTCGCATTAACTTTCACCGGTCTGCAAGCCCAACCGCTGCCTGCCACTCCAAAATTAGTGGTAACGTTGACGATTGACCAGCTGCGCACCGACTACATGGAAGCATTCTCTTCCCTATACGGAGAAAAAGGGTTCAAAAGACTGATGCGCGAAGGCAAGGTTTTCTATCAAACCGAGTTTCCCTTCAGCGGAACAGACCGCGCCTCTGCCATTGCCGCCATCTACAGCGGTACGACGCCCTCAATGAACGGCATCATCTCCCAGCAATGGATGAATGCCAATACATTGCGCCCGATGAATTGTGTGGACGACCCCGCTTTTATGGGGAACTTCACCGACGAGAGTTCCTCTCCTTCCCAATTACTGACTTCCACCATTGCCGATGAACTGAAAGTAGCTACCCGCAACAAAGGTATGGTATATGCCATTGCCCCCTCGCGCGATGCAGCTATCCTTGCCGCCGGACACTCCGGAAACGGTGCTTTCTGGTTGAATGAAAATACTGGTAAGTGGTGCAGTACTACATATTACAGCGAATTCCCATGGTGGGTAAGCCAATACAATGAACGGCAATCACCCGATTTTCGCATCCGCGATATGGTGTGGGAACCGATACATCCTATAAATAGATATACGTTCCTGCCCGAATGGCGGGATCAACCCTTTAAATATAAGTTCGACAGCGAACGGATCAATAAATTCCGCCGGCTGATTACCAGTCCCTTCATCAATGATGAGGTAAACTTACTCACAGAGGAACTCCTGGAAAAGAGTACGCTTGCCAAAGATGAGATACCGGATTTGCTGGCACTGACTTATTATGCAGGAAACTACAATCATAAGAGTACGCAGGAGTGTGCCATGGAAATGCAGGATACATACGTACGCCTGGACCGCAGTATCGGCTCCCTACTCGACCTCATCGACCGCAAAGTAGGTTTGCACAATGTCATTTTCTGCATTGCATCTACGGGATATGCCGACCCGGAAGCACCGGACCTTGGCCTGTACCGCATCCCGGGCGGGGAATTCTACCTGAATCGCTGTGCCACCTTGCTGAATATGTATCTGATGGCTACGTATGGCGAAGGACAATACGTAGAAACCTACTATAACCAGCAGATTTATCTTAACCATAAATTAATAGAGAGTAAGCAACTGAATTTAGCGGAAATACAAAATAAATCCGCCGACTTCCTGATACAGTTCAGCGGAGTGAATGAAGCTTATTCCGCCCATCGCTTATTATCAGGTCCTTGGTCGCCCCAGATTGAACTGGCACGCAACGGTTTCCATCGTAAGCGTTCCGGCGACCTGCTGATAGACGTGTTGCCCGGCTGGACTATCGTAGAAGAAAATGTCACAGATAGCCGCGTGGTGCGTCATGCAGATGTGCCTGCTCCACTCATCTTCCTGGGTGGTGGTATAAAACCCGAAACCATACGGGTTCCTGTCAATATTACCCGCATAGCCCCTACCCTGTCAAGTGCGATGCGCATCCGCGCCCCGAACGCTTGTACAGCTACTCCACTGAACTTTTAAGCTGAAAACACATCTTACTTGGCAAATCAAGTGAAATGTTAACGAAGTGAATCGAAAGTTGAGTGTTTTACTCAAAAAACAATTCGTAAACTTCTCGTAAATCAGCATTTTAATGTAACTTTGTACCCGCATTCAAGGCAAAGTTACACCCGAACTAATTAAGCAAATAATAATAAAAACAAATATATAATGGGATTTAATGAATTTTTAAGCTCGATTTTCGGCAATAAATCCACACGCGACATGAAAGAAATTCAGCCGTGGGTGGACAAAATCAAAGCCGCTTACCCGGAAGTTGCCAAACTCGATAATGACGCCCTTCGCGCCAAGACGGAAGAACTGAAAACCTACATCTACAACTCGGCTACCGAGCAACGCGCTAAAGTAGAAGAACTGAAAGCAGGTATCGAAGCTATTGAACTGGAAAACCGTGAAGAGGTTTTCGCACAGATAGACAAACTGGAGAAAGAAATACTGGAATGCTACGAAAAAGCACTCGATGAGGTACTGCCCGTAGCTTTCTCTATCGTAAAAGAAACAGCAAAACGTTTCTCTGAAAACGAAGAAATTGTAGTGACTGCTACTGAATTCGACCGTCAGCTGGCTGCTACGAAAGATTTCGTACGTATTGAAGATGACAAGGCTATCTATCAGAATCACTGGTTGGCTGGTGGTGCAGAAGTTACCTGGAACATGGTACACTACGATGTACAGTTATTCGGTGGTGTGGTATTGCACAAAGGTAAGATCGCCGAAATGGCAACGGGTGAAGGTAAGACGTTGGTGGCTACCCTCCCGGTATTCCTGAATGCATTGACCGGAAACGGCGTGCATGTGGTAACTGTGAATGACTACCTGTCTAAACGTGACTCCGAGTGGATGGGACCTCTTTACATGTTCCACGGTTTAAGTGTGGACTGTATCGACAAGCACCAGCCTAACTCTGACGCACGTCGCAAAGCTTATATGGCAGATATCACATTCGGTACGAACAACGAATTCGGTTTCGACTACCTGCGTGATAACATGGCTATCAGCCCGAAAGACCTTGTACAACGCCGGCACAATTATGCCATCGTCGATGAGGTGGACTCCGTATTGATTGACGATGCCCGTACACCGTTGATCATTTCAGGCCCTGTACCTAAAGGTGAAGACCAATTGTTCGAACAGCTCCGCCCACTGGTGGAACGTCTGGTAGAAGCACAGAAGAAACTGGCTACCCAATACCTGGCCGATGCCAAACGCCTCATTGCTTCCAGTGACAAAAAAGAACAGGAAGAAGGTTTCCTTGCCTTGTTCCGTAGCCATAAGGCTTTGCCGAAGAACAAGCCTCTGATCAAATATCTGAGTGAACAGGGGATCAAAGCAGGCATGCTGAAGACCGAGGAAATCTACATGGAACAGAATAACAAACGTATGCACGAAGCAACTGACCCGTTGTACTTCGTCATAGAAGAAAAACTGAATAGCGTAGATTTGACAGATAAAGGTGTGGATCTGATTACCGGAAATTCGGAAGACCCTACTCTCTTCGTATTGCCTGATATAGCCGCACAACTGTCTGAACTGGAAAACGAAACCAACTTGACAGATGAGGAACGTCTGGCCAAGAAAGATGAGTTGCTGACAAATTATGCTATCAAATCCGAACGGGTTCATACCATCAACCAACTGTTGAAGGCTTATACCATGTTCGAGAAGGACGATGAATACGTTGTGATTGACGGTCAGGTGAAGATTGTAGACGAGCAGACAGGCCGTATCATGGAAGGTCGCCGCTACTCCGACGGTCTGCACCAGGCTATCGAAGCCAAGGAAAACGTAAAAGTGGAAGCTGCCACACAGACATTCGCCACCATTACGTTGCAGAATTACTTCCGTATGTACCACAAGCTCTCGGGTATGACCGGTACTGCCGAAACGGAAGCAGGCGAACTTTGGGACATCTACAAACTGGATGTAGTGGTGATTCCTACCAACCGCCCCATTGCCCGTAAAGATATGAACGACCGCGTTTACAAGACGAAACGCGAGAAATATAAAGCAGTCATCGAAGAAATCGAACAGTTGGTACAAGCCGGACGCCCTGTCTTGGTGGGTACTACATCTGTAGAAATCTCCGAAATGCTGAGCAAGATGTTGACTATGCGCAAGATTGAGCACAGCGTGTTGAATGCCAAGTTGCACCAGAAAGAAGCGGACATCGTTGCCAAAGCCGGTTTGAGTGGAACTGTGACCATCGCTACCAATATGGCCGGTCGTGGTACGGATATCAAGCTGAGCCCGGAAGTGAAAGCTGCGGGTGGTTTGGCAATTATCGGTACGGAGCGCCATGAGTCCCGTCGTGTAGACCGCCAGTTGCGCGGACGTGCCGGACGTCAGGGTGACCCGGGTTCTTCCGTATTCTTCGTGTCACTGGAAGACGACCTGATGCGTCTGTTCTCCTCCGACCGCATTGCCGGTGTGATGGACCGCCTCGGCTTCAAGGAAGGTGAAATGATCGAGCACAAGATGATCTCCAACTCCATTGAGCGTGCACAGAAGAAGGTGGAAGAAAACAACTTCGGTATCCGTAAACGCTTGCTGGAATATGATGACGTAATGAACAAACAACGTACCGTTGTGTATACCAAACGTCGTCATGCCTTGATGGGTGAGCGTATCGGCATGGACATCGTGAACATGATCTGGGATCGTGTTGCCGCTGCTGTTGAAGCTCCCGACTACGAAAACTGCAAAATGGACTTCCTGCAAACACTCGCTATGGAAACTCCGTTCAGCGAAGAGCAGTTCCGTAACGAGAAGAAAGAGAAACTTGCAGAAGAAGCATTCAATGCAGCCATGGATCTGTTCAAGCGCAAGACTGACCGCATGGCACAGATTGCTTATCCGGTTATCAAACAGGTGTATGAGACTCAGGGACATATGTATGAAAATATCCTTATCCCCATTACAGATGGCAAGCGTATGTACAATATCTCCTGCAGCCTGAAAGCCGCCTACGAAAGCGAATGTAAGGAGGTAGTGAAAGCTTTTGAAAAATCTATCTTGCTGCACGTCATTGACGAGGCATGGAAAGAAAACTTGCGTGAGTTGGATGAATTGAAACATTCTGTGCAGAATGCAAGCTACGAACAGAAAGACCCGTTATTGATTTACAAGCTGGAGTCTGTCAATCTGTTTGATACAATGGTTAATAAGATCAACAACCAGACTGTTTCTATCCTGATGCGTGGACAAATTCCGGTACAAGAGCCACAGGAAATTCAGCAGGCTGCTCCCGAACAGAAGCAGGACATGAGCAAATACCGCGAACAAAAACAGGAACTGAATGATCCGAATCAACAGGCTGCCGCCCAACAGGATACACGTGAGCAAGTGAAACGTGAACCGATTCGTGCGGAAAGAACTGTAGGACGTAATGATCCTTGTCCTTGTGGAAGTGGTAAGAAGTATAAGAACTGTCACGGAAAAAATATGTAATGAGAGGAGTGATAAGGTGATAGAGTGATAAGTATACCAAACATTAATCGCTTATCACCCTATCGCCCTCTCCCAATCACTAATAAAAGCCTCAAACGGTTAAAATCTGTTTGAGGCTTTTATATATCCATACAAAAGTGTATTTTTGTTATTCTTAGATAAAGAACAAGCCTATGACTAAGTATTCGCATCTCTTAGGGATCTGTTGTGCTCTGCTACTTGGCGGTTGTCAGACCGTAGAGCAATTATCCATCGACTATATGCTGCCGGCAGAAGTTAGCTTCCCGCCCAGCCTTAAACGTGTAGCCGTGGTAAATAATATGCCATCCATCCCGGACAACAAGCTGATCGTAGAAGAAACGGATGAAAAGAAAAAAGATGAGACGGAAATTGCCCGCAAAACAAAATACTTCAACGGAAATTCTAAAATAACCACTGAGGCACTGGCTGAAGCACTTGCCAACGAAAACTATTTCGACGAAGTCGTTATTTGCGATTCTATGTTACGGGCCAATGATATGATTCCCCGCGAAAGTACCCTCAGTAAAAGTGAAGTGGAAAGTCTTATCGAAAGCCTGGATGTCGATTTCCTGATAGCTTTGGAAAATATACAACTACGCTCTCTCCGCAAAATTGAATACCTGCGCGAGTGGGGTGTTTATGCCGGAACCATAGACGTAAAGGTATACCCTACCGTAAAAGTATACCTGCCTAACCGAAATGGCCCGATGGTAACAATCAATACCAACGATAGTATTTTCTGGGATTATGCTGCCCCCAGCATAGCTCAGGCCGGTGCAGGGCTCATCAGTGAAACAGAAATGCTGAAAGAAGCTTCTGAATTTGCCGGCACCGTGCCTGTAAAGTATATGCTGCCACACTGGAAGACGGCTTCCCGCTATCTGTTTACGAGCGGTTCGGTAAATATGCGTGATGCAGCCGTTTATGTTCGTGAAAACAACTGGCAACAGGCCATTGAGCTTTGGAAACAGACTTACGAGAAGAAGAAAAAGGGAAAACAGAAAATGTATGCGGCATATAACGTGGCTTTAGGATATGAAATGCAAGATAGCATTCAGGCAGCGGAAGAATGGGCATTAAAAGCGCAAAAAGAAGCATACGACATAGACAAGATAGAAGAGAAAAAAGAGCAGGGAGGAATAGACATCAGCGACGTTCCCAACTACTTTGCAGTAACCCGCTATTTAAATGAATTACAAGAACGAAAAGAGGGAATGACACGATTGAATGTCCAAATGGAACGATTTAAGAATGATTTTTAATCAAATGATGCAAGGGTAATTATTTTTTTTATACCTTTGAACATCCATTAAGAAAGAATACCTATTATGAAACTGAGCCAAGCATCTTTATCACTCTTAGAAAAGACCATAAGACAAGCAGTCAGCAAATACACTTGCGGCTGCGAGCAAACCATTGTGACCGACATTCATCTGCAAGCTAACCAGAATTCCGGCGAACTGTCTATATTCGACGATGAAGACGAGTATCTGGCGTGTGCCTCTATCGAGGAATGGATGACGTATGATGGAGATGATTTCTACGAAAATGTAGAACGTATTCTTTCTACATTACTTAATAGCATGAAGAATGGCGGTGACTTCGACAAACTGGCCATTCTGAAACCTTACTCTTTCGTATTAGTGGATGATGAAAAGGAGACAATTGCAGAGTTATTGCTGATGGATGATGATACATTGCTCGTGAATGAAGAACTACTGAAAGGTCTGGATGAAGAGTTGGATTCTTTTCTGAAAGAACTATTGGAAAAGTAATAGCATTTGAATTATAAAAAATGGCACTATCCAAAGTTTTGTGTAAATGATGAATACGGGATTCAGCAATGAGTTCCGTATTTTTATTATTTCTAACTTTGCAAAATGCCGAAGAAAATGACAGTAAAGAATCAAGCAGTGCCCGATGAAGTTCTGAGTAAAGAATTTCTGAGCCAATTTAAAACAGAAGCCGATGTAAGCAAGTTCCTCAAACAGCTCCATGCACAAGTATTGGAGAAGATGCTTGAGGGTGAAATGGATGTTCACTTAGGTTATGAAAAGAACTCCGTAAGTGGCAACAACAGTGGCAACTCGCGTAACGGCAAATATCCCAAGAAGATCCAGACCGAACACGGTGAATCCGTCATCTCTGTTCCCCGTGACCGTAACGGCGAGTTCGATCCTGTAGTCGTCCCCAAACATGAGAGCCGTGGCTTATCCATCGAAAAACTCGTCATCTCACTCTATGCCAAAGGAATGAGTGTGTCAGACATCGAGGAAGAGATGCGAGAGATTTATGAAATCGAACTTTCCACTTCTGCCATATCCGTTATCACCAACAAGGTAAACCAGGCGGCACTGGAGTGGCAGAACCGTCCTCTTGACCCTGTATATCTGATAGTATGGATGGACGGTATCGTTTTCAAGGTACGTGACAACGGAAAGATTATCAACAAGACGGTGTACCTTTGTGTCGGACTTAAACAGAACGGTTTGAAGGAAGTCTTGGGTATGTGGGTAGGCAAAACGGAAAGTTCCGCTTTCTGGATGGGTGTCCTTACCGACCTGAAGGCACGTGGAGTACAGGATATTCTTATTACCTGCACGGACAATCTGAACGGATTTACCGACACCATACGTGACGTGTTCCCTCAATCCTCCACACAAATCTGCGTTGTGCATCAAATCAGAAACTCCTGCAAATACGTTGTTTACAAGGACAAGAAGGAGTTTACCGCTGACATGAAGAATATCTACAACGCACCCAACAAGGAAGCTGCTGCCCTTGAACTGGACAATCTGGAAAAGAAATGGGGAGGGAAATATCCTTATGCCATACTTTCATGGAGAAATAACTGGGATGACCTGACCGTGTTTTTCCAATTCCCTTTGGAAATCAGGAAAATAATCTACACTACCAATCTCATTGAAAATCTGAACGGGAAAATCAGAAAGTACACGAAATCAAAACTTTCCTTTCCTTCTGATGATGCCGTGAAGAAAACGGTCTATCTGTCTCTGATGGAGATTGAGAAGAAATGGACGATGCCTATTTCTAATTGGGGATTGATTATGAATCAATTTATGCTTATATTTGAGCACAGAATTCAGATATAAGGGAATATATACCTGAATCCTGTTTTCTCATTTACACAAAATTGTGGACACTGCCTAAAAAATAAATTAGCCCTTGCAGTAGTTGAATATTGCAAGGGCTAATTCGTTTATAGTAAAGATCCGGGAGAACTCCCGGACCAAAAGGTTTATTTCTTCAGCGCAGCAATACTCTCTTTCAGAGAGTTGATAATGCTTTCCGCATCCGCCTGCTTCTTACGTTCCAGTTCAAGGACAGCGGCAGGAGCATTATTCACAAATTTCTCATTGCTCAGCTTCTTCATGACGCCTTGCAGGAAACCTTCTTTGTGCTTCAATTCAGCTTCCATACGGGCTATTTCAGCTTCTACATCAATCATATTACCCAGAGGTACGGCATATTCCGTAGTTCCTACCATGAATGAAGCAGCACCCTCGGTTTTAGCATCCACTACATCAATTGCTGTAAGGTTACACATCTTTAGGATCACCGCACTGAATTCAGCAACCGGATTTTCACCCACTACCTGTAATGTCAACGGTTCCTTTTGAGCTATATTCTTCTGCAAACGGATAGAGCGAATGTTACTGATCACCTCTTTCACCACTTCAAATTGCCGAATAGTATCAGCATCTACATAAGTATTTATAGTCAAAGGACATACCATAAGACTTTCACCTTCTTCGCGCTCATACATCTGCTGCCAGAGTTCTTCGGTAATGAACGGCATGAACGGATGAAGCAAATGAAGCAGATTATCAAAATAAGAAATCGCAGCACTATGAATTGAACTGTGGATACCTTGTCCATAAGCCGGCTTTATCATTTCGAGGTACCAGGAAGAGAATTCATCCCAGAATAATTTATAAACAGCCATAAGAGCTTCGCTCAAACGGTATTTACTAAACAAGTCAGCTACCTCGGCAGCAACCTCATTCTGCTTGGATTCAAACCAGCAAGATGCCAGTCTTGCTGCTTCCGGTACAGGCTGACTGTCATCAATTGTCCAGCCACTTACCAAGCGGTAAGCATTCCATATCTTGTTACAGAAGTTACGTCCCTGTTCACAAAGGGCATCATCGAACAAGATATCATTCCCGGCAGGAGCAGCCAGCATCATACCCATACGCACACCATCGGCACCAAACTTCTCAATCAGTTCCAAAGGGTCGGGAGAATTGCCGAGGGACTTGGACATCTTACGTCCCAACTTGTCACGAACGATACCCGTAAAGTACACATTCTTGAACGGCATCTTTCCTTCATATTCATAACCTGCCATAATCATGCGGGCTACCCAGAAGAAAATGATATCCGGACCGGTTACCAGGTCACTTGTCGGGTAGTAGTAGCTGATTTCCTCATTACCCGGATTATTAATACCGTCAAACAAAGAGATGGGCCACAACCAGGAAGAGAACCAAGTATCCAGACAGTCTTCATCCTGACGAAGGTCTTCCATAGTCAGGGCCGGATTACCGGTCTTCTCTTTTGCCAGTTTCAGAGCTTCTTCTTCAGTAGCTGCTACCACATATCCACCTTCCGGAAGGAAGTATGCCGGAATGCGATGTCCCCACCACAACTGACGGCTGATACACCAGTCTTTGATGTTCTCCATCCAGTAACGATAGGTATTCTTATACTTGGCAGGATAGAATTTCAGCTCGTCATTCATCACAGGAGGCAATGCCATATCTGCAAAATGCTGCATCTTGAGGAACCACTGCATAGAAAGCTTCGGCTCTATAACTACGTTGGTACGCTCGGAATAACCTACCTTATTGGTATAGGCTTCCACCTTATCCAACAGACCGGCAGCATCCAGGTCTTTCTCAATCTGTTTACGAACATCAAAGCGATCCATACCGATATAAAGACCGGCAGCCTCGCTCAATGTACCATTATCGTTGAAGATATCGATGCTTGGCAAGTTATACTTTTCACCCAGCATATAGTCGTTCACATCATGCGCAGGAGTTACTTTCAGACAACCTGTACCGAACTCAATATCCACATAATCATCTTCAATCACCGGGATAACACGATTTACCAAAGGAACGATTACTTTCTTACCTTTCAGCCATTCGTTCTTCGGGTCGTTCGGATTGATACACATAGCGGTATCACCCATGATCGTTTCAGGACGGGTAGTAGCTACCACGGCATAACGTCCTTCCGCATCACCTTCTACTTTATAGCGCAGATAATACAGTTTACCATGCTCTTCCTTGTAGATAACTTCTTCATCGGAAAGGGCAGTCAAAGCCTTCGGATCCCAGTTTACCATACGTACACCACGGTAAATTAATCCCTTATTGTAAAGGTCTACAAATACTTTCAATACACTTTCGCTACGCTTTTCGTCCATAGTGAAAGCGGTGCGGTCCCAATCACAGGAAGCACCGAGTTTACGCAGCTGCTTCAGGATGATGCCACCATGTTCATCTGTCCACTCCCAGGCATGCTTCAGGAATTCATCACGAGTAAGATCCGTCTTCTTGATACCTTGTGCAGCCAGCTTATTTACTACCTTCGCTTCCGTAGCGATAGAAGCGTGGTCAGTACCCGGTACCCAGCAGGCATTTTTACCTTCCATACGAGCACGGCGTACCAGAATATCTTGAATGGTATTATTAAGCATGTGTCCCATGTGGAGCACGCCGGTGACGTTAGGGGGCGGAATGACGATGGTGTAAGGCTCACGACCATCGGGTTTTGAACTGAATAATTTGTGATCCAACCAATACTGGTACCATTTTCCCTCTACGTCAGCAGGGTTGTACTTACTTGCTAATTCCATATCTTTAAATCTGTATATAATTTATTTATCGCGAATAATGGGCGCAAAATTACTAAATTTAATTCAAATCTTACCACCCTCCGGCACTTTCTGCGCCGAGAACAACAAATATAAAGCTAATTTCCTACGTGACATTTAATAAATGTATATTTTTGCCTTTCAAATAAATTTGCGATGAAATATAAGCTGAAGATTCGTTATATCGTGCTATGCACACTCTTGTTAGTAGTCTGGACCACACAGCTCATTCCGGCTATGGGAAAAATATATGCACACAGCGTATATCCTGTCATAGCTTATATTCTTTCGTCTTTCTCCCGCCTCATTCCCTTTGCCATAGGCGACTTATTCATAGCCCTCAGCATTGCGGGCGTACTCCTCTACCCTGCCTATGCCCGCCGCTTTCAGAAGAAAAAATGGAAACGCATCTTGCTGAATGATATTGAATATCTGTTATGGATATACGTCTGGTTCTATCTGACTTGGGGACTTAATTATTCACAGCCCAATTTCTACCAACGGACAAAGATTCCTTATACCACATACACTCCCGAAAACTTCCGGAACTTTGTTGATGATTACGTTGACAAACTGAATGGATCGTATGTAGATGTAACCACTATCAACAAGGACCTTATCCGCCGGGAAACAGTTCGCGGATACAATCAGATCAGTGATACGCTGGGTGTACATCATCCTTTCCATAAGTCACCACGGGTGAAGACAATGCTTTTCACTCCGCTGATTTCCATGGTGGGCGTCACCGGTAGCATGGGACCTTTCTTCTGCGAATTTACTTTGAATGGAGATCTGCTCCCTTCACAGTATCCTGCCACGTATGCGCATGAACTGGCACATTTATTGGGCATTTCCAGCGAAGCGGAAGCCAACTTCTACGCTTATCAGGTCTGTACCCGTTCGCAAGCGCGAGGTATCCGTTTCTGCGGATACTTTTCAGTGCTGGGACACGTACTTGTCAATGCCCGCCGCCTGATGGATGAAGAAGAATACAAAGAGCTCTTCAACCGGATACGTCCCGAAATCATAGAACTGGCTAAAAGTAATCAGGAATACTGGACGGAAAAATACAGTCCACTCATCGGAGATATACAAGACTGGATATACGACCTGTACCTGAAAGGAAACAAGATACAAAGTGGCCGCAAGAACTACTCCGAAGTAGTCGGGTTGCTTATATCCTATTATACACATTGCAATAAATAACCCTATAAAGATATGTTACATACAAGAAAAGAACAGATGGAAGCCTTCGGACGCTTCCTGGACATACTCGACGAACTTCGCGAAAAATGTCCCTGGGACCGCAAGCAGACTAACGAAAGTCTGCGTCCCAACACCATTGAAGAAACTTATGAACTTTGTGACGCCCTGATACGTGACGATAAAAATGATATCTGCAAAGAGCTGGGAGACGTCTTGCTACACGTAGCTTTCTACGCAAAGATCGGTTCCGAGAAAGGCGATTTTGACATGAAAGATGTATGCGACCACCTTTGCGAGAAATTAATCTTCCGCCATCCCCATGTGTTCGGTGACGTAAAAGCAGATACTGCCGGACAAGTTTCCGAAAACTGGGAACAACTAAAGTTAAGAGAGAAAGGTGGAAACAAGAGTGTGTTAAGTGGTGTCCCCGCCGCCCTTCCTTCACTCATCAAAGCTTACCGTATTCAAGACAAAGCCCGCAACGTCGGCTTCGACTGGGAAGAACGGGAACAAGTGTGGGATAAGGTAAAAGAAGAAATCCAAGAATTTCAGACAGAAGTGGCCAATATGGATAAGGACAAAGCAGAAGCCGAATTCGGGGATGTACTATTCAGCCTCATCAACGCCGCACGCCTCTACAAGATCAATCCGGATAATGCATTAGAGCGCACTAACCAGAAATTTATCAACCGCTTTAATTATCTGGAAGCACATACCATCAAGGAAGGCAAAAACTTGCATGATATGACTCTGGAAGAGATGGACGTCCTCTGGAACGAAGCTAAAAAGCTGGAAAAATAAAAACTCAAATGCATAGGACTGCGAAGATTCACACTTGCGGCTGCGAAGGCCATCACTTATACAAGTGAAGGCTTACACTTGCGGGAGTGTAAGCCTTCGCAGCCGCATGTATCGGCCATAGACGAAAAAAGGAGCCGAAGCTCCTAATATTCTGTTATCTTTTCTTTCCTTGCGGTTTCTGAGGTTCTCCACCTTTATGATGCATCCCTTTCAGCAACTCACGGTTAAAACGCATTTCAGCACGCTGTACTAAATATATCTTTTTGTTCGAAAGTATCTTCTTGAACTTCTCATAGTAAGTTTTCTCCAGACGGTTGGTAGCAATACGGGCATCGTATACGCCTTCTAGAATCTCATTATATTGCGCTTCGGTCGTCTTTTCATCCTTTCCTTTTCGAAGTAAGTTCCATGCCTCATCATTCAATTGCTTTTTGCGATCCTGTAATTCAAAATAAACAGGAAAGAATTTAGCGGCTTCTTCCTTGGTCAATCCGGCTTTCTCTGTGATATACGCTTTCTGCTTGGCGCGGAATTCGTCAGGAGACAAATGTTGATTACATCCGTCCATAGCCCATGACAAGGGGATGAAACTGCACATCACAATAAACAAAACAATCAGCTTTTTCATTTTCTTCTCATACAGTTAAGTTGTTATTCACATCACTCTGCACCGGCATCTGTGAGATAGACATACAGTGAATAATCATCCAGCATGGAATCATCCAGCACTGCACTGATATATTCATCAGAAACAACTTCGGTTTCAGGTTCGTCCATCGCCATCCGGTCGTTAACAGGTGTACGGTCAGTAGAAGCAACGCGGATAATCAATGCTGCGCCGGCAAACATGGCAGTCATATATACCCATGGCTTAATTCTCTCCCACTTCGTAGGCTCTCTCTTAATAATTGCAGGTTTTTCCTTTTCGGGAAGCCGGCTCATCACCTCTGAAGTAAGATTCTCAAAGTATCCGTCAGGAACACGGAAAATATTTTCCTTCCCTACCTTCTTCAATATGTTATCTTCTTCTTTCATAAGCTTTTTTCCTCTCTGTTAGGTTAGACTATGTTTTGGGGTAAAGGTTTAAACCTCTCCCTCCAAAAACTTCTCGATTTTTTTCACGGCATGATGATAAGAGGCTTTCAGAGCGCCGACAGATGTGCCGAAGATGTCGGACATCTCCTCGTATTTCATTTCCTGGTAATACTTTAAGTTGAATACCATACGTTGCTTTTCCGGCAGTGTAAGCAATGCTTTCTGTAGAGACTTCTGTGCTCGGTCTCCGGAGAAATAAGGATCGCTTTCCAGCTTCTGAAGTGCAGAAGCATCTTCATCATCGATAGAAACAGTAGTTACAGCGCGTTGTTTATTTAGGAAAGTCAAACATTCATTCAAAGCGATGCGATAGAGCCAGGTAGAAAGCTTCGCATCTCCACGGAAATAATCGATATTGGTCCATGCCTTAATGAACGTGTTCTGAAGTAAGTCATTGGCATCTTCATGCAAAAGCACCATACGACGGATCTGCCAGTATAATTGTTCGCTATATTGCGCAACAATCAACTCAAACCCTCGCTTTTGTGTACTTTCATCTTGTAGAAGCTCCAGCACTTCGCGTTCATTATAGGAAGGATTCATAAGTATCTATTCCGTTTCGTTTATTTGATTACCACTTTCCGCACGACATTCCCAATCTTAAAGATGTAATAACCTTTAGGCAAATTCACCTGAACGGTGACATCCGTAGAGTCAATGCGTATCGTGGTAAGTTTCACGCCTACAATATTGTAGACTTCCATCTGGGAGCCGGGTTCTGCATTCTGCACACGTACCCGGTTATCCGCCGAAACAGTCAGCACAATAGTAGAAGACGGCTGCTCTTTCTGAGCCGTTTCCTGCTTCCGACCGTCCTGCGCCCATGCCACGGACTGCGACGAAAAAGTCAACAAAAAGAAAAAACAGTAGAGTAACTTTCTCATCTATAAGCCTATGTTTTCAGATTATTCCGTACAAATATACGGCATTCGGTTCGATAAAACAAAAAACAGACAGTTAAATGATAAATTAGGGGCTATGCCGCTAATTTAAGTTACGAGCTACGGGATACAAGATACAAGTACTTTGCAGCGTGAAAGTAGCTTTATTTCCCTCCTAAGAGAAGAATAATTAAAATAGTTTAACCATAAATAGCATACCGAAAGGCACTTGTAATTTGTAGCCCGTCACTAATTTAGTGCATAGCACTAAATTATACCTCTAGGCACAGCGTTTCCTTAGCCAGCACCGTCTCAGGGAAAACAGCCGAAGCTTCTTTAAGCAAAATATTCTCATCCTCATAACGGGCAGAGAAATGCCCGATCACCATTTTTTTCACTCCTGCTGCCTTGGCTATCTCTCCCGCCTGAGCAGCAGTAGTATGAAAAGTTTCTTTGGCACGAGGCAAATCCGCATTTGCAAAAGTGGCCTCATGGAATAGTAAATCTACTCCTTTTATTTGTTCTGCAATCTCAGGCATATAGATGGTATCCGAACAATAGGCATAACTACGCGGTGGATCAGACGGACGCGTCAATAAGGAATTGGAAATGATTTTGCCTTCCGGAGTCACATAATCTTCCCTATTCTTTATCCTATTCAACTCGTATACCGGCACTTCATAGAAGTCGACCATCTCCCGAATGATATGATTGGGTCGCTGCTTCTCTGCAAACAGAAAGCCACAACAAGGCATACGATGACGCAATGGAATGGTAGTCACTGTCAGAGAACGATCTTCATAGATCATTCCAGGTTCTTTCGTCTCAAACTCATGGAAAATAACCTTATACGTCATTTGCCGGCAAAAGAAACTTAGCATCGGAGCAAATAGGGTTTCCAATCCTTTCGGGGAATGAATATGCAACTCAGCTGTGCGCCCCAGCAGATTGAGCGTCGATATTAAACCCAACAAACCAAAACAATGATCTCCATGTAGATGAGAAATAAAAATATGATTCAAGCGGGAAAACTTCAGTCGGGACTTGCGGAACTGTAATTGCGATCCTTCTCCGCAGTCTATCATATAAAGTTTGTCACGCACATTCACCACTTGCGAAGTGGCAAAGTGACGGGTGGTAGGCAACGCAGAACCGCAGCCCAGTATATGTAGTTCAAATTTCTCCATAACACTGCAAAGATACGGAAATTCATCACAGAGGGCACAGAGAACACTGAGTTTTTTCTGCTTGATAAGAAGTACTCCGTGACCTCCGTGTCCTCTGTGGTGAAAAAGAAAAGGGTACCTGTAATAACAAGCACCCTTTACCTTATTTATTATATAGAAGTGATTACTTCTTTCCAGCTTCCATTTGCTCTTTCAAAGCAGCCAGAGCGTCGATGTCGCCCAAAGTAGTAGAAGCAGCCTGGTTTTGAATAGCCGGAGCGTCTTCTCTCTTATTGCCAGCCGGCTTCTTACCAGCAGCCTTCTTTTCAGCTCTTTCTTCTGCCTTTGCAGCATCTTCGAAGATACGGCTGTGAGAAAGGATGATACGCTTAGCATCTTTGTTGAACTCAATAACCTTGAATGACAGTTTCTCATCCATCTGAGCCTGAGAACCATCTTCCTTAACAAGGTGTTTCGGAGTAGCGAAACCTTCTACACCGTATGGCAGAGCAACAACAGCACCCTTATCCAGCATTTCGATGATAGTACCTTCGTGTACAGAACCTACAGTGAATACTGTTTCGAATACATCCCAGGGGTTTTCTTCAAGTTGCTTGTGGCCAAGGCTCAAGCGACGGTTTTCTTTGTCGATTTCCAGTACCTGAACTTCGATGTCTGCACCGATCTGAGTGAATTCAGAAGGATGCTTAACTTTCTTAGTCCAAGACAGGTCAGAGATGTGGATCAAACCGTCAACACCTTCTTCGATTTCAACAAATACACCGAAGTTAGTGAAGTTACGAACCTTAGCAGTGTGCTTAGAACCTACAGGATACTTCTCTTCGATAGTTTCCCACGGATCTTGTTTCAGTTGTTTGATACCCAAAGACATCTTACGTTCTTCACGGTCCAGAGTCAGAACTACTGCTTCAACTTCGTCACCTACCTTCATGAAG
>NZ_MSHA01000001.1:4521-125478 GCF_001940965.1 Bacteroides sp. Phil13 | reverse complement strand
ATCAAACCTTCAACGCCCGGAGCGATTTCGATGAATGCACCGTAGTCAGCCATAACCACTACTTTACCCTTCACCTTGTCGCCAACTTTCAGTTCAGCGCTAAGAGCATCCCAAGGATGCGGAGTGAGTTGCTTCAGACCGAGAGCGATACGCTTCTTCTCATCGTCGAAATCAAGGATAACAACGTTGAGCTTCTGATCGAGTTCAACCACTTCCTTCGGATCGCTTACGCGGCCCCAAGACAGGTCAGTGATGTGAATCAAACCGTCTACGCCACCCAAGTCGATGAATACGCCGTATGATGTGATATTCTTAACGGTACCCTCAAGAACTTGTCCTTTTTCGAGTTTACCGATAATTTCTTTCTTCTGTTGTTCCAGCTCAGCTTCGATAAGAGCCTTGTGAGAAACAACCACGTTCTTGAATTCCTGGTTGATCTTAACAACCTTGAATTCCATAGTTTTGCCAACGAATACATCGTAGTCGCGGATAGGTTTCACGTCGATCTGAGAACCCGGCAAGAAAGCTTCGATACCGAATACGTCTACGATCATACCACCCTTTGTGCGGCACTTGATGTAACCCTTGATAATTTCTTCGTTTTCCAAAGCAGCGTTCACACGATCCCAAGAGCGAGTAGCGCGAGCTTTACGGTGAGACAGAACCAACTGTCCTTTTTTGTCTTCCTGGTTTTCGATGTATACTTCTACAGTATCGCCGATCTTCAAGTCAGGATTGTAGCGGAATTCATTCAAAGGAATGATACCGTCTGATTTGTAACCGATGTTCACAACAACTTCACGTTTGTTCATCGCGATTACAGTTCCGTCAACTACCTCACGGTCGTTAACTTTGTTAAGCGTACTGTCGTAAGCCTTTTCCAACTCTTCGTGGCTGGCACCACCGAAGGTTTCGCCATTTTCATAAGCATCCCAGTTGAAGTCTTCAACAGGCGCTACATTTTTTAAGTTTTCCATTAAATAAAATAAGTTGTTTAATAATTAATTGAGTGAGACATTATATTAGCTCATAAATTCGGGCGCAAAGATAGTAGTATTTTCTTGAAGAGCAAAAAGTTCCATCTGTTATTTCTCGGTATTTTTACATCCGGCTCGTATAAAAATAGTGGGAACTCCGACCGAGTTGTTTTGTATAGAGAACGAAACAAGGCAAAAACGTTCTGTAGGTGGTGCGTTTGCCACAAACAAACGGTCTAAATCCCACACGTTAATGAAGTAAATGCCACACGTCAATCCCCCAAATGCCACATGTTTCACCTGCTGAGCTATGGCATTTTACTTATTGAGTTGTGGCATTCGGGAAGCTAAGATGTGGCATTTCAAATGAAATGAAAAGGGAGGATACAAATAGAGGAGAAACAATGTCCCTCCTCTTATGCTAATTTAAAGTTGAATCTGAATTAAGATTACGAATACAAATATACGACATTGAAAAGCCGAAGTCAAGTATTCAGGTGTTTTTTTTGAAAGGGAAGTAGTCGCTGAAAGAGATACAATAGAGAAAGCATGAGAGTCATTTGCAAAAGATAAGATATTTCAAGCATTCTTCCTGATATACGCCAGCGCCGCCCCTATCGCCGTCCTGTATTCCGCATACTGTGGAATATGGAAACGCACCCCATATATCTTTTCCATATTTGGAAAAACCTCATGGCATTGCGGAAATTTAGTAAGATTACCGATCAAGACGAAATCTTTGACAGGACCATTCAGCGCAGACAACACAGCTGCACCACCTATCGTTTGCAGTACCATATAAATAATCCCTTTTGCAATATCTTCCTGCGAAGCGTTGCTATCCGCCTTTCCGAACAAAGAAGCAGTGGCATGCACCGGAAGATCCGGCAAAGGACGATTGCAAATATCTCCGATCTGTAAGTTTACGCGGGTAACGTCGCCTTTCTCGGCAATGGCTGCAATCTGCCTGAAATCATGCGTCTTCAGCAACAAGCGGGAAAGCCCCTGCAAAGTGCCTCCGCCAATAGCCATACCACCGATATGTTCTATCTTCTCCCCGCTGATTCTTACGAAAGAAGTGCCCGTTCCCATGCTTACCACAATCAACTGGTCAATATCTGTGGCATGACGTGCACCCAACCCATTGGCTATAAACTCATCGACCTTATCCGTGGGTAAACCATACAATGGACTATCTACAAATGCACTGCCCACACCTGTCAGCATCACTTGCTCTATATCCGAAAGCTGAATGCCGTTATCATAAATATACTTCCCGAAAGCCCCGAACAAAGAAGTAACCGGATCAGTCGCAGTGATAAACATCGGTGACTGTATCTGTTCTCCGTTGATTCCTACAATTTTTGTAGTACTTCCACCAACGTCTATTCCTATTACAATTCCCATAGTTTCAATATTGTATTCGGCTACAAAGGTACAAATTGTTTTATTGCAAACATGTATTCAGATTTTTTTTGCTCCGCACATCTATTTAGAGAAATTCATCTTGAAGAGCAGATTCCTCTGCTTCATTTTTCAGTCCCAAAGCCCTATCTTAACCCTGTCAAGTCCGTACCAAGTCCGTATCTGGTCCGTATAAAGGTACCTTTACTTGGGCTTGACACGGACTTGGTACGGACTTGATACGGAGAAGACGAATGTATCAGCATCAATGGCTGCAAACCTTCGTTATATCCACCGTAAATCCGTCAGCAGCAGGCATGAATTTTCCTTTTGCTTTCAGAAACTCTATCAATTTATCCGCATCCATATCTTCTGCCGAGCAAGTATAGAAATGCTGATGCTCACCGAATTTCCGGATGATTGCCTCTTTTAATGATGATTCCGAATAACTGTTGCCTTCCATCATGTGAAGGACTTCATGAGCATGTAACTGTTCCATAATCTATTTTTTCTGCAAAGATAGCACAGAGCACGGATTGAAGTTGTAACATATGTGACACGAACCTATAAAAAATAAAGAAGCAAAGTTAAAAGCTCTTTTTTACCTCCCGATATACGTTTCGGGAAGTTTCTCCGTTTATAGAAAAGGTATGAGACATTTTTGGTTACTGACATCTCTTATAATACTATTCTCCACTCCCGCCCTTGCCCAGAAAGCGGTCAAGATAGGCGGAACGGTTACGGATGAAAATGGTAATCCGATTGAATTGGCAACAATACGATTGGAAGGGACAGCTATAGGCACAGTCAGCAACCTGAAAGGGAGATATTCGCTGAAATTCGAAAGCCGGGACAGTGTAACGGTCATCTTCTCCATGCTGGGATACCAGACTCGGAAACGAAAGTTAGTACGTCCGCAGGGAAATATCAGTCTGAACATAACCTTGCCCCCGATGAATTTTGAATTGGGCGAAGTGAGCGTAACAGAGCGTCGCCGGCAAACCGGAACCATCCAACAGATAGAAACCAAACAAAACCGCCTGGCCCCTGACGCTTCGGGCGGAAGCATAGAAGCCGTAATAGCCACACAGGCCGGAGTGAGTAGCAACAACGAACTCAGTTCGCAATACAACGTGCGCGGCGGTAGTTTCGACGAGAACATGGTGTACGTCAATGGCATTGAAATATACCGCCCCTTGCTGATCCGTTCCGGGCAACAGGAAGGATTGAGTTTCATCAATCCCGATATGGTGCAATCCGTCGGCTTCTCCACGGGAGGCTATGAGGCCAAGTACGGGGACAAGATGTCATCCGTGCTGGACATCACTTACAAGAAACCCGAACGATTGGAAGGAAGTGCCTCCGTCAGCCTGTTGGGAGCTTCGGCATACGTAGGAATTGCCACCAAAAAGCTAACCTGGACAAACGGCGTCCGTTATAAAACCAACCAATATTTGCTCGGCACGCTGGATACAAAAGGAGAATACGACCCACGTTATATCGACTATCAAACTTATCTGGACTGGACACCTTCGAAGCGTTGGGAAATAGGCGTCATCGGCAATATTTCAGAAAACCGCTATAACTTCCAGCCGGAAGACCGCTACACCCGCTTCGGTACTCTCAGCAATGTACGTGAGTTTAAAGTTTATTTTGAAGGACAGGAGAAAGATTTATTCCGCACCCTGTTCGGAACCGCCTACGCCACCTACCGGCTGAACGAACAAAACAGCCTGACCCTGCAAGTCTCTGCCTTCCACACGAAAGAACAGGAAACGTACGACATCACCGGGCAATACTGGCTGAACTCCCTGGACAGTGGAACGCAAGTAGACGGCACTACCAACGAAGAGGAAACTTCCGAAACCATCGGTGTGGGAACTTACATGGAACATGCCCGCAATTACCTTACCGCAGAAGTGCAAAGTTATTCCATCACAGGCCGCCACCGACTGAAAAGCCACTCCCTGCAATGGGGTGCGGAGTTCAAACGGGAGCGCATCAAAGACCGGATGCGCGAATGGGAAATGCGCGACTCTGCCGGATACTCCATGCCGCAGACTTCCGAAGGACCGAAACTATTCTACACCCTCCGCTCACGCAATGAAACGGACAGCAAACGATACGGATTTTACCTGCAAGATACATACCGCTTCCGCTCCACCGCCGGACTATTCACCCTGACCGCCGGCATACGAGGCAGTTACTGGAACTGGAACAAAGAATTCATCTTCAGCCCGCGTGCGTCCCTGGCTCTGATTCCGGCATTCAATGAGAAATTCACCCTGAGAGTAGCCGCCGGAGTCTATTACCAGGCACCGTTTTATAAAGAATTCCGGGATACTACCCAAGTTGACGGGATAGCTACCGTATCCCTGAACCGTGACATCCGTTCGCAGCGCTCCCTGCACTTCGTTGCAGGCGGCGACTATAATTTCCGTGCCATGGAGCGCCCGTTCCGCTTCTCTATGGAAGTGTATTACAAAGCGTTGGGCAATCTCATCCCTTACAATATAGATAATGTACGGATCAGTTATTACGGACGCAACCTTTCCAAAGGTTACGCCACTGGTATCGACATGAAACTATTCGGTGAATTTGTTCCCGGAACAGATTCCTGGCTGAGCTTCTCCTTGATGAAAACTGAAGAAAAAATAAACGGACAATGGCTCCCCCGCCCTACCGACCAGCGCTACCGTCTTTCGCTCTATTTTACAGACTATTTTCCCGGTAGCCGCAAATGGAAAATGAACCTGAAAGGTACACTTGCAGGAGGTCTTCCCTTCGGTCCTCCACATAGCGGACGCGAGGCTGCCGTATTCCGTACATCCCCTTACCGACGTGTGGATATAGGTATGTCCCGCTGTATCATCGACCGTAGCGAACGCGAAAATAAGCGCGGCATCCGCAGCCTTTGGTTGGGGGTTGATATTTTCAATTTGCTAAATATCAGCAACGTCAACTCATATTATTGGGTAACAGACACCCGAAATAACCAGTTTGCAGTACCCAATTACCTGACATCCCGTCAGATTAATGTCCGACTGTTGCTCGACTTCTGAACAGAAGTCTAAAAAAAACTTTCTAAACTTCAAATATCCAATAATTAATTGACGAAAAATTTCTTTATTAAGCAAGAAATCTCTTTCTTTGTGCTGTTTTATGCCTTTAATTAAGACATTATACCAACATTAATAAATATAGTTATGAAGATTTCACACATTGAGCATCTGGGCATTGCCGTAAAGAGCATTGAAGAAGCCCTGCCGTATTACGAGAACGTATTGGGTCTGAAATGCTACAACATCGAAACTGTAGAAGACCAGAAAGTTAAAACCGCTTTTCTGAAAGTTGGTGACACTAAAATCGAACTACTCGAACCGACCTCTCCCGAAAGTACTATTGCTAAGTTCATCGAAAACAAAGGTGCAGGCGTTCATCACGTAGCATTTGCTATTGAAGACGGTGTAGCAAACGCATTAGCTGAAGTAGAAGCTGCAGGCGTTCGCTTAATCGACAAGGCTCCGCGCAAAGGTGCTGAAGGTCTGAACATTGCTTTCTTACACCCGAAATCAACACTGGGCGTATTGACAGAACTTTGCGAAAAGCCGGAATAATATGCATTAATTACGAATTTAGGAATGACGAATTACTTATTTTACAGGCAGTTCGTCATTTGTAATTCATAATTCACAATAAAAAAATAGTATTAACCCATTATATTTAATAAAATGAGTAATCAACTTGAAAAGATTAAAGAGCTTATAGATCGCCGCGCAGCTGCACGTCTGGGTGGTGGTGAAAAAGCGATTGCCAAACAGCATGAGAAAGGTAAATATACAGCTCGTGAGCGCATAGCCATGCTTCTCGACGAAGGTAGTTTCGAAGAAATGGATATGTTTGTAGAGCACAGATGTACCAACTTCGGTATGGAAAAGAAACACTATCCCGGTGATGGTGTTGTGACTGGTTGTGGTACTATCGATGGTCGTTTGGTTTATCTGTTCGCACAGGACTTTACAGTTTCTGCCGGTTCTTTGTCTGAAACGATGTCTCTGAAGATCTGTAAAATTATGGATCAGGCTATGAAAATGGGTGCTCCTTGTATCGGTATCAACGACTCGGGTGGTGCACGTATCCAGGAAGGTATCAACGCTTTGGCTGGTTATGCTGAAATCTTCCAGCGCAATATCCTGGCATCAGGTGTTATCCCGCAGATTTCAGGTATCTTCGGTCCTTGTGCCGGTGGTGCTGTTTACTCTCCTGCACTGACAGACTTCACGTTGATGATGGAAGGTACTTCTTATATGTTCCTTACCGGTCCGAAGGTAGTTAAGACTGTAACGGGTGAAGACGTAACTCAGGAAAATCTGGGTGGCGCAAGTGTTCACTCTACTAAATCAGGTGTAACTCACTTCACTGCCAAGACTGAAGAAGAAGGTTTGGCTTTGTTGCGTAAACTGTTGAGCTACATTCCTCAGAACAACCTAGAGGAAGCTCCTTACGTAGATTGCACCGATCCTATCGACCGTCTGGAAGATTCTCTGAATGAAATCATCCCCGATAGCCCGAACAAGCCGTACGACATGTACGAAGTAATTGCTGCTATCGTTGACAACGGTGAGTTCCTCGAAGTTCAGAAAGATTACTCAAAGAATATCATTATCGGTTTCGCGCGTTTCAACGGACAGTCCGTAGGTATCGTTGCCAACCAGCCGAAGTATCTGGCAGGTGTGCTCGATAGCAACGCATCCCGTAAGGGTGGCCGCTTCGTTCGTTTCTGCGATGCTTTCAATATTCCTATCGTTTCATTAGTAGACGTTCCGGGATTCCTTCCGGGAACAGGTCAGGAATACAATGGTGTAATTCTGCATGGTGCTAAATTGCTGTATGCTTACGGTGAGGCTACTGTACCTAAGGTAACAGTAACATTGCGTAAGTCTTACGGTGGTTCACACATCGTAATGAGCTGTAAGCAACTCCGTGGTGACATGAACTACGCATGGCCTACGGCTGAAATCGCTGTAATGGGTGGTGCCGGTGCCGTTGAGGTATTGTATGCCCGCGAAGCTAAGGAACAGGAAAATCCTGCTCAATTCCTGGCAGAAAAAGAAGCTGAATACACCAAGTTGTTTGCTAATCCTTACAATGCAGCTAAGTATGGTTACATCGATGATGTGATTGAACCGCGTAACACACGTTTCCGCATTATCCGCGCCTTGCAACAGTTGCAGACTAAGAAATTGACTAATCCGGCTAAGAAGCATGGTAATATTCCTTTATAATCAGGCTTTTAACACTAAAAACAAGAACGATTATGAACAAAACAAAAATCGGAATATTCTTTACCTTGCTGCTGGTGTTAGGTGTATGCTCTTCCTGCGGAGAGAAAAGATCGAACAATAAGCTGCTGCTGAATGAAGTACTGATTACCAACGAAGGTAATTATCAGGACGACTACGGTTTGCACAGCGCATGGATTGAAATATTCAATAGATCGTATGGTAGTGCCGACCTCGCAGCATGCTTATTAAGGGCAAGCAGCCAACCCGGTGACACTACTACTTACTTCATCCCCAAAGGTGATGTATTGACATTGGTAAAACCACGTCAGCACTCATTATTCTGGGCAGACGGAGAACCAAGACGTGGTACATTCCATACAAACTTCACATTGGACCCAGAAAAAGAGAACTGGATCGGCTTATTTGATTCTGGCCGTAATTTGATTGATCAAGTTACTATCCCTGCCGGAGTATTGAAGACCAATCAATCTTACGGACGTGTAAGCGATGCTGCTTCTCAATGGGAAGTTAAAGACGGTAGTGCAGAGAAATACGTAACTCCGAGTACTAACAACAAAACCATCGACAGCAATGCCAAGATGGAGAAATTCGAAGAGCATGACAGCAATGGTATCGGTATGTCTATTTCTGCCATGAGCGTAGTATTTTGCGGTTTGATCCTGCTTTTCATTGCTTTCAAGATTGTCGGCAAAGCATCTGTAAGCCTTAGCAAGCGTAATGCAATGAAGGCTAAAGGTATTACTGACAAGCAGGAAGCCAAAGAAAAGAAACTGGGCGAAGCTCCGGGAGAGATATTTGCTGCCATTGCCATGGCCATGCACGAGATGCAAAGCGATGTACACGATGTGGAAGACACCGTTCTTACTATCACCCGTGTAAAACGCAGCTATTCACCATGGAGTTCGAAGATTTACACATTACGTGAAACTCCTCTGAAAAAGTAACCACCTATAAATTGATAAAACGATGAAAGAATATAAATATAAAATCAACGGTAATACATATAAAGTTACCATTGGAGATATCGATGAAAATATCGCTCATGTAGAAGTGAACGGTACCCCCTACAAGGTAGAAATGGAAAAGGCACCTAAAGTGGTTGTTAAACCGGTAACCCGTCCTACCACTCCGGCTCCTGCTCCAACCCCGGTAGTGAAACCGGCTGCTCCTTCTACAGGCAAATCAGGTGTAAAATCTCCGCTTCCCGGTGTTATCCTCGACATCAAAGTCAATGTAGGTGATACAGTGAAGAAAGGACAAACGATTATTATCCTTGAGGCTATGAAGATGGAGAACAATATCAATGCCGACAAAGACGGTAAAATCACTGCAATCAACGTAAGTAAAGGAGATTCCGTTCTCGAAGGTAATGACCTTGTAATTATTGAATAATATGGGAGAATTTATCACATTTTTAGGAAACAACCTTGCCGACTTCTGGACGTACACGGGCTTTGCCAATGCAACGGCAGGTCATGTCACTATGATCCTGATAGGTTTGTTCTTCATATACTTGGCAGTAGCCAAGGAATTTGAGCCGATGCTGCTGATTCCCATCGGATTCGGTATGCTGATCGGTAATATCCCCTTTAACATGGAAGCCGGATTGAAAGTCGGCATCTATGAGGAAGGTTCTGTGCTCAACATCCTGTACCAAGGAGTAACCTCCGGTTGGTATCCGCCACTCATCTTCTTGGGCATCGGTGCTATGACGGACTTCTCGTCTCTGATATCCAATCCTAAATTGTTACTGATTGGTGCTGCTGCTCAGTTTGGTATCTTCGGTGCTTACATGATTGCTTTGGAAATAGGTTTCGATCCTATGCAAGCCGGTGCAATCGGTATCATCGGTGGTGCTGACGGTCCGACGGCTATCTTCCTTTCATCCAAGCTGGCTCCTAACCTGATGGGTGCGATTGCGGTATCAGCCTATTCGTACATGGCGTTGGTACCGGTAATCCAGCCGCCTATCATGCGCCTGTTGACTAACAAGCACGAACGTCTGATCCGTATGAAACCACCGCGCGTAGTTTCTCACACGGAGAAAGTAATCTTCCCGATTATCGGTTTGTTGCTGACTTGTTTCCTCGTTCCGTCCGGTCTGCCTTTGTTGGGTATGCTGTTCTTCGGTAACCTGTTGAAAGAAAGTGGTGTAACCCGTCGTTTAGCTGAAACGGCACGTGGTCCGCTGATTGATACAATCACTATCTTATTAGGTTTGACAGTAGGTGCTTCTACTCAGGCTTCTGAATTCCTGACGCTGGACTCTATCAAGATCTTCGGTCTGGGTGCATTATCATTCGTGATTGCTACCGCTTCAGGTGTCATCTTCGTGAAGATATTCAACCTCTTCCTGAAGAAGGATAATAAGATTAATCCGTTGATCGGTAATGCAGGTGTATCTGCCGTACCTGATTCGGCACGTATCTCTCAGGTAGTAGGTCTGGAATATGATCCTACAAACTACCTGCTGATGCACGCCATGGGTCCGAACGTTGCAGGTGTAATCGGTTCAGCAGTGGCTGCCGGTATCTTGCTGGGATTCTTGATGTAAAAGACAAGTGCGTTGAATGGTATCTTTACCATTCAAAACATCCGCTATATTTTAGCGCTCCTACGTCTGAAGGGGCGCTATTTTTATTCGTTAATCTATCTAAAAGAAGCTACGAACATTTCGTAAAGTAAATCTTTTTAGTAACTTGCAGCCAATTAAGCAATACTTTAAAGATAAAAAGACTATGCGGAAACTCTTTATTCTACTCTTTTTCAGTGCCTCCTCATTGCTGATGGCACAAAATACCAACCCTATTCAGGAAGCAATGGCAAACTATGATTATGAGACGGCATTGACGCTTATAGATAAGGAAACGCCGACTATTCCCTTACTCTATCAAAAAGGGAAGGCTCTAAAAAGTCTTGGTAATAACAGGGAAGCACTTCAAGTATACGAGGAAGTCATATTGCAAGATTCTCTGAATCCACGAGCTTATATTGAAGCAGCAGAGTGCTGCAAGTCATTATTAAAAAACAAACAAGCATTGAAATATTACCAAAAGGCAGTGGACCTGAATCCGGATAATAAATATGCCCGTATTCAATACATTACTCTATTACTGAATCAGCGGAAATTCGATGAAGCATTGGGAGAGAGCAGTCTACTTACAGAAACAGATAGCTCGGCTGTTGCGTTACACCTACAAGCTCAAAGTTTTGAAGGGGTAGATGACATTTTAGCAGCATTAGGATGCTATGAAAACATACAGGAGAAATATCCCAACGATTTTCTGGCTGCTGCCAAAGCAGCAAGACTACACATCGAAGGAGCATTTTATAATTATGCTATCGAAGCTACCGAAAAATACCGCCAAATAGACAGTACAAACGTTGTTGTAAACCAACAAAATGCATTGGCATACTGCCTGATGAAAGATTATCAGACCGCAATACAGAGATACGAACAGTTACTAAGCCTAGGGGACAGTACATTTACCACCTGTTATTATTTAGGAGTCAGTTATTATGCAGTAGAAAAGTTTTATGAAGCACATGATATACTGGAAGTAGCTCGCCAATATGATAAGCGTAATGTGAATCTGCTATATTATTTAGGACGCTCCTGTTCCAAAACGTCATGGAAGGATCAAGGAGTTGCATATCTGGAAGAAGCTGTGGCATATGCTACCCCACCCGATAGCGCTATGGTACGCCTCTATGTCGGCCTCACAGACTGCTATAAAATGGCACTAATGCCTAAAGAGCAAATCAAAACGATGCAAGACAGATATGATAAATATGATATAGAAAATCATAAGCTCTTGTATGACATGGCATATGTTTACCAATATCAGTTGAAAGATAAAAAGAATACAGAACGTTGTCTGGAGGCTTTCCTTAAAACGCGTCCCAAAAACAGCAGTGAGCAACCCGAAACAGATGATAAAGGAAATGTAATATTAGGATTAAGTACTTATTATGGTGCGGCCGAAACTTGGCTGAAAGATCTTCGCGAGAAAAAGAAAGTGGATGACTTCTTTCAGGGGAAAGTGATGGCAGTACCAACAAATACGAAAAAGACAGAAACTTCCAGAGACACAGTAAAGAAGTGAAAACGTTTGCATAACATTATAAAGTATATAATAGCGGAGTAGCGGCAGCTTTCTCCGCTATTTGCTTATATTAGCACCAAAATACGGATATAATAACGAAAAGCTAATATCATGAAAAAATTATTCCTTATCCTGGGAACGTTTTTACTTTCCCTTAGTACTTATGCAGCTATGAACGTAAACAAAATCGACCCTCCGTTTTGGTACACCGGAATGCAAAATCCCGAACTCCAACTTATGGTCTACGGTGAAGACATCGGTAATTCTTCCGTTACTGTCAACTATCCCGGCGTTTCTTTGAGCAGCACTGTCAAGCTGGAAAGCCCGAACTACCTGATTGTCTACCTGAGACTGGAGAAAGATGTGAAACCTGGTAAAGTAGCTCTCACTTTTGCACAAGGCAAAAAGAAAATCTTTAAAGAGTATGAACTGAAAGCACGCAGCAAGAAAAGCTGTGAGCACAAAGGTTTTGATGCTTCCGACGCCCTCTACCTGTTGATGCCCGACCGTTTCGCAAACGGCAATCCGGATAATGACCAAATCCCCGGCATGGCCGAATACAAAGTAGACCGCAATGATCCAAACGCCCGCCATGGTGGTGACCTTGCAGGTATCGAGCAAAATCTGGATTACTTCTCCGACCTGGGTGTAACTGCCCTTTGGTTCACTCCGGTACTGGAAAACAATATGACTGGTGGTTCGTACCACGGCTATGCTACTACCGATTACTATAAAGTTGATCCACGTTTCGGTACCAATGAAGAGTATCAGCAACTGATATCCAAATGCCACGACCGCGGCATTAAGATTGTAATGGATATGATCTTCAACCACTGCGGTGTAGAGCATCCATGGATTAAAGATATGCCATCTAAAGACTGGTTCAACAATCCCGATCATGAAAAGAACTTCGTGCAGACTTCTTTCAAACTGACTCCGCACGTTGATCCTTATACTTCACAATACGATTTCGACCAGATGAACGACGGTTGGTTTGTCACCGCTATGCCGGACCTTAACCAAAAGAACCCGCATGTATATCGCTACCTGGTACAGAACAGCTTCTGGTGGATTGAATACGCCAATATCGACGGCATCCGTATGGACACTTATCCGTATGCCAACTATGACGCCATGAGCAACTGGATGAAAGAGCTGAACGAAGAATATCCCAGCTACAACACCGTAGGCGAAACCTGGGTTACCGAACCGGCTTATACAGCCTGGTGGCAAATGGATTCCAAACTCTCTGCCCCGAAAAACAGTAACCTGAAAACCGTTATGGACTTCAGCTTCTTCGATAAGATAAACATTGCCAAGACTGAACAAACAGAGACATGGTTCAAAGGCCTGGACCGTGTATACAACAACTTCGTATACGACTTCCTCTACCCTAATCCTGCTTCCGTACTGGCATTTATCGAAAACCATGATACCGACCGCTTCCTGGGTGAAGGCGACAATCTGCCAATGCTGAAACAGGCTTCTACCCTGCTACTTACCACCCGCCGTATTCCGCAGCTCTACTATGGTACGGAAATCATGATGAACGGTGTAAAGAGCAAGAGTGACGGATACGTTCGTAAAGACTTCCCCGGTGGATGGACTGGCGATACAGAAACTGCACTGACAGCCGCAGGACGCAGCAAGATACAGAACGAATGTTATAACTTCTACAAGACCTTATTGAACTGGCGTAAAGGAAACGATGTCATTGCCAAAGGTAGCATGGTGCAATTCATGGTACAGAATGGTGTTTATGCCTATGCCCGCCAGCACGAAGGTAAAACCGTATTCGTAATGTTGAATGGTACAGATGCCGAAACTACTGTTCCTTTGAAATTCTACAAAGAAATATTGAAAGATTCCAAACAAGGAAAAGATATTCTCAGCGGAAAGACAGTTACATTCGGTGAATCACTGACAATGGGACCAAGAGAATCATTGGTGATTGAGTTATAAATAACATTTCATAAAAACAAAGAAACGCAGAGAAATACACTCTGCGTTTTTTTGTATACCCATGCCAAATTCACTAAAAAATCAACCTGCCTTAGTCGGACAAATACTTATTAGTAGTCTATCAACTACCTATAAATAATAGATACAACATTTAAAAACAAAAAGATGCTTTGCTTCATAAAACAACAAAGATGATGGATAAGAAAAAGGGAAATGGCATAATTATAACAGGCAAATGAATCATTTTTAAACATATAATAAAATAATTGTTCTCACCTTTGTCTATTGAATTTACATTCAAATCAAGTATTATGAAAAATAGACAAACTACTATCTTATATGTCTTATTATGCTGTGCATGCCTTTTTTCGTGTCAGCGTGATAATACTACCAAGCTATTAGAGTTGGCAGAAGCCCAAATATGGGAAAACCCGGATTCTACTTTACAGATACTGGAACAGATTTCTTCACCGGAAAAACTCAAAGGAAAAGAACAGGCTGACTATGCCTTGCTACTGACACAAGCAAAATATCGCTACAACATCCTGGCACCTTCAGATTCTCTGATAAATATTACAATAGATTATTATAAAGAAAAGGCTGACAGTTTATTACGTGCAGCTTTAAAAACTTCTGATCTAAATGTAAAAGTGAATATCTATTCTGCATTATATAAACAAGCAGAAGAGAATAAACAATATAAGAAAGCCATTAAATATCTTAAAAATTACATTGCGGTTATTAATTCCGTTCGAGATGAACTAAAGAGTACAGAAATCAGAGAATTGCAACTAAAATACGACAAATCCACCACCCTCAGGCAAAATGCTGAAATACGAATGAGTTGGTATCTCACTATTGCTATTGGAATCTTAATAGTAATAGTATTAATACTCCTTTACTTCTATAGCTTGAAAATGTATAAGAAGCAGAAAGGAAAAAAGTTATCCCAACAGAAACAAGGGTCTATTAAGTTACAAGAACAGATAGATACCTTCCAAACAATGATAGAAGAAAACGAGAATCTGCATAGCCTGGAACAAGAAGAAACCTTGAATAAAATCATAGCTTTGCAGAATGAAAAAGGAGAAAAAGATATACGCATAAAGCAGTTGGTAACCTGCTCTATTACTTACAAATTAAGGGGATGAATACCCTTTCCTAACACATGACGCTCACTAATCCACTGGCTTCCTCCCGCTATACGCAAGCCATGAACAGTGCCTTGGCACAGGGGCACGGATACGATGAAGCCAGCCAGTTAGCCGCCAATAACTTTTATTCCACGCTTCAGCAACAGAGTCTGCTACTGGGCATCAAGACTGTAATCGGCTATCTGCTGATTGCCGCATTGGTTATCGCAGTGGTTTCCGCTTTCATCCCTTTCCATAAGACTCTGAAAGTGGCTGTGGTGAAGACGGGAGACGATATGGTATAAAGATTATAGTGGCCTCATAAGTATAAATTAAGATTTATATCAAGCCTTTGGCTAAGTTCAATCGAATCAGGGTAAAGGTTTTAAGAGATAATTGGAGACCTTTCTCAAAGATTTAGTATTTTTGGCAGCTGTAATAAACCGTTAAACTATCGAAGCCTGCATATTACTATCGTGGAGAATAGTAATTGCGCTACATACAGAAATTGCTGAGGCAAAAAGTAAATTAACACTCCATTATCACGAAAGTAAAGCTATAAAATAATCAATTTGAATACCTGCTATGACTACAGAAAATAAAATAAAGTATTTTGAAAATCGAGAAGATTGGAGAAAGTGGTTAATGGACAACTTTGAAACCTCCTGTGAAATATGGTTTGTACTTCCCTATATGTCATCAGATAAAAAAGGTATTTTATACAATGATGCTGTTGAAGAAGCTCTTTGCTTCGATTGGATTGACAGCACAACAAAACCACTTGACAAAGATCATAAAATTCAGCGTTTCACACCCAGAAATCCTAAAAGTACTTACTCACAAGCCAACAAAGAAAGGCTTAAATGGCTATTGGAAAATAAAATGATACACCCAAAATTTGAAGATAAAACGCGAAGCATTTTATCTGAGCCTTTCATTTTTCCCAATGATATAATTGATAAATTGAAAGAAGATGAAACGGTATGGAAAAACTATCAGCCATTTTCCGAAGCATATAAACGAATCCGAATAGCGTACATCGAAGCCGCAAGAAAACGTCCTGAAGAATTTGAGAAGCGGTTAAATAACTTCATTAGCAAAACAAAAGAAAACAAAACGATTATAGGATTTGGCGGAATTGAAAAATACTATTAATCAAAAGATTAGCATCATAAATAGAAAAACGATTTAAAATGAGAGCCGAAACACTTGACTTCACCTTTCTGATGTAGTATCTTTGTAGAAGTTTAAGAATAGAGCTCTAACATAAACCTAAAACTTTAGCTAATGGAAAAATTTACCTTTTCTTTTCTCCGAACTTACCGGAATGCATTTTCCGGCACGTTTTATTCTGAAGAATACCACAATATCTTTACAGCAAAGTATTATTAAGCGAACAAATATGACAATACTTTCAGCAAAACCAGATATCAAACATATAATCACTGATAGCTTACTCCCAAACCATCTAAACTGATTATAGCGAATTCATAAAACTTATACTCCAAATAATAACGAGTATAAAAGATAAAAAGGCAGTATTTCCTCGCAAGGATTACTGCCTTTTTTGTTGATATATATTCAATTCTGGTCTAATTACCTGTTTTTGCGCTGTTAATAAACGCAGAGAACATTCTTAAAAAATGTAGCTATTATTCTTTAAAAACGCTGATTATAGTTATTAATGGGGCACTTACAATTGACTAGAATTATTACTTATCGATTTATATCTAAAATCCTCTATCCTTCTCTTCACTATAAATGTAAATCAAGTACATTGATTATCTCATCATTATTCTCCGAGCAAAGATACTCGGAGCAAATATCTTCAAAATTTCCAGTTTATCACTATTAAACTGAAATATTGACATTACCTTATGGCTAAGGATACCGGGCTTCAAATAATGCCATATCGATTGCTTGAAGGTGAAAAAGAAGTACATTTTCTAACAGAGCGTTTCGATCGTAGTGGCAATGAGAAAGTCCATGTCCAGACTTTGGCCGCACTCAGCCCTTCAGCCAGTTCCTATGAGGGACCATTCAAAACGGCATATAAAATTGGTATCCCTCTGGTAGAACTTCAGTTACTCTTTCGCTCAACAGTAATAAATGCCCCACATTATATCAATCGTCACAGCATGATGATAAACGGAAAGACGCAAGCAATAACCCGCGAAGATTTGTTTAGACTTGCGAAAAGATATAACATCAAGTCTGCGGGATCATCTATAGAAAAGGCTGTTGGCATCGTTAGGAATTACCAATTTTATAGAGAAAAGGCAGGTGTCAGCGATTACTGGATTCATACTATAAAAGAAGAAATCACATCGCGAATAGAGAATCTTTCGCATGAACGGACTTAAAACCATACTTCAACCTCATAGCACTCTATAAAATTGTTCTGAGGAAATGAAAAACCGACTTGACTACTGACCACGAAAAAAGGCTGCCCTTTTTCAAAAGCAGCCTTCTATTCAGTCTAAAATCCCGTGGATTATTCAGCCAATTTACCGTCTGAACCAAGCACGTTGATGATCTTATGCATGTACATCTTTTCCATGTTGTCACGAGCCGGGCCAAGATACTTACGCGGGTCAAACTCAGCCGGTTTTTCTGCGAATACCTTACGGATAGCAGCAGTCATAGCCAGACGAGAGTCTGAGTCGATGTTGATCTTGCAAACTGCAGACTTAGCAGCCTTACGCAGTTCTTCTTCAGGAATACCGATAGCAGCTTCCAGCTTGCCACCAAACTTGTTGATAGTTTCAACTTCTTCCTGAGGAACTGAAGAAGATCCGTGCAGTACGATGGGGAATCCTGGCAGTTTCTCCATTACAGCGTCCAATACTTCGAATGCCAAAGGAGGAGGTACCAAACGACCAGTCTTCGGATCTACGTGGCATTGTTCGGGTTTGAACTTGTATGCACCGTGAGAAGTACCGATAGAAATAGCCAAAGAGTCACAACCTGTGCGAGTAGCAAAGTCGATTACTTCTTCAGGGTCAGTATAAGTATGATGTTCAGCAGAAACTTCGTCTTCTACACCAGCCAATACACCAAGTTCGCCTTCTACAGTTACATCAAATTGATGAGCGTAGTCAACTACCTTCTTCGTCAAAGCAACGTTTTCTTCGTAAGGCAGGTGAGAACCGTCGATCATAACTGAAGAGAAACCCATATCGATACAAGACTTGCAAGTTTCGAATGTATCTCCGTGGTCGAGGTGAAGAACGATTTCAGGGTGTTTGCAACCCAGTTCCTTTGCATATTCTACAGCACCTTCTGCCATGTAACGCAACAATGTCTGGTTAGCATATTGACGGGCACCTTTAGATACTTGGAGGATTACCGGAGATTTGGTTTCAACAGCAGCCTTTACAATAGCCTGCAACTGTTCCATATTATTAAAGTTGAAAGCCGGGATAGCATATCCACCTTTAATAGCTTTCGCAAACATTTCTCTTGTGTTTACGAGCCCTAAATCTTTGTAATTAATCATTTTGTTTAAAGTTTATTGTTAGTGAATAAAAATTCTACGCAAAAGTAAGCATTATCCTTTAAATGGAAGAACAGGTTGGGAATAAATTATCGTATTATCCCCATTGAAACAATTCTATTTTAAAGCTATTGGATGATTTTAACAGAATATTGTAATCTCTATGTTACAAACTCTTTTCATCTGTAGCCTTCATCAGCCTCTTCTGCATACCTTTATATAGATAACAAAAAAACCGGAAAGCAAGTTTAGCTTCCCGGTCTTCGTTTACACATTATTATATATTACTTTTTCAAATAAATGATAGTGGGTAAATGGTCGCTGTAGCCATTCAACCAAACACGTCCGCCGTGCGTGCGCAAGGGAGAACCTTTGTACTTGCCATCCTGCTGAAAAAGGTATTCACGGATAAAGACTTCATTATGATCGTACTTCAAACCTTTCTTGGCTTTCAGCAAAGGACGGGAGACTACAATCTGGTCGAACAAGTTCCACTTGCCACGATAGAGCAATGTTCCCACACCTTTATCTTCAAGGGTTTCCCACCAGGGATTATAGAATTCGCCCTTCTTCACCTGTTTTGCATGCTTGCGTGCGCCCAGTGTAGCCATGCTTTCGTCCATGGGATCGTCGTTCATATCTCCCATGACTATCAGTTTCAGTTTCTTGTCCGTACGCATCAGGGAGTCTGTCAATGCCCGTACCTGCTTGGCTGCATGTACACGTACCGGAGACTTAGCTCCACGGGAAGGCCAGTGATTGACGATGAAACAAACGCGTTCGCCTGCCATCTGCCCGTCTACAATAAGGAAACCACGCGTCAGGTGCACAGTGTCCCCCTCAAAAGGAGTGGAAAGCACCAGTTTGGAATTGGTAACGGTGAATTGTTCCGGATCATAAAGTAAAGCGCAATCAATGCCTCGTTTATCCGGACCTTCGTAATGCACGAATTTATAGTTGGATATAGCCGGCTGGCTTACCAAATCTGTCAGTACCCGGTTGTTCTCAGCTTCGGCTACACCGATAACGGCGGGTCCTTCAGGTACGCGGTCGTGCGATACTTCATTCAGAACTTTGGCAAGGTTCTTCAACTTGGCCTCATACTTCTCAGCCGTCCATGCATAACTGCCGGAAGGCAAAAATTCAAGGTCGTTTTTACCTGCATCATGAATCGTATCAAACAGGTTCTCAAGATTATAAAACGCAACACTATACAGATCCCGTTCATTCTGCTGGGCACCTGCCGTAGTGACGCAGAGCCATAGGGAAATTAAGAAAAGTAGCTTCTTCATGCTGAATATAAATTAAAATACTATGCAAAAATCTGAAATAAAAAGCGATAAACCTATTTTTTGAGGGAACTTTTTTCTAAATCGGAGAAATACACTGCCTTTAAACAAAGGTAGACTGCACCTTAAGCAAAAATAAATCTGAATTTATTTTGTATTATCTGCGACTTGCACTATCTTTGCGCTCTGAAAAATAAGACCATTACACTATTTATTACCAAAATAGTAACCGAATATAATAATTAAAAAAACAAATATTGAAATGAAAAAAGGTATTCATCCTGAAAATTACCGTCCGGTAGTATTCAAAGATATGTCTAATGGTGACATGTTCTTGTCTCGTTCAACCGTAAATACGAAAGAAACCATCGAGTTTGAAGGTGAAACTTATCCGTTGGTAAAGATGGAAATCTCTAACACTTCTCACCCGTTCTATACTGGTAAATCTACATTGGTGGATACAGCTGGTCGCGTTGATAAGTTTATGAGCCGCTACGGTGATCGTAAGAAGAAATAAAATTGACTTCTTTTGAAGTTAAAAAAGGGAAGACTTCGTGAAAGTCTTCCCTTTTTTATTATAGGAAATTCCCTATCACTTTGTAGGGAAAAGAACGGGAAAGAGAGAAAACTCTTTCCTATTTTTGTATCAGCAATTTTGATTACAAGTCAATTATACAAACCATAAACGGATCCATATGAAACGTCTTATCACTTTCGTTATCCTCGCCGTCCTCCTCTCCACGGCAGGATTTGCTGCCAGACAGAAAGACTTGAGCGGCCCGATTGCCATAAAAGGCGAACTACAAGAACAGTATGAGGATTTTCCTCCCGGCACTCCCGTAGTGATCCGCAAGGTAGTGAAAATGAAATCGGCAGACCAGGCAGGTCCCGACATTTTCTATGCAACCGAAATCAACGGTATACAATTCGCAATACCTTCTTCTGCTCTGAAAACCATTAAACTCTCACCTCCCGAAACCAATCAGGAGTTTTGGCAGCAAACTTATCTGAAACAACATCTGTATGAGTATTTCAGCGAACGCGGATATAACTCTAAGTTGCGCAAGGAAGTGGACGAAGAATGTCGGGATTACCTGTACAAGCTGGAAGAGATCGGTTATGAGGATGATTTCATCACTTCATATGTACAGAATATCTTTGCTAAACTGACTGCCACCGGCATAGATTCCAACCGCAGCGAACGGTTGAATGTACGCGTCATCCAGTCGCCCGAACCGGATGCTTACATGCTGCCCAACGGCACAATGCTGATTAGTACCGGTCTGCTTTGCACACTTGATTCGGAAGATGAACTTGCCGCCATTATTGCCAATGAGATGTCTCATTTTGTGCTGGACCATCAGGTTAATAACATCTACCGTGCTGAACGCCGTGCCAAGCGGGCAGCTTTTTGGGGAACGGTTCTTGCCGTCACTGCCGAAGTAGCCCTAGAAGTGGCATACTGGGATGACGATGATACAGCTTTAGGTGTAGGCGCTGTTGCCAGCATCGGAAGCGTTGCCGCCCTGCTGAATGTAAATGTAGTGAATCGCCTGGGAATGAATTACAAGAATAACCAGGAATACGCAGCCGACCGGGTTGCACGTGAGTTATTGGAATTCAAAGGGATGAATCCCGATGGATTGGCGTCTGCACTTTCCAAAGTCATCGGATACTATAATATACAGCAACGCGGTCATAAGTTGCTTCGCTACGGCAGCATCGACAACCTGAAAAAGCGAATAGACAAAGCCGGTGAGGCAGAAAATCAAATCAGTCATCCTTATCTCAAAGCAACATCGGATGTAGTGACTTTCAACGCAGCCATGAATATGGCAGACCAACGGTATGAAGAAGCCGGAAGATTAATACAGAAGAATATCAATAATAATCTGGCCACCGACCATGATTACGTTATCTTAGCAAAATCACAGATGGCGCTTTACAACACAGAAGAGGTAAACGAAGAATGTGCCACCCTGCTTTGGAAAGCCAAAGAACTAGCAGGAGACAGTCCAAATCTTGACATATATAAACAGGAGATTCTATTGCTAATGCGCATGAATAAACAGGCTAAAGCCGCCAGCACATTGAAGGAATATCTGGGATTACTTTCCCGGTATCAGGAACAAGGGATGCAAGGAGAAGAGGAAGAATGGACAAGCAAAGAAATAGCCTGGGCCAATCAATTATTAGATAAGATCAACAGATTATAAAGGAAAGAGTATTATAAAGTCTTTTTCACCACAGATTACACGGATTTACACAGATTAAATTATCAATATAAATATCTGTGTAAATCCGTGTAATCTGTGGTGAAAAAGACTCCTCTTATTTACGGAATGGCGGACGAACCACTACCGCTTTCAGTTTGCGTCCACGCATATCAATGCAAATCTCCGTACCGATCTTACTATATTCCGGTTTTACATAGCCCATACCGATACCAATCTTACGAGTAGGCGACATAGTGCCTGAAGTTACTACTCCGATAGCTTCACCCTCTGTATTGAACAATTCATATCCATGACGGGGAATTCCACGCTCCACCATTTCAAAACCGACCAACTTACGGACAGTACCTTCCGCTTTCTGCTTTTCAAGCATCGGGCGATTGATAAAGTTCTTACCTTCAACAAACTTGGTAATCCACCCCAAACCGGCTTCAATAGGTGATGTCGTATCATCCAGATCATTGCCATACAGGCAGAAGCCCATTTCCAGACGAAGCGTATCGCGTGCACCCAAGCCAATCGGCTTGATGCCAAATTCTTCACCTGCCTCAAACACGGCATTCCAAATCTTCATGGCAGCTTCGGGATAGAAGTAAAGCTCAAAACCTCCTGCACCGGTATAGCCGGTATTGGAAATAATCACATCTTTCTCACCGGCAAACTCACCATGCGTAAAGGTGTAATACGGCAGTTCCGACAAGTTTATACTCGTCAGTTTCTGCAAAGCAAGAATGGCTTTCGGTCCCTGTACGGCAAGTTGAGCCATGTGGTCGGAAGCATTTTCCAATTCAGCACCTTCGGTATTGTGCGAAACGCACCAGTTCCAGTCTTTTTCTATATTCGAAGCATTCACTACCAGCAGGTATTTCTCCGGTTCATAATGATAAACCAGCAAGTCATCTACGATACCGCCTTCTTCGTTGGGAAAACAGGTATATTGCACCTTGCCCGGAGTCAGGGCAGCTACATTATTGGAAGTCACTTTCTGAAGAAAAGCTAACGCATTGGGGCCTTTCACCCAGAATTCTCCCATGTGGGAAACGTCGAATACCCCCACAGCGTTACAAACTGTGAGATGTTCATCAATGATACCGGAATATTCTATCGGCATATTATATCCCGCAAACTCATGCATCTTAGCACCCAACGAGATATGTTTTTCTGTAAACGGAGTGGTTTTCATGTCTTAAGGTATTAAATTATTTTATAGCAACAAGTTCGGCAATCTTCACGATGACCTTCATCGCTTTCTCCATATTCTGGATAGGAGCGAATTCATATCGTCCATGGAAGTTCAGACCACCTGCAAAGATATTGGGGCAAGGCAAACCTTTGAAAGAAAGCTGTGCGCCATCCGTACCACCACGGATAGGTTTCACATTCGGTTTCACACCTACAGCCTCCATTGCGGCAAAAGCCGTATCAATGATATGCATTACCGGTTCAATCTTCTCACGCATATTATAGTATTGGTCACGGAGTTCAAGTGTTGCTGTACCTTCACCATATTCGGCATTGATTTCACTGATAAAGCGTTCTATTTTCTTCTTGCGGCTCTCGAAACGTGCACGGTCATGATCACGGATAATATAGGCCACTGTAGTCTGCTCTACATCGCCGTTGAAACTGATGAGATGGTAGAAGCCTTCGTAACCTTCAGTATGTTCGGGTGTTTCATGAGCAGGCAACATCGCACAGAAACGGTTGGCCACACGAATTGAATTAACCATCTTATTCTTGGCATAACCCGGATGCACATTGCGACCTTTGAAGGTGATTTTAGCAGATGCCGCATTGAAGTTTTCAAACTCCAACTCTCCTACTTCACCGCCATCCATTGTGTAGGCCCAGTCGCAACCAAACTTCTCCACATCGAATTTATGTGCGCCCAATCCTATTTCCTCATCCGGATTGAAACCAATACGAATCTTGCCATGCTTGATTTCAGGATGTTCTTTCAGGTACACTATCGCAGAAACGATTTCGGCAATACCTGCTTTATCATCTGCCCCCAACAATGTCTTGCCATTGGTAACGATCAGGTCTTCCCCTTTATGATCCAGCAGTTCGGGGAACTGAGACGGAGAAAGAACTACATTCTCTTCTGCACAAAGCACGATGTCCGAACCGTCATAGTTTTGAACAATACGGGGAGATACATCTTTGCCACTCATATCGGGACTGGTGTCCATGTGGGCAATAAAACCAATAGTAGGTACCGGCTTATCGATATTTGCCGGAAGTGTGGCAAACAAATAGCCATGCTCATCCAGCGTTATGTCTTCCAAACCTAAAGACTCTAATTCTTCTTTCAGATATTTGGCAAATACCATTTGCCCCGGAGTACTTGGAGTCACCTCTGTCTCTTCACTGGACTGGGTGTCGAAGCTTACATACTTCAAAAAACGTTCTACTAAAGCCATATTATTTATGATTTATGATTTATGATCGAGAACATGAACTACCAATTATCTATCAACAGTAGTCAATAGTTCTGCCGTAAAGGTAGAAAAAGGGGCGTGAACTGCCAAGCAATTCACGCCCCTTTTTACAAAATGTTAGTATTTGGAGTTACTCAAAAGCAACTGCTACCATCAAAACAATGTGTACAAACCTTACATTTCGGCAATCCGATGGACTCGATGAGAGTTTCCAGGGTATTAAACTTCAAAGTTGTAAGGCCAAAACGCTCGGCAATAATGCTGACCATCTTCTCATATTCCGGAGAACCGGTAGTGGCATATTTCTCCAGATTCTTATCCGCATCTCCTTCCAGTTCTGCAATAATACGGCGTGTAATCAATTCCAACGGACTCTTGGAAGCCGTGAAACCTACAAACGGACAAGCATAAATCAACGGTGGACAAGCAATGCGGATATGTACTTCTTTGGCACCATATTCATACAATACCTTCACATTATCCCGTAATTGCGTACCCCGTACTATGGAGTCGTCACAGAACAATAAGCGCTTACCTTCCAGCATGGCACGGTTCGGTATCAGCTTCATCTTCGCCACCAATGAGCGCATCTCCTGCTTACTGGGAGTGAAACTGCGCGGCCATGTCGGTGTATATTTAGAAATGGCACGATGATAAGGAACCCCTTTCCCTTCGGCATAACCCAAAGCCATACCTACACCGGAATCAGGAATACCGCAAGCACAATCTACTTCAGAATCATCGCTCTGTCCCATCTTCAAACCACTGGTAAAACGTACTTCCTCTACATTGCGACCTTCATAGCAAGAAGTAGGAAAACCGTAATATACCCACAGGAAAGAACAAATCTGCATCTTTTCCTCCGGCTTCCGAAGTTGTTCCACTCCATCGGCAGTCATACGAACAATCTCTCCCGGACCGAGATAGCGGTCTATTTCATAATCCAGATTCGGGAAACTGCTTGACTCACTGGTTGCAGCGTATGCCCCTTCTTTCCGGCCGATTACAATCGGAGTGCGTCCCCACTTGTCACGAGCCGCAATGATACTGCCATCTTCTGATAACAGCAGCATAGAGCAAGAACCTTTGACACGGCGGTAAACATTTTCTATACCTTCTACAAAAGTTTTTCCTTGTATGATGAGTAGTGAGATAAGCTCGGTTTGATTGGTATTGCCTGAACTCAGTTCGGCGAAGTGCATATTTTGGGAAAGTAGTTCTGCTTCTATTTCTTCCAGATTCACAATTTTAGCTACTGTTACAATGGCGAAGCGTCCGAGGTGGGAGTTAATGATGATGGGTTGCGGATCTGTGTCGCTGATGATTCCTATTCCGACATTTCCTTTAAACTTATCCAGTTCGTCTTCAAACTTGGTTCGGAAATAAGTGCTCTCCAAGTTATGAATGGATCGGGCAAACATACCCTCTTCTGCATCATACGTGGCAAGTCCGCCCCGCTTAGTTCCTAAATGTGAATTATAATCTGTACCGTAAAATAAATCCGTCACACAGCTCGCTTTGGAGACTGTCCCGAAAAATCCTCCCATAAATCCTATTATTTATTATTGATTTTAGTATTGACGGGCACAAAGGTACAAAGAAGTTTCTTCTCCACATTACTTTCCAACGAGACAAATTCTAAAAAAACTTATTTTTATGCAGGTTTCCGAACAGCAAAAGGAACGTTTTGTTTAATTCGCAGATAAAAGAAACCAGGTTGAAAAGAACAAAAAGGAGGCTGAACTCAAAAAAACTATTTTGAGACAGCCCCCAACCTAATGCCTGATAAGAACTTCTTTCTACCCTAATTTTAAGGATTTTCTCAATCCGAAACTATTTCTTATCTCCATTTTTTCACAGCCTTCTTATCTGCCGGAGTAGCTTCAATCAAACTAAGAGCGAAACCACCGCTACGTGCCAGTTTCACAGACATCTTAGTCTTATTGGTTACAATACCTTTCTTTATCTGATAAGAGGTTGGATTCTCTTTGTAATCGGCATCCTTACCATCTGCATAGAGAGTAGCAACATATTGCTTACCCGGTTCCAGGAAGTCCAAAGTAAAGCTGGAAGTACGTGCATTTTCGTCAGTGATGCCACCTACAAACCAGTTGTTCGTGCCTTTAGCCTTGCGGGCTGCCGTAATATAATCACCCGGTTCTGCTTCCAGATACTTACTATCATCCCAATCCACAGCTACATCTTTGATGAACTGGAAAGCATCCATATGCTTCTCATAATTCTCAACTAAATCGGCAGCCATCTGCAACGGACTGTATAATGTTACATAAAGAGCCAACTGCTTACAGAGAGTAGTCTGCACCTGTCCATGAGGCAGGTCACCCATAAATTCCAATTTCGTATCAAAGATACCCGGAGTATAATCCATCGGACCGCCAATCAGACGATTAAACGGAAGTAAAGTAGTGTGGAACGGTTTACTGCCACCGAAAGCCTCATATTCCGTACCACGAGCAGACTCGTTACCAATCAGGTTAGGATAAGTACGGCAAAGTCCGGTAGGACGCACAGCTTCGTGAGCATTTACACAGATCTTATAATCAGCAGCTTTAGTCACAGCATAGAGATAGTGGTTGTTCATCCACTGACCATAGTGATGTTCACCGCGAGGAATCATATTGCCTACATAGCCACTCTTTACTGCATTGTAACCGTTGTCTACCATAAACTGGTAAGCTTTATCCATATGACGCTCATAATTGCGTACGGAAGCAGAAGTTTCATGATGCATCATCAATTTCACACCTTTGCTCTTAGCATATTCGTTCAACATCTTTACATCAAAGTCAGGATACGGAGTTACAAAATCAAACACATAATCTTTGGAGTGACCGAACCAATCTTCCCATCCTTCGTTCCAGCCTTCTACCAGTACTTGATCAAGTCCATTTTCAGCAGCAAAGTCTATATAACGTTTTACGTTCTCATTGGTAGCACCATGACGTCCGTTAGGTTTAGTTTTAGTATAATCCGTTTCGCCCAATTTTACGGAAGGCAAATCATCGGTATAAGCCCAAGTGCTTTTACCGGCAATCATCTCCCACCATACACCTACATATTTCACCGGCTTAATCCAGGAAACATCTTCGTAAGCACAAGGTTCATTCAGATTCAGCGTCAGCTTAGAATTCAGGATATCACGGGCATCATCACTTACGATAACCGTACGCCATGGAGATTTGCAGGGAGCTTGCAGATATCCTTTATCCCCTTTTGCATCAGGAGTCAACCAAGATTCGAATACGAAGTTCTTATCATCCAGATTAAGATGCATACAAGAATAATCGACCAAGGCAGCCTCATGCAAGTTAATATAAAGACCATCGGCAGTTTTCATCTGCAAGGAAGTTTGTACACCTGTCGGAGAAAAAGTAGTCTGTGAAGAGTTAGGAGTAATGGCACCTTTCATCAAGCCACGGATTTCAGAAAGTTTAGATTCTGTATAATCATACTCCTGAGTATCATAATCACCAGGTATCCAGAAAGCAGTGTGGTCGCCTGCCATGGCAAACTGGGTATGCTCTTCCTTGATAACGAAGTAATTCAGATTCTTAGATAAAGGAAATTCGTAACGGAAACCCAGCCCATCATCAAAAAGGCGGAAACGGATGATCATATTACGGTCCTGCGCCTTCTGATTCAGTGTTACAACCATTTCATTATAATGATTGCGGATTTGCTTCACTTCACCCCACACGGGTTTCCAGGTTTCATCAAATGCGGAAGTTTTTGTATCCGCCAGCGTGAAGCCGTTCATCAAGCCGGGGTCGTTCTTTAGTTCCAGTCCTAACTTGGAGGGGTTAATCACTGCCTTTCCTTTATAAGAAAGTTCGTAGACTGGTTCGCCTTGGGCGTTCACTGAAAAGTTCAGTTGGAGCTGTCCGTTCGGAGAAGTAATGCTCTCTGCCTTCATCGCGCCGCTCACGAATAAAAGGAGCAGGGAAAAGGCCAGTTTTGTAAAAGTTGCTTTCATGTTTCTCATGCTATAGAGTTTTTAATATAGATATTCCGAACACAAATATAAGGAGTAAACAGGTAAGAGCGGAAGTTAATGGATAAAAAGGTGAATGATTCATTAACAAACGTTTGCATGAAATTGGTGTGCGATGAATAAGAAGTTAAAACTCCGGGGGAATTAGAGGAGTTACTTACTAACTCCTGCTAATCCTCCCTGAGTAAGAATAAAGGTTATCCCAAAGGATCATCGACGATGCCACCATCACCGCCCGAAGGCTTGGAGCCGCCATTATTGTCAGTGTCTCCACCGTCTGTATAGTCCGTGTCCGGCATCACCATTCGGGTAATGCTCATATTCCCCAGCATCTGGCTGAAGTTCTTTCCCGGGCAAAAGAGAATACGCTTGCGGACAATGTTGCTTGCCGTAACTCCCTCCTGTGTATTTGCCGACTTGCCGACAAATGAAGGGCGAAAACGTCCGAAGTCTCCCAGTACAACCGTCTTTCCGTCATCAATCTCTTCGGACATGATGTCTACCAAGCCCACGGCTACCAAATCGACAATCTTGCGGTGGATGCCCAAAATGCGGCTCACCTTTGTGCACAACTTATCAAAATCCAACTCGCCTGCTCCCACGGATTTGGCGACATACTTTTCGGTTTTAGTCTTGTCAAAACCGAAAACGCGTTTAGCTACTACATATTGAAGTCCCATAATTTTTAATGTTTTAAATGATTAATATAATAAAGGTGAAGAGCCGAAGCTCCCCTCTCCTTCAAGAACCGGAAATCCATCGCGAGGCCTCAACGAACGGGCTGCCGTTTTCTTGAATTCGACGTTGCAAAGTTAGGGTGGGAAGTCTGCAAATGCAAGAAAACATCATCTACAACCAATCATATTAAATCATTCATAAACAAGCACTTGCAAAAGTATAGTCTCTACAAGCAAAAAAGAGAGTATCTACAGAAAAGAGAAGAGAAAGGAGGCAATCTCTACAAGAGAGGTAGCTAAACAACTGATTATCAATAATGGGGATTTTCAGTATCTCTACAATATACGCAAAAGGGAGTTTTTAATCATTAATCCCCCTTTTGCAGAATATCCGAAGCCGAAGTTACTCATGTTACGGCTAATACGAACAAGCCGTGCGGACATGTTCAAAGTTGAGCTGACTCAAATCGCTCTTTTTGATGAACAAATAGACAAAGCCACAGTCTCCAAAATAGATTGGAGAGGCGGAGCCGTTATCCGTTTTTTGGCAAGCTTCAAAGATTCGTATCAAGGGCATGTATTCATTCTTCTCCTTTTCAGAGAAAGTTTTTTCCTGTGCGCAGATTTTCTGCCAACCATAATAGGCATCTCCAGCGACGACCCCCGCGAAGTCCTCCCTGTAGAAATTTTCCTTCTCCACAAGCATACAAGCGTCATCATAAGTTGCCCACAGACGGTTCACCATCTCTCGTCCCGTCAGAGACTCCAAATCTAAAAGCCCGGGAAAGTCGTATCCGTTCTTCCAATTTAATGCTCGCTCCTCGATGTAAAGTGGTTGGTTCAAGTGTGCAGATGGCAATACGGGAGCCAATCGAGACAGCGGGACATCACAATACAAGACGCGCGCAAAAGGATCCTTCAAAAAGACCTCATCTTCGTAGATGTACGAAGATGTCATATCTAAAAATACATAGAGCATCCCTTTCCTCGGTATAAGCCATTCTTCAGCCGAGTTATACGGAATTTCAGCGCAATTAATCTGACAGATAAAGCTCAATGGCTTTCCTTCATGGCAAGGCCAAGTCTTATCTTCGGGCAAATACGGGTAACCGCCCACTTTGGAACAACCCGGCTCGGGCTTTACATCCCGAGGGATGAACATATAGGCGGCCTGCTTGCAAAATGGCTTTACCCAGCGCACGAAGGTGTCCACATCAGAGATACGCGTCTTTTTGAAGTGGGTTGCAATCAGATTGAAAATCCGGTTCTTCAAAGCCGGGTTGTCCTGATAGTACACATAATAATTATAGGTGTTGCCACTGTATCTGCCTAAATTCCGTCCCTTTACAATCTGCACATATCCGGCATAGAAGTACACTTCGCCTATCTCCTCCCACCATGCCGTCTTGCTATATTTGCCCGAAGGCATGAGCAGGCCTAACCCTTCTTCCGAAACCATAGTGCGCACCTGCTGCTTCCTCGATTTATAGTAGCCCACAAGCAACAGGCAGAAGAGGACAGCCCCGAACAGGAACGCCATAACAAGATACATCCGGCCGTAAACAAAACTATGGTTGACGAAACAGAAAGCCGAAAAGCCAAGTACGAATAGCCAAAGCAGATTAATGCTTTTGAAATTAAGCAATCGGATTTTCAAGAAGCGGAACAGATTGTCCGGCACAGTCGACCCCAATGCCTCACCGCCTGCGTCAGAAGTGGGTTGAAGTTCCTTCTGCGCCCGAAGAATAGAAACAACACGATAGGCTGTATAAAGCAACAGCACAATTCCAATAACAAGGTTCAATACTAAAGTTCTGTCCATAATTTGCCCTTATATTAAGAAAAGAAATAGTTACACATAATACATCCGTCCCACCCTTTAGTAAAAAGCCTTTGGATTTTTACTAAATTCACGACTGAAAATTAGTAAAAATCTACCGGAAAATTAGTAAAAATCCAATAAGGTTTTAGTAAAAAACAGTCACCCCGTCCATAAAGGCTTCTGACGGCACTTTTAGAATCAGGAAACAACAGTATCCTTTTGCAGGCAATGATAAAAAAAACGATAAAAATGCAAAAACAAACCAGAATCAATCTATCTTCATTACCTTTGCAGCACTCAACAAAAAATTCAATATGACCAAAATACTAATAGCCATATTCCTTGGTGGAGGCACCGGAAGCGTGCTGCGCTATTTCGTGCAAGTGGCCTTGCATGAACGGATAACTTCTTACTGCTTCCCGTGGGCTACATTCATCGTCAACATTCTCGGCAGTTTCCTCATCGGACTGTTTTATGCCCTCTCCGCCCGCTTCAACCTATCTACCGAAATACGGTTGTTACTGACCGTCGGCCTGTGTGGCGGGTTCACCACATTCTCCACCTTCAGCAACGACGGGATGATTCTCATCAAGCAAGGGTTCTACGGGATGTTTTTCCTATACACCTTATTAAGCGTTGCTTTAGGCCTCATCGCCACCCTTACCGGTGGAGCCTTCGGACGCTACCTGTAACGGGATCCGAACCGAACGACCGAACATTTTACGCATTTCTGTTGTTATAAGCATAGTTTCAATTAAAAAATTAAATGAACATGAAAATAGAAAAGATTATCGGACGTGAAATACTCGATTCAAGAGGAAACCCCACAGTGGAAGTAGATGTAATGTTAGAATCAGGCTTTATGGGTCGTGCTTCCGTTCCTTCCGGAGCTTCTACCGGAGAACACGAGGCATTGGAACTCCGTGACGGCGACAAAGGACGTTATGGAGGTAAAGGTGTGTTGAAAGCTGTAGAAAACATCAACGATATTATCGCTCCGAAACTTGTCGGAATGTCAGCCCTCGACCAGATGGGTATCGACCATACCATGTTGGCATTGGATGGAACAAAAACAAAATCAAATCTGGGTGCCAATGCTATTCTTGGCGTATCACTCGCCGTAGCCAAAGCTGCAGCAGCCTATCTCGATATACCTCTGTACCGCTACATCGGTGGTACCAATACATACGTAATGCCTGTACCGATGATGAATATCATTAACGGTGGTTCGCACAGTGACGCTCCTATCGCTTTCCAGGAATTCATGATACGCCCTGTGGGTGCAACTTCTTTCCGTGAAGGTCTGCGCATGGGTGCTGAAGTATTCCACGCATTGAAGAAAGTATTAAAAGACCGGGGCCTGAGTACTGCCGTAGGTGACGAAGGTGGTTTCGCACCGAATCTGGAAGGTACGGAAGACGCTCTGAACAGCATTATCGCTGCTATTAAAGCAGCCGGATATGAACCGGGCAAAGATGTCATGATCGCCATGGACTGTGCTTCCTCCGAATTTTACAAAGACGGCATCTACGACTATACCAAGTTCGAAGGTACAAAAGGCAAGAAACGTACAGCCGATGAACAGATTGACTATCTGGAACAACTCATCAACCAATTCCCTATCGACTCTATCGAGGACGGTATGAGTGAAAATGACTGGGAAGGCTGGAAGAAACTGACCGATCGTATCGGTAACCGCTGCCAACTCGTGGGTGATGACCTCTTCGTTACTAACGTCGACTTCCTGGCTATGGGTATTGAAAAAGGTTGTGCAAACTCTATCCTGATCAAAGTAAATCAAATCGGCTCTCTAACCGAAACATTGAATGCCATTGAAATGGCTCACCGCCACGGATATACGACTGTAACCTCCCATCGTTCCGGCGAAACGGAAGATGCTACGATTGCCGACATTGCCGTTGCTACCAATAGCGGGCAAATTAAGACCGGTTCGTTGAGCCGTTCAGACCGTATGGCAAAATACAACCAGTTACTCCGCATTGAAGAAGAACTGGGTGCTAATGCTGTTTACGGCTACAAGCGTATCAAATAAATTGCAAGAGGGGCGAACCAAAACTAAGGTCTGCCCCTCCTCTTCTTTAACCTTAAAATCACCAATCAATCTACCACCTTAAAGGACCTACTACAGCAACTGGTTTCAGAAACTATCGGTTGAACAACTCAAAAGTGAATTTGCAACCTATCTCCTTAAATTTCCAGTTGGCAAAGCTGCCAAAGACTCCGAAATCAAAAATATTGGTACCGATGCCATAGCCAACCTCAACATAAGGATTCAGATGCGGAACAACCAAAGCATTCAGATAAAGGCGCTCATTGAGTACATGCTGTGTATACTTCACCAAATGGCGCAACATCAGGAAAGGAGATTCGTATGTCAAATGCCCACGAAGGTATTTACGGGAGGAGTTGTACCACCGCCCGTCAAGCAGCTGGAATACTCCCCCAATTTCATCATTCCATCCTACAGGAAGATTCGAACGGGTAAAGTTAGCAAAATCCACAAAGTATATATCTTTTTGATTGGTAAAAGCGCCCCATCCAAAGCGGAGATAAAAATCACGCATCAATCCCAAAGGAATGGAGTGCTGAATATCTACTTCGACACGCTCATAGGTACCGGTACTCTTAAAAACCCCATTGATGCCCCGCTCCCAGTCCACTGAAATACTGGGATATTTGGAATGTAAGTTCACTTTGCGATCACCATTCATATAATAGTATTGCCCGGGAGTCCACGTCAGACGGACACGCGGAGCAAAACTATTGTATGAATGACGCATTTTCTCTGTCCAATCAGGATAAACTTCTGAAGAGGGCACACTTCTTGAAGCCGACTTGGTGGATACATACATTGAGCGATTGGCTTCCGTACGCTTATGCATGGAGAAACCAACATCCAGTGACAAGCCATTTACAATTTCCCAACTATGGCGCACCTGCAAGTATAAGTCATTAAAGTAATCCAGTTGCACCTGATCAAAATCAAAAACACTATCCGGAATATTTTTCAATTCATCCAACATCCTACTACTATAGATGCGGTGACCATTACCTACGCTGATATGAAGAGCTGCACGCTTGCGTGGCCAGTAATCAAAATCCGACTTTACAGACCAATAAAACTCATTATACTTGAAGTTATAACCCAATCTGGGAACGAGACGCAACAGACGGTCGCCCGTAAAAATACGGTTGTACTTAAATTCCTGCCGATAAGAAAAACCATTCTTCCCGCTATAACTCAGCAAGAAGGGATTGATAAGCGGTGAACAGCGGACACTTCCCAATTTCGAAAGGTCCACCGTATAACGGCTGATAAGTGCATCACCTATCTGCCCCCAGAATTCCAGATTCTTATTTTTGGGTTTCTTATATCGATATGAAGTATCACGGCTCAAAAAGAAATCCTTATATAAATCCTGTTCATGTTCAGTCAACGGAATCGGACGTATGCTCTCGAAATAAGAACTATCTTTCCTGTAGCTATTCGTATCACTGCGTAATGTATAGGATTCCGACAAATCATACTTGCTTTTCAATCTCTTTCGCTCCAACTGTGAAGGGTCTTTCTGAATAATGGTTTTATAATCAAGAGCAGCAATATAATTAGCATCAACCACATTGCCCAAAAAGCGGAAAGTAGCATCCACATCATAATGTACAGGCAAGAACTCATCCGACTCACCCACATCCCCCATACGTATCATATTGTCGAAACGCAACATTTCAGAACGTCCGCTAAAATGCATCTCACGTACACTCCATACATTCTCGCTGACCACCATGTGCCCGCTCACCAACTGAAAACTCTTGCTTTTCGGCTTGAAACTAATCTTATATCGCAAATCATGCACTTTACCCATTACGGAATCGACATGATAAGAATAATATTTCATTGCATTTGGAGCCAGAGGCGAAAGGAGCTTATCATACAATAAGGTAGAAGCATAGACATTAACATGAAAATATTCTGGCAACCTGCCATCCAGCTCCCAAAACTCAGAAGAAGTGCCGACACTCGCTTTTACCTTCTGATCATAAATGTCGGGAGCAGTAAAATGCAAGTCACTATAAGTCTCCATCATATATTCCCTCACTCCTTTCCGGATACGGAACATGGTAGGAATAAAGCGCAAAATATGATTTTTCTTGCGAAGATTCACTTTTCCCTTAATATAAAGATCAGCTCTATAGTCGTCGATAATACTTTCATAAAAAGGGGCAAAGAAGATGACCTTCTTCATAATAGAGTCCGCAGAAAGTAATTTCGCATTGTAAGGGTCAGGGACAAAAGATGCGTGCACTTTCGGACAAGCTGAAAGCAAAAGACATAGCAAGGTTCCTATACAAAAGACATGTTTCAACGATAATACCTCCAAATATATAGGGACAAATATAGAAAAAAAGGTTGTAAAACGAAGGAATAGCCATTTTTTTAATATATACCAAATACATACCAAGCCCGTACCAGATCTGGCTCCAATACAGCATTGATACTCCCAAGAGTAGAAACAGCAAGTATCACAATTTGCACTTTTTGCAATACAAGCAACTCTTTTCAGGGGGTATCTGCAAGAAAAATTGCATTATTTTCAAGAATACCCCCTAAAAAATAGGGGTACTTCCAGAAAAAACATATAATTTTGCACCCAACAATCAACAAAAGGAAGACAAGTATGTCAAAAATGAGATTCTACGCCTTGCAAGAGCTCGCCAACCGGCGCCCTCTTGAAGTTACTACCCCTTCGAACAAATTATCCGATTATTACGGAAGTCATGTGTTTGACCGCAAAAAAATGCAGGAGTACTTACCCCGGGAAGCTTACAAAGCTGTGACAGACGCCATAGAAAAAGGTACCCCTATCAGCCGCGAGATAGCCGACCTGATAGCAAACGGTATGAAGAGTTGGGCAAAATCCTTGAATGTCACTCATTACACTCACTGGTTCCAGCCACTGACGGATGGTACTGCCGAGAAACATGACGGTTTTATCGAATTTGGAGAAAATTCAAATGTAATCGAACGTTTTTCCGGCAAATTACTGATCCAGCAGGAACCGGACGCTTCTTCTTTCCCTAACGGAGGCATACGTAATACGTTTGAAGCTCGCGGATATACCGCTTGGGATGTCTCTTCACCCGCTTTCGTTGTAGATACCACATTGTGTATTCCCACAATCTTTATCTCTTATACCGGTGAAGCACTGGACTATAAGACCCCATTACTGAAAGCACTGGGTGCTGTGGACAAGGCTGCCACGGAAGTATGCCAGTTATTCGATAAGAATGTAACCCGTGTATTCACGAATCTGGGATGGGAACAGGAATATTTCCTGGTAGATTCCGCCCTATACAATGCCCGTCCCGATCTTTGCCTGACCGGACGCACGCTTATGGGACATTCGTCTGCAAAAGACCAACAGTTGGAAGACCACTATTTCGGTTCTATCCCCCCGCGGGTAACAGCTTTCATGAAAGAACTGGAAATAGAATGCCACAAACTTGGAATTCCGGCAAAAACACGCCATAACGAAGTTGCCCCCAACCAATTTGAATTGGCTCCAATCTTTGAGAACGCCAACCTTGCCAATGATCATAATCAGTTGGTAATGGACCTGATGAAGCGTATTGCCCGTAAACATAACTTTGCCGTGTTGCTGCATGAGAAGCCTTACAGTGGTGTTAACGGTTCAGGAAAACACAATAACTGGTCACTCTGTACCGATACCGGAATCAACCTTTTCGCTCCCGGTAAGAATCCAAAAGGAAACATGCTTTTCCTCACCTTCCTGGTGAACGTATTAATGATGGTTTATAAAAACCAGAATTTACTGCGTGCTTCTATAATGAGTGCAGGCAACAGTCACCGCTTAGGTGCCAATGAAGCACCGCCCGCTATTTTATCCATATTCCTGGGCAGGCAATTATCTGCCACTCTGGATGATATAGTACGTCAGGTAGGAGACGATAAAATGACTGCCGAAGAAAAAACAACTCTTAAATTGGGAATCGGACGTATTCCAGAGATTCTCCTCGACACGACAGACCGTAACCGTACTTCTCCGTTTGCTTTCACCGGCAATCGTTTTGAGTTCCGTGCAGCCGGTTCTTCATCCAACTGCGCAGCTGCCATGATTGCTATCAATGCTGCCATGGCTAACCAGTTGAATGAATTCAAAGCATCCATCGACAAACTGATGGAAGAAGGAATTGGTAAAGATGAAGCCATTTTCCGCATCCTGAAAGAGACTATCATCGCTTCCGAAGCTATCCGTTTCGAAGGAGACGGCTACTCTGACCAATGGAAAGAAGAAGCTGCCCGCCGCGGACTGACTAATATTTGCCATGTACCCGAAGCTCTGATGCACTATATGGACAACCAATCCCGTTCAGTATTGATTGGCGAACGTATCTTTAATGAAACGGAACTCGCCTGTCGCCTGGAAGTAGAATTGGAAAAATACACCATGAAAGTGCAAATTGAGAGCCGCGTATTAGGAGACCTAGCCATCAATCACATTGTTCCCATAGCAGTCAGCTACCAGAACCGCCTGCTGGAGAACCTACTCGGTCTTAAAGAAATCTTCTCTCCTGAAGAATACGAAGTACTAAGTGCCGATCGTAAAGAACTGATACGGGAAATTTCCAAGCGTGTAACTTCTATCAAAGTCCTTGTACGCGAAATGACCGAAGCCCGTAAAGTGGCCAATCACATGGATAGCTACAAAGATAAGGCTTTTGCCTACGAAGAAAATGTACGTCCGTATCTGGAAAAGATACGTGATCATATCGATCACCTTGAAATGGAGGTTGACGACGAGATTTGGCCGTTGCCGAAATACAGGGAATTGCTATTCACTAAATAAGTAACGAGTTACAAGCTACGAGCTACCAATGACACACCCTCAGCTATCATGCCGAAAGGTACTTGTCACTGGTAGCTTGTAGCTCGTTACTTAATTTAGCTGCTTGGCCGCCAAATTATCATTTTCCTGTCTTCAGACTGCATCTTTTCGTGTCTTTTGTGCAATATTTAATTTTTTCTTTTTACATTTGTGCTGTATAACACAGTTTTGCAGCAGTTATGGTAAAAATGAATTTGTCAGACGTGAATGTTCCGGAGCTGATAGCCGATATGTGGGAGCCCCTGAATGAAGAGCAGCGGGAATTTCTCGCGAACCATTTTACGCTCCAGAATTATAAGAAAAATGAGGTCATTCACTGCGAAGGTGAGACCCCGAAATACCTTATGTGTCTCTTGAACGGAAAGGTCAAGATTTATAAGGATGGTGTTGGCGGCAGAAGCCAGATTATCCGCATGATTAAGCCTGTAGAATATTTCGGTTATCGCGCCTATTTTGCCAAAGAAGACTATGTTACTGCTGCTGCTGCTTTCGAACCCTCTCTTATTTGCCTGATACCAATGAGCGCTATCACAACACTGGTTTCACAAAACAATGATCTTGCCATGTTCTTCATCAAGCAGTTGTCCATCGATCTGGGAATTGCCGACGAACGTACTGTCAACCTGACACAGAAGCATATTCGTGGAAGATTAGCTGAATCGCTTCTTTTCCTCAAAGAAAGTTATGGATTGGAAGAAGACGGTTCTACCCTCAGTATTTATCTGTCACGCGAAGATCTGGCAAACCTGTCTAATATGACAACTTCTAACGCTATCCGTACTTTATCACAATTCGCTACCGAACGCCTGATCACGATTGACGGACGAAAAATAAAGATCATCGATGAGGAAAAACTAAAGAAGATAAGTAAAATAGGATAAAGGATAGTGATTGTCTTCCCCCTAAAGGCTATTATTTTTTTCCTCTTCCCTATTTTACCCTATTTATAAACTTAACACACATAAATGCCATGAAAAAAGGATTGAGTGCTTTGCTATTAGCAAGCCTGCTGTGTGCCTCCTCCGGCTGTCAGCAAAATCAAAAAGAGGTAGTGAACGAGTATAACATCGTTCCGATGCCCAATCAAATGACTCCTCAAGAGGGACGTTTTCAGCTGAGTAATAAAGTATCTATCGCCACTGCCGGTTGCATTCCGGAAGTACAAGCCATTGCAGACAGCCTGATCGCCCGTATCCGGTTGACCTCCGGTATCTCTTTGCAAAGTAATCCGCAAGAAAATCCGGAACAACCTGATATACGTTTCGTTACGGAAGATGGAATGCCAAAAGAAGGATACAAGCTTTCTATCACTCCAAATGAAATCACCCTTTCAGCATCCCATCCCAACGGTTTCTTTTATGGAGTACAGACTATATACCAACTGTTGCCGCCTGCTGTTTATGGAGAAACAATAGTGAAACGTGCTAATTGGTCTCTGCCCGCTGTCGAAATAGAAGATTCTCCCCGTTTTCCTTACCGTGGTTTGATGCTGGATGTATGCCGCCACTTCTCCACCACCGATTATATTTATAAATTCATCGATATGCTTGCCATGCATAAGATGAATACTTTCCACTTCCACCTGACAGATGACCAGGGCTGGCGAATAGAAATCAAGAAATACCCGAAACTACAGGAAGTAGGTTCAAAACGGAAAGAGACACTGATAGACTACTACTATGTAAACTGGCCGCAAATCTTCGATGGAAAAGAACATGGCGGATACTATACCCAAGAGGAAATCAAAGATATAGTAGCCTATGCAGCAAGTAAGTATATCACTGTCATTCCCGAAATAGAAATGCCGGGACATGCCATTGCAGCCCTTGCCTCCTACCCTGAACTGTCTTGCAGACCGGATATGACATACGAAGTAACCGGCACATGGGGTGTGTTCGAAGAAGTCTTCTGTCCCAAAGAAGAAACATTCCAATTCCTGGAAGGTGTATTGGATGAAGTTATTGAATTATTCCCCAGTTCATATATTCATATTGGCGGTGACGAATGCCCCAAGGATGCCTGGATGAAATGCGCACATTGCCAAGGATTAATCCAAAAGTTAGGTCTGAAAGACGACACCACTCCGAATGCCATTGACGGTAAGAAGCATACGAAAGAAGAAAAGCTGCAAAGTTACTTCATCACCCGTATGGAAAAATACCTCAACAGTAAAGGACGAAATATCATAGGCTGGGATGAAATCCTGGAAGGCGGACTGGCTCCCAATGCAACAGTCATGTCCTGGCGCGGTGTAGAAGGCGGTATCACAGCTGCCAAAGCCGGGCATGATGCAATTATGACTCCGAGTCCGTACGCTTATCTGGACCAGTACCAAGAGGAACCGGAAACTGCACCGACTACTATCGGTGGATATAATACACTCAAGAAAACATATAGTTATAATCCTGTCCCCGATGATGCGGAAGAATTAATAAAGAAACATATTATCGGTGTGCAAGGCAATATCTGGAACGAATATATGCAGAATGACGAACGCCGTGACTACCAAGCGTTCCCCCGTGCCATAGCCTTGGCTGAAACTGGCTGGACGCAAAACAGCAGAAAAAACTGGAACAGTTTCCGGAACCGCATGATAGAAGATTTCGAACGTATGGACGTTATTAATGTGAAAGCTTGCCGTAATTTCTTTGATGTAAACATCAACACTCATGTATACGACGGAACATTGAAAGCTGTACTGGAAACATTCTATCCGGATGCTGAAATCAGATACACAACGGACGGAAGTGTGCCGACTGCCAAATCCGAACTTTACACACAACCCTTTATTTGGGAAGGCAATATAGACTTACAGGCAGCTGCCTTCAAAGATGGTAAGATGCTGGGAAAAGTAAACGGTAAAAAACTGTATGCAAACCTGATAAGCGGAAAACGATACACTACCACTCCTCATTGGGGCTGGATGAGTGGCGATATCTTCGGAGAAAACGATGTATTGGGCACAGATAGCACTACCTTGGGATTGACCAATGGGAAACGAGGTAATATCGCTTCTTTCACACCGTGGGTAGCTTTTAAGCTGAACGAGAAAAACAACAATGAACTCGTATTCTCTGTAGATATGGAGAAACCGGTCACTATCAGTAAGGTCGTTTTCGGTACACTTTATAATCCTGCTTTCCGTGTTCTGCCTGCAAGTGCAGCCCGCGTAGAGGTATCAACTGACGGTAAGGAATTCAAGGAAATAGCTCAGGCATCCTACACTCGCGAATATCCGGAGCATGGCAGAAAAATGTTCACCGACACGCTGGAATGTACGCCTACCGAAGCACGTTACATCAAAGTGACATTGAAGAGCGGTGGAACATTGCGTAATGGTATCGACTGCCGTAAAGACTCACCAGAAGATATTATTCCTTCAGACTTATATGTAGATGAGATAGAAGTATATTAAAAGAGAAAAGCTCTGGATTGCAAGACAATCCGGAGCTTTTCTCTTTTAATATGAAGAATTTAGATCAAGCATTTGGATGAAAGATATCTTTCCGCTTCAAGTGCCGCCTTACAACCGCTACCCGCTGCCGTAATAGCCTGACGATAATGTGGATCAGCAATATCACCGGCCGCAAACACACCCGGCACTTTCGTACGAGGACTGTCGCCTTCTGTAATGATATAACCTGTTTCATCCGTATCCAGATACGCCTTGAAGATATCCGAATTCGGCTGATGACCGATAGCCAGGAAGAATCCATCGATAGCCAGGTCATAACGTTCTTCATCCGATTCACCGATACGTTTCACCAGATGAACACCTTCTACACCGTTCTCTCCAAACAAACCTACGGCATTATGTTCAAACAGTACATCGATATTTTCATGCTTCATCACACGCTCTTGCATGATCTTAGAAGCACGTAAGAAAGGTTTTCTCACAATCAGATAAACCTTCTTAGCCAGTCCGGCAAGGTATACAGCCTCTTCACAAGCCGTATCACCACCACCCACTACTGCCACCACCTTTTTGCGGTAGAAGAAGCCGTCACAAGTAGCACAAGCGCTGACACCCATACCGGCATATTTCTTTTCATCATCCAGTCCCAGATATTTAGCGGTAGCACCCGTAGCGATAATCAACGTATCTGTTTCAATCACTTTTTCTTCATCAATCGTCACTTTATATGGAGCTGCACTCAGGTCAGAAGCAGTTGCAATACCGAAACGCAGGTCTGCACCGAAACGTTCTGCCTGCTTGCGCAAGTCATCCATCAATTGTTGACCACTGACTCCTTCCGGGTAACCGGGAAAGTTCTCCACATCTGTAGTAGTTGTCAACTGACCACCCGGTTGCAATCCTTCATAAAGTACCGGAGAAAGGTTGGCACGCCCTGCATAAATAGCTGCAGTATAACCGGCCGGACCAGAACCTATAATCAGACATTTTACTTTTTCTGTTTCCATCATATCATTTTATATTAATAATTCATCTTAAATCAATCACTTCGGCAGTCGGATACGCCTTCTTGTCAAAAGTGAAAAGATTATCGTTGTAAGATTCTCTCGTTTTATAAGATGTAATGCGGATAGCTACGCTATTCCCACCCTTCTGAGTCATACTGATACACAGAGGTTGAAGAGTATCTTTTGTCACATAGATAATAACACACTGCAAATCCTGTTTTCTGTTAGAAGCTGTCAGTATCACTTCATAAGCAGGTTTACCCCCATAAGTATCAGCTTTACCCAACTTCATGTGATACCCTTGTTTATAAATGGACAATAAGGCATAAGGGTTAATGCTTTGCAACTCTTCAGGAGTAGGTTCGGAGATATTCACTTCGTCACTGTTAGTAAGATAACTCCATTGCGTACGACCGTCAAACCAGGTCTTCACGCCATCTGCATCCAACAGGAACTTTTCTCCTTTCAAACGGATAACCCCTGTAGAACTTCCTTGCAAGATACTTTTAGCATACGTCTGAACCGTAAAATCAGCCTGAATACCTCCCGCCTGACGGAAGGCAGTAGCTGTACGATCCAATATATCTTGAGCATCCAATTTCTGTGCCGAAAGCGGTAATGCCAGACCGAACAGGCAGATACAGATTAAAAGAACATTCTTCATCATTAGTTTAACACGATTTACAGTAAATTGTTCAAACGCATTTGCAGGTCATTTTCATCGACACAAAGCACCTCACGCGCTTTACTGCCTTGTGCAGGTCCCACAATTCCGGCTTTTTCCAATTGATCCATCAAGCGTCCTGCACGATTATAACCGATAGCAAACTTACGTTGGATCAATGAAGTAGAACCTTGCTGATGGATGACAATCAGGCGGGCAGCATCTTCGAACAATGGATCCAGACGCCCCATATCCACATCTCCCAGATCACCTCCGCCATCTTCACTGACATATTCGGGCAAGTAGAATGCAGTAGGATATCCTTGTTGCTTGGCAATGAACTTCGTGATTTCCGCCACTTCTGGTGTATCGATAAAGGCACATTGCACACGCACGGGATCTGCCCCTTGCAGGAACAACATATCACCGCGTCCGATCAGCTGGTTAGCTCCCGGACGGTCGAGAATCGTACGAGAGTCTATCATGGCAGATACACGGAACGCAACACGCGCCGGGAAGTTCGCCTTGATTGTACCGGTAATGATATTTGTTGTCGGACGCTGTGTAGCGATAATCATGTGGATACCCACCGCACGCGCCAACTGGGCGATACGGGCAATAGGCAATTCAACCTCTTTACCTGCCGTCATTATCAAGTCACCGAACTCATCGATCACCACTACTATATAAGGCATGAATTTATGCCCCTTTTCCGGATTCAGCTGGCGATTGATAAACTTCTCATTATATTCCTTGATATTACGCACATGTGCAGCTTTCAATAAGTCGTAACGTGTATCCATCTCTATACAGATAGAATTCAACGTTTGCACTACCTTGGTTACGTCCGTAATAATAGCATCTTCTCCATCGGGCAGCTTAGCAAGGAAATGATGTTCAATCACCGAATAGATACTGAATTCTACCTTCTTCGGGTCTACCAACACAAACTTCAGTTCAGCCGGATGCTTTTTATAAAGCAAAGAAGTGATAATGGCGTTCAGTCCGACAGATTTACCCTGACCGGTAGCACCCGCCACCAGCATATGCGGCATCTTACAGAGATCTACCATAAACACTTCATTGGTAATCGTCTTACCCAAGGCAACCGGCAAGTCATAAGTAGACTCCTGGAACTTTTTACTGCCGATAATACTCTGTCCGGAAACGATTTTCGGATTAGAGTTCGGCACTTCAATACCAATCGTTCCTTTTCCCGGAATCGGTGCAATGATACGAATACCCAATGCCGAAAGGCTAAGGGCGATATCATCTTCCAGACCACGAATTTTAGAGATACGCACGCCTTGTTCGGGAGTGATTTCATACAGCGTCACCGTAGGTCCCACCGTTGCCTTGATCGTACTGATTTCAATACCAAAACTGCGCAACGTATTTATAATCTTGTCTTTATTGGCATTCTGTTCCGCCATGTCAATAGTTGGCTCGGAATTATCGTAATGCTTCATCAAGTCGACAGTAGGATAGCGATAATTTTCCAGATCGAGACGAGGATTATAAGGTTCCTTTTCCGAACCTTTATATTCGTCGTCATCCTCTGCAGCTTCTATTTCAAAAGTAGGTTCTACCGCTGCAGGTTTCTCATGAAGAGAAGGAGCAGGATCGGAGACCGGGGTTTCAATAATCATAGAAACTTCTTCCCCCGACGGCTTGGCAGGTTGAGGTTCTGTAATACCACCTAAATCCAGTGTTATTTCATTTTCCGGTTCCATTACCGGCTCAGGAACTTCAATGGGAGTTTCTTCTTCTTTCGTATCAGCCTCCGCCACATCAGGAGCAGAAGCAGGTTTCTTCTTTCCTTTCGCCGTCCAAGAGTCTGTAAACTCTTCCGGTGTTTCACCTTTCTCTTCTTCTTCCTTCTGTTTGCGCTTCAAGAAACTGAGGCTAAACAGCCTCCGCAACCAGATCACGGTACGTGCACTGATATAGATAAGGAAACAGATAGCAGTCACCAACAAAATCATCCAAACGCCCGGCACGCCCACTTGCGACACCAGCCAATTGCTGACATTATATCCATGCATACCGCCCAGATATAAGAAAGAATCCTTGTATTGCTCCACAAAAGCGAATCCAAAGAAGACAGAAAACCAGACGAGCAATAGCGAGCATCCGATAAACCACTTCCAAAGCCGAACCACACGCACACGCATCAACTTCAGTCCCGCTACTGCAAGGAACACAAGAATGAAGAAAGACGAAATGCCGAAGCAATCGTTAATGAGATAGCTTGCCAACTGTGCACCGCGCGAACCGGCATAGTTCTTCACTCCATTATTGGTAGAAGCCAGCTCCTGCGCACTGCCCGAGTCAATAATACTTTGATCCGCCGCTCCCGTAAAGAAGAACGAAGAAAAGGCTAATAGCAAGTATACTGAAAAGATGACCAGTACCAAGCCGATAACAAAGTGAATGGTTTCGTTTTTAAAGATTGCCCTTATTTTACCAAACAAGGAAAGAGTCTGTTCCGTATCTTTAATTGAATTTTTCTTAGCCATGAATATAATTCCTTAGTAAATGATAGATTGGTGCAAAAGTAACAAAAATATTCAATCCTTCCACCAGATACCTATCAATATCTGTTGATTACCTCTTTGGCTTTGTTTACAGCAGTAGCTGCCGGAATTTCTCCCAAACTCCGCTCGTCGAACATTTGCAATATTTTCTCAATATTCTTAATAGCACCTTTATTACCTTTCTTCTTAAATTCTTCTTTCAGAATACGCACTTTTTCAAAAGCTTGCACACCCTCGACCAGACGCTCCATGCGGATGGATGAACGAGCACCGGGATAGATCAGATAAGTATCCCCTGCCGCCCACGCGGTAAAACGGCTATCCTGCAACGGATTTTTCACCCAGCTATTCAATGCCCAACGCAAATAACCATCCAGATTTTCTTTAGCGCTATGCCATGCCAGCCATTCGGCTTCGGCAGGTGGGCTAAAAGTAAAGGTGTTCGGACGAGGTTCCGAACAGCAGGTATAATAAGTGGTTACTTTTCCGGCTTCACGGCGTGAATCAATCGTTTCAGACGGGAATCTCTCGGCAATCGTAATGCAATAATCATCCAGTTCATCCACCAATTCAGGGTGATAAGTTCCGGCCAGTGAAACCTTAAAATCCTTATCGGCTTTGCGGATCACTTTTAATGTTTCCTGCATGTCTTTCATGAGGCGTTCATCCATAGCGATATGAGTAATCTCAAACCATCCTTTTTCCTTCAGATGTTGGGCAAACGATTTCAGCATCGTTATCCAGAACTCTTCGTAAACAGCTTCTCCCGGCTTGGCATTCAAATATTTGAATGAATTGCTCGCCTGGTCAAAGTACTGAAAAGAAAGTCGCCAAGGTACCATAGAGAAACAACTGATTTGCTTCCTGACACCTGTGCTCATCATAAACTCCACCCATTTATCGAACACCATATAATCAAAATACCAGGTACCGTCGGCTTTCTTCAGCCAGGTGACCATGCTCTCGAAAGCATCATACGTCTGCCCGTTCCAAGGCTTGTGCATAATGGAAGCGGTAATCACTTTCCCGCCTGCATCGGCATACAACTTCATCAACGGGCGCATCAGTTCAAAATGTTTGTCACTGAATGGTTCCACCCCATAATAGCGCGCCACAGCATAGGGATTATGCCATAGGTCCAGATGGAAAGCCCATTCGGAAGGAACAGGAAGGATACGGTTCTTTACATTAACAGTCAGTTTCAATTCAGACAAAGCAGTATCTCCGTTTCGCACGGTAACCGTTCCCGTATATTTTCCGGCTTTAGCATACTGCGGCACTCGAACACTGATCCAACCTCCTTGGGCAGAGTTGGCAGGAATCACCAGGGAAGGGGTAAGATGATCGAGTACATCCGCCACCAGAGTAGAGTCAAAGTCGGCACTGTTGCGATAGCCACATGCCCCCAATCCATCCTTGTTCAGTTCATCGGTCATAACATAGCGTACAAAACTAGTGCGAATATCGTCTTTACTAATGGTTTCGGAGCCGGAAGTCAGATCACTGACAGTGAAAGTCAGATTGTTTAATGTTTCAGGAGTCCACACTACCAGTTGGGCAGATACTTTTTCACCTTTCCAAGCTGTGAGATTAATATTTTTCTTTATTCCGGAAATAGCGGCAGGTTCTTCCTTCTTATACCGTATGTCCGTACTTCCCCAACTGACTTGCGGGACTTTCACTTCAGACCATAAAACCGGATTGACGGCTACTGGATTGGGAACCTCCTGATAAGATTCCGTATCTTGAGCATTCAGGCATACTGTAGAGAACAGGAGAGTTCCCAGGAATAAGAGTTTTGTCATAGGTTAACTACAAATTAGGGGTTTGGAAAGCAAAAATAAAGAAAAGGCAATGCGAAAACAAGGAAAGAGCGATGTTTTTAAAAAGAAAGAGTAAGACAATATTTTAACAAATATAAGAATAAAGACGGCAGAAAATAAATGAAGAGAAGTAGTTTACAGATAAAAGTTATGCGGAAAACTTAAAATTGGAGACATTCAAACAGACTATTAATAAGTAGCGAAATCTTATGGAACTGTTCTTTAGGAGATGCTGCATCAACAGGATAATACACACTCCAAAGTCTTGACAGATGGAAATGTACACAAACCAGATGCTTATAGCTGCGTTAGCTTGCGCACTTATCTGCATCGGGTAACGCTTATAGCTGCGTTGGCTTGCGCACCTATCTGAATCAGGCGATGCACTTATCTGAATGTACTTTTCCTAGCTAAATTCTTTTCTTAAGTTAATAATTTATTTAAAATCAGATTTGAAAGTAAAGTTAACGGTTATAACTGTATATTCTACTACTTCCATCTAAAACATGAAGTTTTTCTGTTTATGTGTGTAACACAGCTTAAAGAAAAAGTAAGGAATTTCGCGCCTCCGAGTGCGTATGCGCCCGTACATCATTAATAAGAAAAAGACGGCACGGACGTATTATTCCACCGTGACCGCAGCTTATCTACCGGATTCTATTCCAAGATCATTTCGGGTCTATATTCTCGAAATCTACCGTCAAGACTCCAGAATTGTAGCTGGCGGGTAGAATAATGGCGTCGTAGGTGGCGGCGAAGGCAACGGTGGCAGTGAAGGCAGCATAAATGTGAATGAAATGTTTAACGAACTATTGCTTAGTAAAATGCAAATAAATTTGCTACTGCACTCGGTTTGCACTATCTTTGCGTTTCAAAATCAAGTAGATTATGAAAAAAGAAAGCCAAGTGATATTCGACCGCAACGTGGTGGAGTTCGTCACCGTAGCTGCCGAGTTCTGTAAGTTCCTGGAACAGGCGGAGACGATGAAACGCGATACATTTGTCGATACCTCATTAAAGATACTTCCGCTACTCTACCTCAAGGCTGCCATGCTACCCGAAACGGAAATAATAGGCGATGAAGCCCCCGAAAGCTATGTGACGGAGGAAACGTATGAAGTGCTTCGCATCAACCTTGCCGGTATTCTTGCCGAAAAAGATGATTATCTGGATGTATTCATACAAGATATGGTTTATAGCGACCAACCCATCAAGAAGAATATTTCCGAAGACCTGGCGGATATTTACCAGGCCATCAAAGATTTCATTTTCGTCTTCCAACTGGGATTGAATGAAACGATGAACGACTCTCTCGCCATCTGCCAAGAGCAGTTCAAAGAGTACTGGGGACAAACGTTGGTGAACACGCTACGTGCACTACACGACGTGAAATACAACCATGCCGCCGAAGAAGACACAATTGAAGAAGATTTTGATGAAGAAGAATGCGGTTGTCATGGCCACAATCATGGTCATTGCGATTGCGACGATGATGATTGCCATTGCCACGGCCATCACCATCACGAATAAAGAAATTAATTATGGTTATTAAAAAAACAATCAATAAGGAAGCTATCAAAGAGATGCCCAAAGTTCTCTTTCCAGGACAAATACATATGGTACAAACCCCCTGGGAAGCAGAAAAGGCAGTTACTTACCTGAAGCAATATCCTTTGCTGGGAATTGACAGCGAAACCCGCCCGTCGTTCACCAAAGGACAATCACACAAGGTTGCGCTGCTACAGGTATCCTCTGAAAAAGATTGCTTCCTCTTCCGCCTGAACCTGACCGGCCTGACGCTTCCGATTATTTCGTTGCTGGAAAGCCCATCGGTCACCAAAGTCGGACTTTCGCTGCGGGATGACTTTATGATGCTGCACAAACGTGCTCCCTTTGAACAACGCGCCTGCATCGAATTGCAAGAATATGTCCGTATGTTCGGCATACAGGACAAGAGCCTGCAGAAAATCTATGGTATCCTGTTCGGTGAAAAGATTTCCAAATCGCAACGTCTTTCCAACTGGGAAGCTGAACACCTGACCGAACCTCAGAAACAGTATGCGGCTACCGATGCATGGGCATGCCTCAACATCTATAACCGACTGCAAGAATTAAAAATCAGCGGTGACTATGAGTTGGCACCGGACGAAACAGAGGAAATTATAACCCAATAATCAGTGTGATACTACTCACTAATCACTAACAGCTAATCGTTAATCACTATAACAGCATGTACAAAGTATATCTCAAATCTGGCAAAGAAGAGTCATTAAAACGTTTTCATCCCTGGGTGTTTTCGGGTGCTATCGCTCATTTCGACGGTGAACCCGAAGAAGGCGAAGTAGTAGAAATTTATACTTCCAAGAAGGAATTCATTGCCAAAGGACATTTCCAGATTGGCAGCATTGCCGTACGCGTACTCTCTTTCCACCAGGATGAGGCTATCGATTTCGATTTCTGGAAACGCAAACTCAGTATTGCTTATGAGATGCGCCGCAGCATTGGTATTGCAGAGAACCCAACTAATAATACTTACAGACTGGTACATGGAGAAGGTGATAATCTCCCCGGACTAATCATTGATATTTATGCCCGCACCGCCGTGATGCAGGCACACTCTGCCGGTATGCATCTTGACCGTATGGAAATAGCCAATGCTCTCAGTGAAGTAATGGGTGATAAAATAGAGAATATCTATTATAAATCAGAAACGACTCTTCCCTTCAAGGCTGATCTTTACCCTGAAAACGGTTTCTTGAAAGGAGGCAGCACTGATAATGTAGCTATGGAATATGGACTGAAATTCCATATTGACTGGTTGAAAGGACAAAAGACAGGTTTTTTCGTTGACCAACGCGAAAACCGCTCCCTGCTGGAACGTTATGCAAATGGACGTTCCATATTAAACATGTTCTGCTATACCGGTGGCTTTTCTGTTTATGGTATGCGTGGAAATGCCAAACTGGTACATTCCGTAGACAGTTCAGCCAAAGCAATTGACCTCACAAATAAGAATATAGAATTGAATTTCCCCGGTGATGCCCGCCATGCAGCTTTTGCCGAAGATGCCTTCAAATATCTGGATCGTATGGGTGACCAATACGACTTGATTGTTCTGGACCCGCCTGCATTTGCCAAACACCGCGATGCTTTGCGCAATGCCCTGCAAGGTTACCGCAAACTGAATGTAAAAGCTTTCGAGAAGATCAAACCAGGCGGTATTCTATTTACTTTTTCCTGCTCGCAAGCAGTCAGCAAAGAAAACTTCCGCACGGCAGTCTTCACAGCAGCTGCAATGTCCGGTCGCAGCGTTCGCATCCTGCATCAACTGACGCAACCCGCCGACCATCCGGTAAGTATATATCATCCCGAAGGGGAATATCTGAAAGGATTAGTGTTGTATGTAGAATAAATAGTGCATGTACTTTGGTCCTTATAAAGGGGGAAAGCATTCTTTATATTCTAAAAGATGTTAAACCAAAGAAGAAAACCACTAAAACGTTATGTTGTATAACATAAAACCTCTACATTTGCACTGTGTTTTTCATGGTATTAGATTTAAGGTTAATAAAGATTGGCTGTCTGGGATAGATAGCCTTCTTTTTTTATATACACTTGCCTACTTCACTTTTTACCATCTATTCTTCACCATTCTTCACTTTTATGTGCTTTTTATCAATTAACTTGCTCACGCAATCAACGAAAATATTATATTTGCATCTATTATTTAATGTGAAAAGGAAACACACAAATTAGAAAAGTCATGAGTATAAAAGTTCGTTTGATTATCATGAACTTCCTGCAATTCTTCGTATGGGGGTCATGGTTAATTTCATTAGGAGGTTACATGGGCAGAGAACTCCACTTCGAAGGAGGCCAAATCGGTGCAATCTTCGCAACCATGGGTATCGCCTCTCTGATTATGCCTGGCATCATTGGTATCATTGCCGATAAATGGTTTAATGCAGAACGCTTATACGGACTTTGCCACATTGCAGGGGCTGCCTGTCTTTTCTATGCTTCCACGGCTACGGGATATGACCAGATGTATTGGGCAATGCTACTCAATTTATTGGTATATATGCCTACTTTATCACTGGCCAATACAGTTTCGTACAATTCGCTTGAACAATATAAGTGTGACCTTATCAAGGATTTCCCACCCATTCGCGTATGGGGCACTATCGGTTTCATTTGTGCAATGTGGGCGGTGGACCTTACCGGATTCAAGAACTCAAGCGCCCAACTCTATGTAGGTGGTGCATCCGCATTAATGCTGGGTCTGTACTCTTTCACCCTGCCAGCATGTAAACCTGCCAAGACCGGAAAGAAATCACTGATTTCTTCTTTAGGACTGGATGCATTCGTACTATTCAAAAGAAAGAAAATGGCTATTTTCTTCTTGTTCTCCATGCTTCTGGGAGCAGCGTTGCAGATTACCAACACGTATGGCGATCTTTTCTTAGGTAGTTTTGCCAGTATTCCGGAATATGCAGAGTCTTTCGGTGTGAAACATTCGGTTATCCTGCTATCCATCTCGCAGATGTCCGAAACATTATTTATTCTCGCCATACCTTTCTTCCTGAGACATTTCGGAATTAAACAGGTCATGCTAATCAGTATGTTTGCATGGGTATTCCGGTTCGGATTGTTCGGTTTCGGCGATCCGGGCTCCGGACTGTGGATGTTAATCCTATCCATGATTGTGTATGGCATGGCATTCGATTTCTTCAACATTTCAGGTTCGTTGTTTGTTGAACAAGAAACCAGTTCCAATATCCGCGCCAGTGCCCAGGGATTATTCTTTATGATGACAAACGGCTTGGGCGCCATTATTGGAGGATACGCCAGCGGTGCCGTAGTAGACGCCTTCTCGGTATATGCCGACGGCAGACTGGTGAACCGAGAGTGGCCTCAAATTTGGTTAATCTTTGCTGCTTATGCATTGGTTATCGGTATTTTGTTTGCCTTGGTATTCAAGTACAAACACCGGCCAGAAGAAGCAGCAAATAAAAAGCAGTAAGTAGCAAGTGGCTGGTAGCTGCCAGCCACTCGGAAAAATATTATGGATAAAAAGAAGAAAATAGAACTAGAAGTACTAAACATTTCCAATAGTCAGGAACAAGCAGGAGCTTACGCTTTGGTATTGGGAGAAGTGGAGGGCACCCGCCAATTACCGGTTATCATTGGTGCGGCGGAAGCGCAGGCAATGCTAATCAGCCTGAAAGGGATTATTCCACCACGCCCCTTGACTCATAACCTTTTCGCTTCGTGTCTGGAAGTATTGGGAGTGAATATGATGCGTGCTCTTATCTACAGGGTAGACAATGGTGTATTCTATTCTTATATCTACCTGAAAGCAGACGATGCGATCATTCGCATGGATGCCCGCACATCCGATGCGGTTGCTATGGCTTTACGGATGAAAGCCCCCATCTTTATTTACGAGGAGATTCTGGAAGCGGAACAACTCAAAACCGGAAAAGAGAACGAAACCAGCAGTGTAGCTCCTATGGGCGAAAACCCTTCCCCACATGATGATGAATTCTTCCACGGAGATACGATGGAGATGCTGCAAAAGGCATTGCAAGAAGCCATAGCCAACGAGAATTACGAACGAGCAGCCCACATCAGGGACGAAATTACCAAACGAAAAGAACAGCAATAGACTTATGCATGTATTCTATACACCCGACATACAAACCCGTGCCGAACTTCCCGAAGAAGAAGCCCAACACTGCATCCGCGTACTACGCCTCAATATTGGTGATCAGATTACATTGACCGATGGCAAAGGCTATTTCTATCGTGCAGAAATCAGTGCTGCTACCAACAAGCGTTGCATGGTAAACATTCTGGAGACCATTTACCAGGAACCTTTATGGAACGGACATCTACACATTGCCATAGCCCCGACCAAGAATATGGACCGCACTGAATGGTTTGCAGAAAAAGCCACTGAAATAGGCTTCGATGAACTGACTTTCCTGAACTGTCGTTTCTCGGAACGGAAAGTGATCAAGACCGAACGTATCAGTAAGATACTGGTTTCCGCCATCAAACAATCCCTTAAAGCCCGTTTGCCACAACTGAATGAAATGACGGATTTCAACAAGTTCATCACGCAGCCTTTCAAAGGACAGAAGTTCATAGCTCACTGTTACGAAGGAGAAAAGCCGCTGTTGAAAGATGTGCTCCGCAAAGGAGAAGATGCACTGGTATTAATCGGTCCGGAAGGGGATTTCAGTGAAGAAGAAGTGCAAAAGGCAATAGAAAACGGCTTTACTCCCATTAGTCTGGGAAAGTCGAGACTGCGTACAGAAACGGCAGCTCTAGTGGCTTGCCACATTCTGAACTTACAAAATCAATGATAATCACACTTAAATAATAGTTATATGAAGAAAAGTTTGTTTCCCCGTTTGGCGTTGATGGCTGTAGTGGTCGCTCTTGTCAGCGCATGTTCCCAGAAGAAGCAAGAATACACCGATGTGATTCCTGCCAATGCTCATACGGTAGTCAGCATCAACCTGAAATCATTGGCTGACAAAGCAGGCCTCAATGACAAGGAGAACAAAGAAGTACAGGAAAAGCTGACGAATGCTTTGAAGAGCGGCATGAACGCTGCAACATTCCAGCAAATGGAAATGATAATGAAAGATCCGAAGAAATCGGGAATCGATGTATCGGAACCTTTGTATATCTTCACCACGGAAACATTCCCTACTACTATCGTTGCCAAAGTCAGCAGTGAAGACGACCTGCATGCACTGCTGGAAACATTGGAGAAAGAAAAAGTCTGTCAGCCTCTGGCAAACGGTGACGGTTTTCAGTTCACACAAATGGGGAATCAGGTACTCATAGTATATACTCCTTCAGTGCTTATGCTGACCAATTATAGCGGCACTACCCAGCTTGAGAAAATCAAAGAGAATATTCCTGCCTTGCTGAAACAGACGAATGAAAACAGCATTGTTTCAACTACTATCTTCAAAAAGATGCAGAAGATGGGAGGAGATATCAGCACTATGTTCTCTCCGGCAAGCCTGCTGGGCCCTTATGCCAATATGATCAAAGCAAGCGATATGCCCTACAACATTGACCTGAAAGACATGAAAATGTTGGGAAGCCTTTCCTTTGATAAAGGTAAGGTAAGCATGAAGTATGAGAGCTTCACAGAAAACCCGGAACTGCAAGCTTTGTTCGACAAGCAAAAGAAGGCAACCTGCCCCATAGAAAACACTTTCTTGAAATACTTCCCGAAATCCACCCTGATGTATCTCAGCATGGGTATCAATGGAGAAGAGTTCTATAACATGTTGTTGGAAAATGAGCAGTTCCAGAAGAATTTCTCCATAGCCAAGGCTAATGAAGTAAAAGAGTTGTTCGGCACATTCCAGAAAGATATTGCAATGGGGCTGATAAACTTCACTATGAATAACGCTCCTACTTTCCTGATGTACGCCAGTGTAAAGAGTGCTGCCCCCGTACAGTTATTGTATGAGAAAAAAAGCGAACTAGGCTTAAAAAGAGGAGACGACATCCTGAAACTGGGAGAAAACGAATATGTATATAAATCAAAGGAACTGAACCTGTTCTTCGGAGTTCGCAACAATAGTTTGTATGCTACGAATGACGAAATGTTGTACAAGAGCATAGATAAAGCCGTTAATCCATCCATTAAGGATACCGAATTTGCATCCAACATCAAAGGTAAGAACAGTGCTTTCGTCATTAATGCTGAAGCAATTCTTGCTTTGCCAATTGTGAAGATGTTATCGGAATATGGCGGCACACAATATGCAACAGCTTTTGCTTTGGTTGACAAGATAGCTTATGTAGAGGCTGTTGGCGACCCCAATAATAATGCAGATATGGTTATTCAACTGAAAGACAAAAACGTAAATGCATTGAAACAGATTGTAAACTTCATCAAAGAGTTTGCAGGCATCTAATCTCGATAAATAATGGAAATCATTCATCTGCGGCAAACACTTCCCCAAGTGTTTGCCGACCGGGATGCCATTTCATCCGACGTATGGCATCAAGACCTTGTGCTACAAAAAGGAGAGCGGTATCTGATTGAAGCTGCTTCGGGCACAGGTAAATCCTCTCTATGCAGCTATATCTACGGATATCGCCGCGACTATCAGGGTATCATTAACTTCGATGAACGAAATATCCGTTCGCTCTCCATTCATGAATGGGTGGAATTACGAAAACATTCATTGAGCATGCTGTTTCAGGAGCTACGTATCTTCCCTGAACTGACCGCACTGGAGAATGTACAGTTGAAGAACCGGCTTACTAACTATAAGAAGAAAAAAGAAATCCTTGCTCTTTTTGAAACGCTCGGTATCACTGACAAAGTAAATGAAAAGGCTGGAAAGTTATCTTTCGGACAACAGCAACGCGTAGCTTTTATTCGTGCTCTCTGCCAACCGTTCGATTTCATTTTTCTGGATGAGCCTATCAGCCACCTGGATGATGATAACGGTACACTCATGGGACGTATACTGACCAAAGAGGCCGAACAGCAAGGTGCGGGAGTGGTTGTTACTTCCATTGGAAAACATATAGAGTTAGAATATAATAAAGTGATGAAACTATAAAATTAGTGATTAGGGTTTAGTGATAAGTGATTAGCACCATGCGGAATGATAGCACAGCCTACTAATCACTTATCACTAAACCCTAATCACTAATCACCTATCACTAAACGCTAATCACTAATAAAAGAACATAGAACTTCAATGAACAAACTTGTTTGGAAACTTCTCCGCCAACACATCAGTATCGGACAACTGACCGGCTTTTTCCTCGCCAATATCTTTGGGATGCTGATTGTATTGTTGAGCGTGCAATTTTATAAAGATGTCCTTCCCGTCTTCACGCAGGGAGATAGTTTCATGAAGAAGGATTATATCATCGCTACCAAAAAGATCAGCACCCTCGGCAGTATTACCGGACAAAGCAATACTTTCTCCAAAGATGAAATTAAGGAACTGGAAGCACAACCCTTCACACGTAGTGTAGGCGCTTTTACACCTACCCTTTTCAAAGTATCAGCAGGGCTGGGAATGGAGCAAGCCGGTATCCGCATCTCTACGGATATGTTTTTTGAATCTGTTCCCGATGAGTTTGTAGATGTCAGCTTGGACAAATGGCACTTTGACGAAGGTACACAAACCATACCTATTATCATTCCCCGTAACTACCTGAACCTTTATAACTTCGGTTTCGCACAGAGCCGCAACCTGCCGAAGTTGTCGGAAGGTGTAATGGGACTGATACAAATGGACATTGTGCTGCATGGCAACGGACGTGTAGAACAATACAAAGGGAATATTGTCGGTTTCTCCAACCGCTTGAACACTATCCTTGTTCCACAATCGTTTATGGAATGGGCCAATCAGGCTTTCGCATCCGAAAGAGAAGCACAGCCTTCCCGCCTGATCGTAGAAGTAAAGAACCCTACGGACACAACCATCACCGACTATTTTCAACTGAAGAACTATGAGACCGAAGGGGACAATCTGGATGCCGGAAAGACCACTTATTTCCTCCGCCTTATCACAGGTATTGTTTCCGGCGTGGGACTGTTCATCAGCATCCTCTCTTTCTATATCCTGATGTTAAGCGTATTCCTGCTGCTTCAAAAGAATACGGCAAAGTTGGAGAACCTGTTATTAATAGGTTACAGTCCTTCTAAAGTCGCATTACCTTATCACGTATTGACCGTAGGATTGAATTTGCTGGTACTGATCCTTGCCATAGGCGATGTGGCCTGGTTAAGATCTTACTATACAGGCGTCCTGCAAACTCTCATTCCACAATTGGAAACCGGGTCTCTCCTACCCTGTATTTTGGCTGGAAGTATCTTATTTATAGCAGTATCTGCCTTGAATATTCTTCTGATACGAAGGAAAGTACTCTCTATCTGGAAAGGAAGTAAAGAAAAGTAAAGAGTATGATAAAACGAAAAGTAAAAAGAATAATAGTAGCATGTCTCATGCTGCTATTTCTTTTATCAGCAGGAATTTTTATCTTTCGGGGAAGCCTACTGCGTCACATCGCAGATCAACGTATTACCCTACTGGAACAGCGTTATGGGCTGGATATCAGCTACAGAGAACTCCATATGAAGGGCCTGAACACAATCGCTATCGACGGACTGAGCGTAGTTCCGCAGGAAAGAGATACACTGTTTGCCCTGCAATCCCTCAATGTTCGTATCGGCCTTTGGAAACTGATGTGGGGAGATATCAAGATTAAAGAAGTCCGGCTCGACGGCCTCTCACTCAATTTCATTAAAAAGGACTCCATAGCTAATTACGATTTTCTTTTCCGTACTTCTGCCGAGCCCACCTCTCCCAGTGAACAAAGTTCCAGTACCGATTATACCCGTCGCATCAATACAACATTAAACCTCCTTTTCGGATTATTACCCGGCAATGGAGAACTCACCCACCTTACTATCACTGAACGGAAAGATCATAACTTTGTCAGTTTCCGCATTCCCCGTTTCGTTATTGACGACTACCATTTCCTGTCCGAAATAACAGTTCAGGAAGACAGTTTAAATCAACAATGGAATACTGAAGGAGAATTTAATCCTTCGGAAAGACGGTTGTATGCCACTTTGCATGCTCCACAACTGACTGTTCCCTATATCAACCGCCGATTTGGTGCAGAAGTACAATTTGACAGCCTGACATGTAATTTCTCACAGGAAAAGGTAAGTGGCGGAATCACTCGCTTGGTCGGCCAGTCGGAAGTACGGGGATTGCAAGTATATCATAAACGATTGTCTCCCGAAACCATCAATCTGGATCGCGGTCAACTGGACTTCTATGTTAATGTCAGTCCACAGGCTGTAGAACTGGATAGCGCCAGCCTTGTACGCTTCAATGCATTGACCTTTCATCCTTATTTAAGGGCAGAGCGCGTTGGAGAAAAGACCAATCAAAAAGAGTGGCACTTTACAGTTTCCGTTCGTAAACCCTGGTTCACTTCGGAAGAACTGTTCGGTTCGCTGCCCAAAGGACTTTTCGAGAATCTGGAAGACCTCAGCACTACCGGACAATTAGCTTATCATTTTCTACTGGATGTAGATTTCTCACAACTGGATAGCCTAAAGTTTGAATCGGAACTGAAGGAGAAAGATTTCCGTATTCTTCATTATGGAAAGACGGATTTGGGTAAGATGTCCGGTGAGTTTATCTATACAGCTTACGAAAACGGACAACCGGTATATACGTTCCCTGTCGGTCCGTCATGGGAACATTTTACACCACTGGACAGCATTTCTCCCTTGCTGCAAATGTCTGTTATGCAAAGTGAAGACGGAGCATTCTTCTATCACCGGGGATTCCTGCCGGACGCTATGCGCGAAGCTTTGATTCATGATCTGGAAGTCCGTAAATTTGCTCGCGGAGGTAGCACGATCTCCATGCAATTAGTAAAGAATGTCTTCCTGAACCGCAATAAGAATATAGCCCGCAAACTGGAAGAAGCGCTTATCGTCTGGCTCATCGAAACCGAACACCTCACCCCAAAGGCCCGCATGTACGAAGTTTACCTGAATATAGCCGAATGGGGGCCTATGGTTTACGGTATCCATGAAGCAGCTGATTTCTATTTCGCCAAGCGTCCTTCACAATTGAGTATAGAGGAATCTATCTTTCTTGCTTCCATTGTTCCTAAACCGAAACACTTCAAAAACTCATTTACTACAGGCGGCAAACTGCAAGAGAGTCAGGAAGGTTACTTCCGCCTGATTGCAGAAAGACTGGCCAAGAAAGAAGTGATTACCGATGCACAAGCGGCACAGGTAAACATTAATAATGTGGTACTAAAAGGAGTGGCTAAATCAAGTTTTGTAAGTGAAGGTTGGCAATAAAGCAAAACTGTACAAAAATGAATAAATCTATGTTTTTTATATGCAATTTTTATCTCTTTTCTTTCTTGTCTTGTCACTTTCCCCACCCTCTCTCAGATACCTTCAGGATGGGGGTACAATGAGTCAGGGACTGAAAGGCATTCAGTCACTGAGTGAAAGGCATTCAGTCACTGACTGAATCAGATTCACTCAACGAATCGGAGGAGTAGCTGAAGGAAAGGAAGAAATTTACAAGTTTTTTGTAAGTATAATTACCAACTGATGAAATATACAATGAATCACCATCTAACTCATATCGGAAAAGGAAGGAATAAAAAAAGAGTGATAAGGTGGTAAGGTGTGATAGGGTGATAAAGTGGCTGCGCTATATATCAAAGAGTCTTATCCCGCTATCACTTTATCACCCTACCACCTTATCACATTTTGTTCATAACCCGTCCATATTAAATAAATTCCTAAAACTTATCCCTGATGCGCCAACATATACTCCTTAGGCGACATGCCATGCACTTCCTTGAAAGAACTGGAAAAATGCGACAAGTTCGTGTAGCCCGTAGCATACGCTACTTCGGATACTGTCAGTTTCTTCTCTTTCAACAAGGCAGCAGCCTGCTGTAAGCGGATATTCTTAATAAAGTCGCGTGCCGAAAGATTTGTCAGTTCTTTCAGTTTCCGGTGCACATGGACACGACTTAAGCCCACATTCGCCGCCAACATTTCCACATTGAGATCCGGATTGGACAGATTCTCGTTGATAACCTTCATTATCTTACTCATCAATATCTCATCTGCCGATTTCATACTCAACTTCTGTACCTTATCTTCCTGCTGCTGCGCACCGCTGAACTTGCTCTTCAGCAGTTTACGGTTAGCAATCAGATTAGCAATCGTACTCTTCAGAAGTTCCGTATTGAAAGGCTTCACCATATAAGCATCCGCACCGGTTGCCATACCTTCCATGGTATCCTCGGGCTTGGATTTAGCCGTTAACAAGATTACAGGCACATGATTGACATTCGTATTCTGCTTAATCTTCCGACATAATGATAATCCATCCATTTCCGGCATCATGATATCGCTGATCACCAAGTCAGGAGTATCTGCAAGGATCGTATCATAAGCCTCCCTACCATTCTTCCGGGTCATAATCCGATAATCCCCTTCCAATTCTTCTTTCAGGTAAGAGAGGATTTCTTCCTCATCCTCCACTATCAATATGCGCATGCGATTTTTCGACTTACCCGCCTTCTTGCTTTCTTCGTCCTCTTCTTCTTCAAAGGCTCCCTCTAAATCCGTCTTCTCTGGTTTAACCCACACGGTATGAGGGGTGATGACTGCTTCCACATCTTCCAGTTCGTCCGTACGCAGATGGGCAGAGCCCAACGGTATACGGATAATAAAACGGCTACCCGGAGCATCTTCCCGATTCTCTGCCAGGATGATGCCATGATGCAGTTCCACCAATGAACGGGACAAATGCAAACCGATACCCGTACCGAAGTTCGATTTAGTCACATCATTATCTATCTGATAGAACCGTTCGAAGATACGCTCTATCTTTTCCCGGTCGAGTCCGATGCCGTTATCCGTCACAGTTATTTCAAAGTACTCCTTCAGCGGATCGCGCCGGGTGGAATCACGTCCGGTAGAAAGTGTAACCGTAATCTCTCCTTGCTCCGGTGTGTACTTAAAGGCATTGGAGAATATATTCATCAGTATCTTATCGAAGTTATTCATATCCACCCATACCTTCAACTGCGGCATGACGTGTTCGAAACTGAAATGTATCTTCTTCTTCCGCGCCATATAGTCGAAAGTAAGCATCACATCGTCAATGAAACCCACCATATCCGTCTCCCGGAATTTCATGAACATCTGTCCTTTATCCAGCTTACGAATGTCCATCAATTGGTTTATCAGGCGAAGAATACGTTGTGCATTCCGGTAAATCATCAGGTAAGTCTTCTGTACTTCTCCTCCCTTCTTTTCAGCCAGCAATTTCTCCAGAGGATTAATAATCAGCGTCATCGGAGTACGTATCTCATGCGAGATATTGATGAAGAACTGCAGCTTCGCTTCATTCAATTGTTCGGCATGTTCGCGCTTCATGATTTCACGGCGATGGCGCATACGCGACAGGATATAATTCACAATACCCAATACAAGCAAGCCGAACAGGAACGCATAAATACAATACGCCCACCACATCTCATACCAGGGCGGAGTAATCAGTATCTTCACAGTACGTATCTCCGAAAGATTGCCATGACTCAACGCCCGCACATGGAAAGTATATTTGCCGGGCAGAAGATTATTATACGTCACCCGGTTCACCCCCGGCTCAGTGCTAAGCCACTGGTTACTCAGTTCTTCAATCTTATACTGATAGGATATCTGTTCCGGATTGTTGTATTGCAACGTAGAGAACACAATGCTGAACGTATTATCATAATGAGCCAACTGGAACATATTCGCATCCGGCACAGATGTATAAATAACGGTATGTCTTCCCGAACGTGTATTCTTCCGTACAGGCTGGTTAAAGATAGAGAAATCCGTAATCCAGACCTTGGTATCTTTCAGCACGCTCTCTATAGATGAAGGCTGAAAATAAGTGATACCATTGATTCCACCGAAATAGACTTTCCCAGCCTCGTCCTTATAGAATGCACCGTGCGTAAACTCGTTTCCCTGCAAACCATCGCCCGCATAATAATTGATATAACGGCCGGTTTTAGCATCATACTTGCAGATACCCATATAGGTGCTGATCCACATATTGTGCTCCTCGTCCTCACAAATTCCACAGATTACATTATTCGGCAAACCATCCGCCACCGTAAAGCAAGTAAGCTCATCAGTCTTCTTGTTGAAGCAATATAAACCGTCTGTCGTACCTGCCCAGATATTTCCGGCATGGTCTTCTTGCACTACATAGCCCACCCGGTCTTCAACCAGGGTGTTCACCTTCCGGTAATTAATAAAACTCTCATTAACCGGATTGAAACAACTAATGCCTTTATAATGCCCCAGCCAGATCATTCCCTCACTGTCACAAAAGATGTAGTTCACCCAGTCATTGGCCAATTCATTCCTCGTCAGGTCGCCCGTTTCGTCTTTAGACGACTCGTAGTGTTTCAACTCTTTCGTCATCAGATTATACTGATAGAAACCCGAACCGAAAGTAGCGATATAAAGATTCTTATGCCGGTCTTCCGTAATTGAGAATATCTTCTCGTTGTCAACGGGCAGCGGGTACTCACACTCACCGGTTCTTCGGTTTAGTTTTGCCAATCCCCGGGTGTACGTGCCGAGCCAAAAATCTCCGTTCGTATCCTCGTACATACACATAATAGTATTAGCCATCGAACGCGGGTCATTGCCGGGCTGATAATGTCGCAGCCTCTTTCCTTCCGCATCCAGTTCAAATATTCCTTCATTGTCCGCCCCTACCCACAGATGACGATTACTGTCCTGATAAATAGACATTACACATCCTTGTCCGATGGGATTATAATGAATGGACTTATTGCCATAATACTCAAACGGATTTTCCTGCTTCGGCATCAGTACAATACCCTTCTGAAATAATCCTACCCACAGGTTCTTGTCTCGGTCTTCCATGATAGCGTGTATCTTTCCTTCCGAAAAATCCAGCGGCGCGGAATTGATACTATAATCCTCTATCTTTCCGGTCATCCGGTTGTAAGTCTTCAGTCCCTGACCGTCGGTACCGATCAGCAAACGGTCGTCCACTAACGTCAGACAATAGATGGACAGTTCCTCACCGCCCATATAGGGAACAGGAACAAAGCGGTTCTGCTCACGCTCATAACGGGACAAGCCATGCTTTTGAGTGCCAATAAACAAATTCCCGTACTTATCTTCACCGATAGCCGACACATAGTTATCATTAATCACCGGGTATCTGAACACACGAACTTCCTGCGTAGCAGGCAGATAGCAGATCAATCCATGTCCTTCCGTACCGATCCATATATTGTAATGAGAGTCTTCATATAAGTTCGACTGAAAGTTATAATTCACTTGCCTCATGATAGCGTCAATGGACTCCGCCTGCTGCTTCTCTTCGTCCAAGCGGAAAATGCCCTGCCCGGTAGTTACCACCCAAATCTCACCATTATGCAATTTCTGCATCTGCGTGATGTGTGGAAAAACCCGCTTGCCCGCACGTATCATTGGAATCTCCCGGAAAGTATCTGTTTCCGAATCATACTTCATCAACCCGTCAATGCAGCCTACCAGCAGATTCTGCCGACTGTCTTCAAAAAGCGTGCGCACATAATTGTTTTTGATGGAAGTGGAGTCGCCGGACACATGTTTATAGTTAGAAAACCGAAGCCCATCGAAACGGTTCAGTCCGTACTCAGTAGCTATCCAGATGAATCCACGCTTATCCTGAAAGATCTGGTTGATAAGACTGCTGGATAATTCATTGTTAGTGGAATAAAACTTACCGGTCTGCGCTGCCAAAGGCAGAACAACCAAGCACAACAATAAGACTATAAGGGGGGCTTTGTTAGGAGCTGTTTTCATTGCATTCTATACTTAAAGGTAAACAAAGATAGTGAAAACTTTCGGAATTAATTCATATTCCGCCAGAAATGAGTTTTTAGTCCGTTGATGGCGACTGCTTTCGTGTAGTCAATTATAAGTTTAAAGATAAATTACCGTTCACTTTTGTCCGAAAATCTTAATTTTTAAATAAAAAGATGAAAATGTGAGGTTGTAGTGCTCTGTATTTCAGGATTTTAAGAGGACTGCATCTCACATAACGACTGAGGTACCCTCACATAACGACTGAGGTACCCTTACATAACGACTGAGGTTGCCTAAAATAACGACTGAGGGTACCTCAAATAACGACTCGGGTCAGATGTAAATATAGAAGAGTAAATTTCAAGCATTGGTTTAACTCATAACCGTATAATAACGAACATAATTCAACTCCTGATTTGCATATTTTACTCATAAGTACCATCAGAAAGAAAAAAACAAGAAAATATGGGATTTATCACTTGAATATGTATCTTTCGGGTGTCAATTAAGCCCGAACGTAACACCAGCAAATGATTTTGTAACACAGGGAAAAGTCATGTTACATTTAAATGTAACACAGGCTACAATAAAATGCCTGCTTCTTCATATTATAGAATATCTTTGTCACAAACGAAAAGGAATGTTTAATCACTTAATCTAATTGAATACAAATATGGAAACTTAAAAATGAAATGCACGTCTTCACATCTTTAATAAAGAAAGAGAATATTATTGTTATCCAACTAAATTAATTTCATTATGAAATGCACAAATTATTGTTTTAAGCCTTTGGGGCTTCTATTCTTATTATGCCTGATACCTCTATGGGCATTTTCACAGAACATCACTGTGAAAGGTGTGGTGAAGGACGCCACAGGAGAATCAGTTATCGGTGCGAGCGTAGTGCAGAAAGGCACCAGTAACGGTATTATTACCGACATTGACGGTAACTTCACGCTGAATGTTCCATCCAACAGTACCATCGTAATTTCATTTGTGGGTTACAAGACTCAAGAAATTCCTGTAGCCGGGAAGACACAAATCAACGTTACCCTGAAAGAAGATGCTGAAATGCTGGACGAAGTCGTAGTGGTAGGTTACGGACAGATGAAACGTTCAGACCTGACAGGTTCGGTGGTATCGGTTAATGACCAGGCCATCAAGAAGTCGGTTCCGACTTCTATCGACCAAGTATTGCAAGGCCGTGCTGCCGGTGTGCAGATTCAGGCAAACACAGGTACACCGGGCGGTAGCTCCGCCATCCGCATCCGTGGTATCAACTCACTGAACGCCACTAATCAACCTATCTTTGTGATAGATGGCGTAATAGTAGACTCTTCAAGCAGTGACAACGGAACCTCCAACCCGTTGTCCAGCATTAACCCTTCGGACATTGTCTCCATGGACGTGCTGAAGGATGCTTCCGCCACCGCCATCTATGGTGCACGTGCTTCTAACGGTGTCATCATGATTACTACTAAACGAGGCAAAGCCGGTGAGGCTACCATCACCTACGATGGCTATGTAGGCTGGCAAAGCATGCCCAAGAAACTGGAAATGATGAATTTACGCGAATATGCCGCCCACCACAACGTGCGTGCCGATGCACAGATTGTGGCTCATAGCAACAATTTCGTCAATCCTGAATTACTGGGCGAAGGAACCGACTGGCAAGACGAGCTGTATCGCAACGCCTTGATGACCAGCCATAATATATCCATCACAGGCGGTCAGGAAAAAGTGACCTACGCATTCAGTGCAGGCTATTTGGATCAGGCGGGTATCGCTTTGGGATCCGGCTTCAAACGTCTCTCCCTGCGAGGCAATCTGGAAGCTCAAATCAAGAGCTGGCTGAAGGGAGGTATCAACTTCTCCATGTCGGACAGCAAGCAAAAAGTGGGTGCCGACAATAACATTATCATGACTGCCCTGCAATCGCAACCTTCTACCGCCGTCACTTCGGCAGACGGGTCCTATGACGGTCCGGACGACCAATACATGCCCGACAACCCCGTGGCACTGGCCGAAATCCGCACCAACAACAACAAGAAAGAGAATTTCCGTTTCAGTACCTATCTGGAAGCCACGCTGTTGAAAGGGCTGACCCTGAAGACAGAACTCTCCACCGACTACAACCTGAACAAGTATTACTATTATGAACCGGACTTCACCTTCGGTGTGAAAGTAAACAACACCCGCACGGGTCGCTGGACCAAGAATGATTCCAAATACTGGAGCTGGCGCAACATACTGACCTACAACCGCACGTTCAACGACAAGCACAACATCAACGCTATGGTGGGACAGGAAATGAGCGAAAACCATTGGGAGACCCAGGAGAGCCGTGCCACAGGCTATCTGTCCAATTCCGCCCAAGACCCCAGTGCAGGCGGACAAGTGGACGGTTCGGGTTATCAGGACAACAGCTCCATCCTTTCCTACTTCGGACGCGCCTTCTACTCGTTTGCCGACCGCTACCTGCTAACGGCCACCATCCGACGCGACGGTTCTTCCAAGTTTGCCAAAAACAACCGCTGGGGATGGTTCCCTTCTGCAGCCCTGGCATGGAAAGCAAGCAACGAGACGTTCCTCAAGGACAATCCGATCATCAACAACCTGAAAATCCGCTTGGGTTGGGGTACTACCGGTAACCAGAACGTGCAAGACTGGGCCTATATCGCCCTGCTTGCCACCAAGAACACCCCGTGGGGTAACGGTGTACTGAACGGCAATACCGCTAATCCCGACCTGAAGTGGGAAACGACCTATTCCACCAACCTAGGTCTGGATCTGAACCTCTTCGACAACCGCATTGAGTTCATCGCCGACTTCTACTACAAGAAAACCAAGGATATGCTGCTGCAAGTGGCTCTACCCGCATTCTTGGGCTCGTCCGGTCAAGGTGCTGCCAGCAATCCCTGGAGCAATATAGGCTCGCTTGAGAACAAAGGTGTGGAACTGACCCTGAATACCGTGAACATCGACACCAAGGACTTCCAATGGAGAAGCAACTTCGTATTCTCACTCAACCGCAACAAGGTGGTGGAAATGGATACCGAAACCGGTAGCCTGCCCTACTCCCTGCAAGTGGGTTCAGATACACAAACCGTAACCAACTCCGTAGCAGGAAAACCCATCGCACAGTTCTGGGGATATAAGGTAATCGGACGTTTTGACGAACCTACCGACTTCTACTACACAGATGCCAATGGAGCTGTTAAGGAAGTGGCACGCCCCATCAACCAAGGCATTGCCCAAGGAGAAACGTGGCTGGGCGATTACATCTTTGCCGACATTAACAATGACGGGAAAATAGACAACAACGACCAGACATTTATCGGAAATCCCGAACCTAAGTTCACCTACGGCATAGGAAACACCTTCTCCTGGAAGGGCTTCGACCTGGCCATATTCCTGAGTGGCAGCTACGGCAACGACGTACTGAACTACAACCGTCGCTGGCTGGAACAGTCGGGCGCCAACAGCAACCTGTTGAAATCCACCGGCTATGCCATCGTAGAGAAGATTGATCCCAACGGACCGGATGACTTCCGTAACTTCCACGTAACGGGTGGTGACCCTTTGTCACCCCGCCTCTACACAGCCAGTGCCAAAAACTTCAACTGGCGCGTGAGCGACCGCTACATAGAAGACGGTTCTTATCTGCGCATACAGAACATCTCTCTGGGCTACACATTCCCCAAGAAATGGCTGGGGAAGACTCCCATCCAGAACCTGAAGGTGTATGCCAACCTGCAGAATGTATATACTTGGACCAAATACAAAGGCTACGACCCGGAAGTGGGCAGTCTGTGGGGCAATACCTTATATAATGGTATCGACTACGGACGTTATCCTTCGCCCCGCATCTACACCTTTGGTTTGACCGCATCATTCTAATCCTAAAACAAAAAAGACAATGAAAACAAAATATATCATATCGACTATTGCGTTGACAGGCGTACTGGCACTGACCGGATGCGAAGACTTTCTGGAGCAGAAGAATACGCACGACCTGAACCAGCAGACCTTCTTCGACTCCGAAGCGGCATTACGGGCAGCCACCGCACCTCTCTACAACTATGTATGGGCAGGCTTTAATGACAAGTTCTATTATGGAATGGGCGATGGACGTGCCAACAACATCACCGCCCAATATTCCGACTACATCTACCCGTACACCAACCTAAGCGAAACATCCCTGAGCCAAGGTCTGACCGATGCATGGAATTCCTTCTATTCCGTAGTGGCACAGGCCAACAATACCATCAACAATATCACTGACTATTCCGCCCCCACCCTCAGCGAGGACTCAAAGCGTGCATCTATTGCCGAAGCACGCTTCATGCGCGGTACGGCCTATTGGTACATCGCTTCCCTATGGGGAGTGGGCATCATCTATACCAACACCTCCAGTATGGTGAACAATTACGTGGTTCCCGCCAACCCGGGTGTGGATGTCATAGAGTTTGCCATCCGCGACCTGGAATATGCAGCCAAATACCTGCCTAAGACTCCTGCCGATGCAGGACGGGTGACGTGCTACAGTGCCTACGGCATGTTGTCGCGTGTTTACCTCTCTATGGCCGGACTTACCACCGATGGCCTGTATAACGGAAGCAACGTTGCCACCGATTTCAACCGTGGCACACGAAACCAGACCTACCTTGATCTCGCGAAGCGGGCAGCCCTGAAGGTGATTGCCGAATCGGGAGCTGGACTGATAGACAATTATGGAGACTTGTTCGCAGCCAAAAGCTTCAACAATAACAGCGAGAGCCTTTTCCAGTTGCAATGGTTACCTGCCACGCAGGCCAACAGCAGCGCCTGCGGCAATACAATGGTCCGCTTCCTCGCATGGTCTACGATGGTGGCCGACAAAGATGCCTGGGGAGGCGCCACCTATTGTTCTTGGAACCTATGGGAAGAATTCAAAACCTATAAGGATGAGACACTGGGTAAAACCGTGGACGATGCTGTCCGCCGCCACTATTCGGTAGCTTCGTATGGCGAGTTCTATCCGGACATGAATATGAAAAACGGAGGTTATACCTATGGCGAGACCGAGAATCCGGGTAACCAGGGAGCAAACATCAAGAAATACGTCATTGGCACAACGGCCGACAACGGCGGCATCAGCGAACCGGGCAACTCGGGTACCAATACCTACATGATGCGTCTGGCCGAAGTCTATCTGAATTATACGGAAGCCGTTTTGGGAAACAGTGCAAGTACCACCGATACGGAATATTTCAACCGAGTGCGCACCCGTGCAAAAATGGAAAGCAAAAAAAGCATTACTTACGAAGACCTACGCCACGAACGCCGTATGGAATTTGCTTTCGAAGGACAGTATTGGTACGATCTCGTGCGCCGTTCCTATTACCGCCAGCAGGAGGTTATCAATTACATGAACCACCAGCAGCGTAACGCCAGCTACGAGTACCAGACCGAATCGGGCGTATATGAAATCAGCCCCGACTATGTGGAACCGGGGAACGGTGTAGCCACAGCTACGGCAAACAGCCTCATATTGCCCATGTCGGACACCGACCAAAGCAAGAACCCCTATCTGAAACCCGATACCAGCGGAAACTTACAGACCGTAGCTTATGAATTTGGAGAAAAAGAAGTTTCTGAAGAAGATTTGTTCAACTAATATAAACGAATAATCATGAAATACCTGAAATATACCCGACTGTTGTGCATGGCACTTCTGGCAATGGGCTTCACTGCCTGCAACGACGAGGATGCCTATTTTGAGGAGGATGCGCAAAACTCTCCGATTGTAGTGAATAAGGTCTATCTGCAAGACGTGGAATCGTCCGTTCCCGACCGCGAAGTGACGTTTGCACGACTCGGACAAGTCATCCGTCTGTCCGGAAGCGGACTGTATGGAGTGAGAAAAGTGTATATCAACGGATATGACACTTACTTTAATCGAGCTTTGGTAAGCGACCAGTCATTGCTGGTACAACTCAACAAAGAAACTCCCGTGGCCGAAGCCGAAGAGGAAGTGAGAAATACCATCCGTCTGGTAAAAGACGGTTCGGAGTTTGTTTATAAGGATCTGGTGGTTCGTGCCGCCTCCCCACAAATCTCGCATATCAGCAACACTCTACCACTAGAGGGGGAAAAGGTAATTGTTTATGGAGCCAACCTGCAAGAAACACTCAAGTTGATCCTTCCGGGCGGCGTGGAAGTGTCTGCAGGCATAGAGAGCGATGAGGATGGCGAATGGTACTCGTTCACCATGCCGGGTGGCGTGAGCCAAGGCGGAAGTATCACCTCGGAAGGTGCCAACGGAACCGCTGTCACTCCCGCCTACTTCAACGAAAAGAGCTGTATGATTCTCGACTTCGACGGCACCGGCGTACAGGGATTTTGGAGCTGGGATGCCGGCAAGTCCATGTGCGACGATGAGCACGACGTAGCGGACGATCCGCTGGGGAAACGAGGCAAATGTGCCCTGCTGGTACCTCAACGTATGCTGGATGCAGGCGGCGCTGTCTCAGGTAAACCGCGCGTGTCCGAGTGGTGGACGGCAGGTAATGACGAGCCTACCGATGACTGGAACCGCATGACCGGACTGATTCCGGCAGAAACGCCTGTGAACGAAGTGGCCTTCCAGTTTGATATCTACGTGCCGCAACCTTGGAGTGGAACAGGTCACATCCAAATATCGCTTATGAACAACTTCAATATTAGCGGCATTGGATCGGACGATGATGGCACCAACAATGCCGTGGCATTCTGCGTACCTTGGATTAAAGAGGGAGTAGTGGTGCCCTTCTACACCGAAGGCTGGCAAACCGTCACCATTCCTTTTAGCCAGTTCAACAAATATGCCACCTTATTGGAAAATGAGGAGGAAGCTACTTTCCAAATGGTAATAGACGACCGCAACGGAGCATCTTACCGCAACTTCGGCATGGGATTCGTCAACACCGACTTCACCTTTGGAGGCGTAACGGTGGAATCGACACTCTTCAACCAGAAAATCTATGTGGACAACTGGCGCGTAGTGCCTTGCAAGAAGACCATCGTATCCGATTTCCCGGATGAAGAAGAATGACCTTCTCAACTCGTCAACTATTTTAAGAACTTAAAACTGAAAAAGTATGAAATTAAATAGAATCATCCTTCCCGCAATGGCAATGGCATTGACTTTGGCAGCCTGCGAGGATAATAAGATGGAATGGGGTACTCCTGACGGGCACGGACAGGCCGACCTCTCCGATATTCCACTAAGTTTAACCGAAAAAATAGCCAACTACAAGAGTATCAAGGAATATGCGGCTGAGTATATTCCGAATATGACCGTAGGCTTAGGCATCGGAGCAGACTATTATATAAATAACGGGACTGTGAAGCAACTGGCCGATGCAAACTTCAACACCTTTACCACCGGAAATGCCATGAAGCATGATGCAGTGGTGGGCAACAAGGGTGAACTGAACTTCGCTACCATAGATGCTTTTGTAAATGCCATTCCGGCAGACGCCAAAATGTACGGACACTGTTTTCTGTGGCACACGCAGCAGAAACAAATGTACCTGAAATCGCTGATTGCTCCCGAAGTAGTGATTGAGGATATCGGTGGTGACGATGTCTGCGAGAATGTCATTACCAACTCCGGTTTCGAAAGCGGAACCGACGGATGGACCGGTCTTTGGGGAAAATACACTTATGCAGTGGAAGCTCCCGGAAAGGACAGCGATAATGCCATTCACTTCACCATGACCGGAGAAACGGCTGCGAACTACGACTGCCAGCTTTTCTGGCCACTCGCCTCCCCTTTGGAAGACGGCGTGACGTATGCTTTCTCTGCCGATATCAAGTCCGACATGGATATTGCCGTGCAGTTCATAGGTCAGAACGCATCATACGCAGGTATTTATAAGGACAGCTATACCGCTCCTGCCGACTGGCTGCACGTGACGGGTGAATTCACTTATAACGCAGCTTCCGAGGCTACCGATATTATCCGTGTAGGCTTCCAGTTTGGCGGCACACCGGGCAGCAATGTGTGGATAGACAACCTGAAATTCGGCGTGAAGAAGGTAGAGAAGATGAAAAACGTCATCACCAATCCTTCGTTTGCCGACGGCACCAACGGTTGGACCGGACTGTGGGGCAAATATACATACGGTGTAGAAGCGCCGGGACGTACGGACGACACAGCCATCCGCTTCACCATGACCGACGAAACGGCCGCGAACTACGACAGTCAACTCTTCTGGGCACTCGACACCCCTCTGGAAGTGGGAGCCACTTACGCTTTCTCGTTCTATACCAAGAGCGACATGAACATCGCCGTACAGGCCATCGGACAGAATGCAAGTTATTCGGGTATCTACAAGGACAGCTTCACGGCACTGAACGACTGGACACTATGCGAAGGAGAATTTACCTACAACGCCTCTGATCCTGCCGACATCGTCCGCTTCGGTGTTCAGTTTGGCGGTACTCCGGGCAGCACCATATGGATTGATGACTTTAAATTCGGTTTGAAGAACGAGGAAGCACAGCCCAAGGCCAAAAACCTGACCCGCGCCGCAGGAGGCGTGACCTACATCTACAAAACGCCTGAAGAGAAACGTACCGCCCTCTTGGGTGCCATGGAAACTTGGATTAAAGGCATGGCCGAGCACATGGGCGACCGTATGATAGGCTGGGATGTCATCAATGAACCTATCGACGACAGTACGAAAGGCGTACGTGGAATCAACGGTGTGTTTGGAAGCGAAGATGCAGACGGCAATCCCGATACCGCACCCGTAGAACAAGATGGGCTGAACCTGAACTGGGCAAGCAACCACTTCTACTGGGGCTACTATCTGGGCATGGAATACGCCACCAAGGCCTTTGAATATGCCCGCAAGTATTGCAGACCTGAAACCAAGCTCTTCGTCAACGACTACAATCTGGAAGTCAGCCCTGCTAAGCTGGATGCCCTGATTAACTTTGTGAAGTACATTGACGAACACAACGAGACGAATGCCCCAATCGTAGACGGTATAGGCACACAGATGCACGCCGTAGCAGCCGATCTGACTCGTGAAAAGATAGATGAAATGTTCAAAAAACTTGCCGCTACGGGTAAGATTATCCGTATTACCGAGCTTGACGTACGCCACACTTATGAGCCTACAGCTAATCCGTCGGCCGAACAGCTAATGAAACAGGCGGATGTCTATCGCTGGATTATCGAGTCTTATAAGGAGAACGTGCCCGCTACGCAGCAATCCGGCTTTACCATCTGGAGTTTGTCCGACCACGCAGACGAACACACCGGCTGGTTCACAGGCGACACTCCCAATCTCTTCGATGCCAACTATGCCCGCAAGCCGGCCTATAAGGGCGTGTGCGACGGTATTGCCGGACGTGACATCAGCGAAGACTTCACCGGCGACGACTGGAAAGCAGCCTACGAAGTGAAAGAGGAAGAAACTCCCGCTGATCAATAAGTGAAAACAAGAAATCCGGTAAGGCTCCGGCCTTACCGGATTCCATTCACCCAATCATTCAGCAAATCCGGTAAAAACATCCGTTTTATCCTCTGAAACAGGAAGATGTACGATAAACAAAAAATTATGTAACATCATTCGGGGATAATGTAACCGAAATGAAGTTTTCTGCAACATTGCGAAAAGTTTTTTAAATTATAGCTCACTATCTTTGTTGCAATGGAAAACATCTCAAATCAATACCAGAGACAAACAATGAAGAATTGGATTTTCATTTTAGTTTTGAGTGTGATGACAGTTGGGTATGTAAATGCTCAAAAGAGTACATTACAAAAACAAGGCACCGCTACTCAATTAGTAGTAGACGGCAAACCATTTCTTATTTTAGGCGGTGAATTAGGAAATTCATCGGCAACATGCACAGAAGATATCGAACGTATCTTCCCGAAGCTGCAACGGATGGGACTGAATACAGTACTCGTTCCCGCATACTGGGATTTGATAGAACCGCAGGAAGGACAATTCGACTTCACCCTCACAGATAAAGTTATCCGTCAAGCCCGGCAGAACGATCTGAAAGTTATCTTTCTTTGGTTCGGTGCTTGGAAGAACTCCATGAGTTGTTATGCTCCCTTCTGGTTCAAAGAAAACTATAAGAAATATCCGCGTGCTTATACACAAAAAGGAAAACCACTCGAAATAGCCAGCGCATTCTCTGAAAATGTATTCCAAGCCGACAACCGTGCTTTTTCCGGGTGGATGGAACACGTCGCAGCCATTGATAAAGAGGAAGGTACCGTCGTCATGATACAGATAGAAAATGAGATAGGTATGCTGGAAGATGCAAGAGACTATTCTAAAGAAGCCAACGCACTATTCAATGCACCGGTGCCTGCCGAATTAATGAGTTATTTGCAGAAAAATAAGAAAACGCTCCACCCCCAGATGCTTGAGAAATGGGAAAGCCAAGGTAGCAAGAAACAAGGTACCTGGCAAGAAGTATTCGGAGCCGATATCTACACCGATGAATTATTTATGGCCTGGCACTACGCCCGTTATGTGGAAAGAATGGCACAAAGCGCCCGGTCCATCTACAATATTCCACTATTCGTGAACGCTGCCATGAACAGCCGTAACCGGAAACCCGGAGAATATCCTTCTGCCGGTCCGCTGGCACACCTTATTGATATATGGCATTGCGGAGCACCCAGCATCGACCTTCTTGCTCCCGACCTGTACGACAATGGCTTTACAGACTGGGTAGCCCAATATAAATTGCACAACAACCCGCTGTTTATCCCCGAAATCAAACTAACAGACAATAATGGCGTAAGAGCTTTCTACATCTTTGGTGAACATGATGCCATCGGTATCAGTCCGTTCTCTATCGAAGGTGGTTCCGACTCTCCTAACTCTCCGTTGGTAAAAAGCTATCGTACGCTAAAGGAGTTCATGCCGCTGCTGGCTAAGCATCAAGGTAAAGGAACAATGAAAGGATTACTTTTCGATCAGGAAAATAAGGAACGTATCATTTATCAGGATGATCTGAAGATAACTTGCCGCCATTTCTTTACCCTTCCATGGGATGCGCGCGCCACCGATGGCAGTGTATGGCCCGAAGGCGGAGGTATATTACTGAAACTGGCACCTAACGAATATATAGTAGCTGGTAGTGGCATCGTTATCGAGTTTGAAAAAGCTACAGAAAATCAAATTAAATCCCAGGCATTGGGCGAAGACGGATTTGCTCAGGCAGGAGGAAAGGGTGATAAAGTGATAAGTGATAAGGTGATGTGGAAAGGAGCACGTTGTGGCATCGGTTCCGTAGATGAAGTGAAGGTGGACGAGGACGGTACGTTCTCTTATATCCGCCGTCTGAATGGTGATCAGGATCACCAAGGGCGACATGTACGCATCTCAGTGGGAGAATTCCAGATACTTCATGTGAAATTGTACGAGTATAAGTAGGTAGTAATTAAGTTGTGGGTAAAAGATAAAATTAGATATGAATAAGGTTAGGTTTAATAAAGTTAGGTTGAGTCTGGCAGTGCTGCTTTGCCTTTGCGCTACTTCCATGGTGGACGCAAAGGTAAAGTTGCCTGCTTTGATTTCTGACGGAATGGTATTGCAACGCGAGCAACCCATCAAAGTATGGGGCACGGCAGATGCCGGAGAAAGTGTACAGGTGAAGTTCCTAAAGAATGCCACCCCTACAGGTGTAAAAGGTGGTAAACTGAAAGTAGCTTACACGGTTACAGCAGACGCAAACGGTAGGTGGACCCTCACCCTGCCTGCAATGAAACCGGGCGGACCTTACATTCTGCAAGTTAATGACATCGAACTGAAAGATATTCTGGTAGGAGATGTATGGTTGTGCTCCGGCCAATCCAATATGGAACTACCTGTCAGCCGGGTAACAGATATGTTCCGTGATGAAATTGCCGCTTATGAGAACACAAATATACGGCAGTTGAAAGTACCTAATATCTTCAACTTCCATGCACCGCAAGCGGACTTGCCGGATTACGTTGCCTGGAAACCGCTGACGCAGGAAAACGTAATGAACTTTTCCGCCTTGGCCTACTTCTTTGCCAAAGCCATGTATGAAAAGAACAGTATACCCATCGGACTGATAAACTCCAGTTGGGGCGGGACTCCCGTTGAGGCATGGATAAGCGAAGAAGGACTGAAAGAATTTCCAAAGTATATTAATGAGAAACGGCAATATGAAGATGATGCGTATCTGAAAAGCATTAAGCAGACAGAAGGTTTGAACTTCTATCGCTGGAACACTTCCCTATACCGGGGGGATGCAGGGCTGCACGAAACAACACCTTGGTATGCCGCCAACTACAACGATAAGGACTGGCAGACCGTCGATTTATTCTCCACCGACTGGGGAAGCAACGGTTTGAATCCGATAAACGGTTCGCACTGGTTCCGCAAGAAAGTGGAAGTACCGCAGGAGTGGAACGGAAAAGAAGCGACCTTGCGCTTAGGTTGCATTGTAGATGCAGACTCGGTCTATGTGAACGGTACATTCGTAGGTACTGTTTCCTACCAGTATCCTCCACGCATCTATACCATTCCGGCAGGTGTACTGAAAGCGGGAAAAAACACAGTAACTATACGGCTCATCAGCAATAACGGTTATCCGCACTTTGTAAAAGAGAAGCCTTATAAGATTATTTGCGGAAATGAAGAAGTAAGCCTGCAAGGAGAATGGAAATACAGATTAGGTGCTTCCATGCCTCCGGCTCCGGGAATGATGTTCTTCTGTTACAAACCGGTATGCCTGTACAATGCCATGATTGCCCCGTTACAAAACTATGGCATCCGTGGTGTCCTCTGGTATCAGGGAGAGTCCAATGTGGACCGCCGCAATGAATACGCCGCACTGTTGACAGCTATGATTGCTGATTGGCGCAGCACATTCGACAAGCCGGAATTACCTTTCTACATTGTAGAATTGGCGGACTTCCTGTCCAAAGACGACGTCGGCGGTAGGCAAGCATGGGCTGAGATGCGCAAGGAACAAGCCAAAGTAGCCGAAACCAACCGGAATACTCGTCTCATCCGCAACAGCGACCTAGGCGAATGGAACGATATACATCCATTGGATAAGAAAACCCTGGGACAACGTGCGGCAGAAAGTGCGTTGGAGACAGATAACAAATGACAGATAACTAATAACTGAATAATACAGCACTATGAACGCACTAAGTCAAAAAGTGTCTATGGCCGAGAAAATCGGCTATAGTTTAGGAGATTGCTCTGCGAACCTCGTGTTCCAGATGATGATGATTTACCAAACCAAGTTTTATACCGATGTCTTCGGTCTGGAAGGCGCCATTGCCGGATCAGTGATGCTGATTGCCCGCATTGTGGACGCTTTTGTAGACCCTACCGTAGGTATATTGTCCGACCGTACACAAACCAAATGGGGCAAATACCGCCCATGGGTACTTTGGACCGCATTGCCGTTCATGATGTTCTATGTGCTGGCATTCTACAACCCCGGCATTGAGGATAAAGGTTTGGTAGCAGTATACGCTACAATCTCTTATACCTTGTTGATGACGCTTTACTCGTTCAACAATACCCCGTATGCATCGTTGGGTGGTGTAATGTCAAGTGACATCAAGGAACGTACGAGTATTACGTCTATCCGGTTCGTAGCCGCTACTATTGCGCAGTTTGTGGTACAAGGCTTGACGCTCCCGCTGGTAAGCAAGTTTGCTGGTGAAAGCGGTGATAAGGGGCACGGTTGGCTGTGCACTATTTCCTTATTTGCAGTCATCGGTTTCGTGTTCCTGGTTATTACCTTCTTCTCCAGCCGCGAACGTATCACACCGCCGGCAAATCAGAAAACTGATACCCGGAAAGACATCAAGGATGTATTCAAGAATATTCCTTGGCGGGCCATGTTCATCCTGACACTCTTCCTTTTCACTACCCTCGCCATGTGGGGAAGCGCTATGAACTACTACTTTGAAAATTATGTGGATTCGGGCGCACTGTTTGCCTTCCTCGATAAACTGGGATTAGTGGCTACACAAGCCAGTGACTCAGTGGGTTATACGATACTGAATGCTTTCGGCCTTATTGTCAGCAGTCCTGAAAAGGCTTATGAAGTGGGCTTTGGTGTGTTCAACATGCTGGGAGCAGTGGTACAGTTCTTCGGCGTTATCTTCCTGTCCGGTTTCCTGGCCAACCGTTTCGGAAAGAAGTCGGTGTTTATTGTTTGTCTGGCGCTGACGGCACTGTTTACCGCCTTCTTCTATTTCCCGAATGAAACGGATGTAGAAACAATGTTCGTCCTGAACTTCCTCAAGAGTTTGGCATACGCTCCCACCGTTCCATTGCTTTGGGCTATGATTGCCGACGTAGCGGATCATTCGGAATATGTCAATCACCGCCGTGCAACGGGTTTCGTGTTTGCAGGTGTGGTGTTTGCACTGAAAGCCGGATTGGGTATCGGTGGCGCAATTTTGGGTTTCCTGCTCTCCGGTTTCGGTTATATATCAGGCGCAGGGATTGCACAAAGCGAATCGGCTATTCATGGTATCGTGCTTTCATCCAGTATTATTCCGGCTGTTACGTTCTTTATCGGTGTCATAGCGCTGTACTTCTACCCTATTACAAAGAAGTATAACGAAAAGATGCAGGCCGAGTTGACGGAACGCAGAAGTAAAGAAGATTATTAATCATAACCCATTGGCGGAATTAGATGCCGTTCAGCATCCTGTCAGAGCCGTATCAAAGAGGGTTCAAATCCCTATTTGCTCCGTACCATATCCGGATAGAGGTACCTCTAACCGAATTTGCTACGGAGTTGGTACGGACCGGATACTGCACAAACCCGGTCTTGGTCTTTATCCGGACACGGGGAGGAGACCATTAATTCCTCTAACGGATTAATCATACTAAAGTAGCATGAAATTAAAGTATTTAGCATTATCAGTCTGCGCTGCCGCATTAATGTCTTGCAACAGTGACAAACCTGTTGCGGCAGACCCGACTCTAAAAGATATTCTCGGTAATAAATTCCTCGTTGGTGTCGCCATCAATTCCGAACAGACTGTGGGTCGCGACACCAGCGGAGTCGATGTGGTACGCCGTCACTTCAACTCCATTGTGGCCGAAAACTGCATGAAGAGTGAAGTGATACACCCGGAAGAAGACAGATATGACTTTAGCCTGGCAGACGAATTCGTTAAGTTCGGCGAGGATAACGGAATGTTCATCATCGGGCATTGCCTGGTGTGGCATTCCCAGCTCTCACCTTGGTTCTGCGTAGATGCCGAAGGGAAGAATGTTTCACCCGAAATCCTGAAAGAGCGGCTGAAAAGCCATATCCATACCATCGTGGGCCGGTACAAAGGTCGCATTAAAGGCTGGGATGTAGTAAACGAAGCCATCGAAGGAGACGGAAGCTACCGCCGGAGCAAGTTCTACGAGATACTGGGAGAAGAATATATCTCGCTGGCTTTCCAATATGCACATGAGGCAGACCCGGAAGCAGAACTCTACTATAACGACTACGGCATGCACGAACCGGGACGCCGCGATGCAGTGGTGCGCATGGTCAATTCACTTAAAGAAAAAGGACTGCGCGTAGATGCCATAGGTATGCAGGGACACATGGGATTGGATTACCCAAGCATAGGTGAATATGAAACCAGCCTTCTCGCCTTTGCCTCCACAGGTGCAAAAGTGATGATAACGGAATGGGACATGAGTGCTTTGCCAACCGTAAACCGCGGAGCAAATATTGCCGACAAAGTTGCCTTTGAGAAAGCCCTGAACCCCTATCCCGAAGCTCTGCCGGATAGTGTTTCCAATCTGTGGAATGCACGCATGAAATCGTTCATGGAACTCTTCATTAAGCACGCGGACGTCATTACGCGCGTAACCGCCTGGGGTGTATCGGACAGCGACTCCTGGAAAAACGACTGGCCCGTACCGGGAAGGCGGGAATATCCCCTACTCTTCGACCGTAATTATCGGCCCAAACCCTTCCTGAAAGAAATTCTGGAACCTAAAAAGGCCGTGTTCGATGAATTTACGTATACGGTAGCCCCCAGGGATACCGATAAAGCAACTGATCAGGTTACCACACCGGGCACATTGAATCCCGTGTTACCGGGGTGTTATCCCGACCCGAGCATCTGCCGCGTAGGAAACGACTATTACATGGTCAACTCCTCTTTCGCCTTCTTCCCCGGAGTACCCATCTGGCATAGCACAGACTTGATGAACTGGGAACAACTGGGCTATGTCCTCAACCGTCCCTCACAGTTGCCCATGTATGACGGCCTGCGCATCAGCGGCGGTATCTATGCTCCGGACATCAAATACAATCCTCACAACGGACTGTTCTATCTGATCACCACAGCCGTAGACGGTGGCGGCAACTTCTTCGTCACCACAGATGATCCGAAGAAAGGAAACTGGAGTGATCCCACTTTCCTGCCTGAAGTGGGCGGCATCGACCCCGGATTTCTCTTCGACGAAGACGGGAAAGCATATATTGTGAACAATGACGCTCCGGCAGGAAAACCCGAATATGATGGGCACCGCGCTATCTGGATACGCGAATTCGACTGGAAAAGCGGTTGTACCGTAGGAAAACAAAAGATGATTATTGACGGGGGCATAGACAAAACCAAACATCCCGTTTGGATAGAAGGTCCACACCTCTACCACATCAACGGCACATACTATCTGATGGCTGCCGAAGGTGGAACGGGTCCCAACCACTCGGAAGTGATCTTCACCTCTGCGTCTCCGTTCGGTCCTTTCAAGCCTTGTGCCATCAATCCGATATTGACGCAACGCGGCTTACCGGGCGACCGCCCTAATCCGGTTACCTGTGTCGGTCATGCCGACCTGGTAGAAACTCCCGCTGGTGACTGGTACGCCGTCTTCCTTGGCGTTCGCCCCTACCGCGACGGTCATGACGTGATGGGACGCGAAACTTTCATGCTCCCGGTGACCTGGAAAGATAATCAGCCCATTATCCTTCCTGAGGGTGACGTCATCACTTATACCGCCGACCGTTCCTATGGCCCTGCTCCACTATGGACAGCAAACGGACTGGCTAAAGAAGCATTTTTTATCCGCACTCCATTGGTGCCCTGCTACGATATAAACAGTAAAGGACAGTTGGAAATGACCGCCAGCAGTACCGATCTTAACCAAAAGCGTCAGCCCGCCGCCATCGGTCGCTGGATTAATAACTGGACATTTACAGCTCAGACTGGCTTGGACTTCGTGCCACAACAGCCGAAGGATTTCGCAGGTATTATCTGTTTCCATGATGATAATTGCTATATTCGCTTCGGGAAGACACTGGACAAAGACGACAAACCCGTCATGCTTCTGGAAACATACAGCCATGGCAGACTGTGCAGCCAAGCCGGCAGCCCGCTACCCCGGACAGATGAAAAAGTATATCTGAAAGTAGAAGGAGATAATGCAGTAAACTATACCTTCAGCTACTCCACCAATCCTAAAGGTAACTGGACGCAAGTAGGCGAACCTGTCTCCGCCGACCTGATAAGCACGCAAACAGCCGGAGGTTTCACCGGAACCATGGTCGGCATTTATGCCACAGGAAACTATCAGAATTAACCACATTAAAATCATAAAATCATGAAGAAAGAAAAGAGATACTTAGTACCCGGAGATTATATGGCAGACCCCGCCGTTCATGTGTTCAACGATCGCCTTTACATCTACCCTTCCCACGACTGGGAAAGTGGTATTCCCGAAAATGACAACGGTGACCATTTCAATATGAAAGACTACCACATCTTCTCTACTGATGATCCCATGAAAGGAGAAATCACAGACCACGGTCTGGTACTTACCACTGAAGATATCCCCTGGGCAGGACGCCAACTTTGGGATTGCGACGTAGCTGAGAAAGACGGCAAGTATTATATGTATTTTCCATTGAAGGACCAGAACGATATCTTCCGTATCGGTGTTGCCATCAGCGACCGTCCCGAAGGTCCGTTCATCCCCCAACCTGACCCGATGCGTGGCAGTTACAGCATCGACCCTGCCGTTCTGAATGATGGAGACGGTAACTATTACATGTACTTCGGTGGCCTATGGGGCGGACAGTTGCAACGCTATCGCGACAACAAAGCCCTGGAAAGTGGAGCCACTTTCCCCGCAGACAACGAGCCATCCATCCCCGGACGCGTTGCCAAACTCAGCGTGGACATGCTGCAATTTGCCGAAGAACCTAAAGCCGTAGTGATCCTAGACGAAAACGGGCAACCGCTAACAGCCGGAGACAACGAACGCCGTTTCTTCGAAGCAAGCTGGATGCACAAGTATAACGGAAAATATTACTTCTCCTACTCTACCGGTGATACCCACCGCCTGTGCTATGCGATCGGCGACAATCCTTACGGTCCTTTCACCTATCAGGGAGTAATCCTGACACCGGTGGTAGGCTGGACTACCCACCACTCCATCGTGGAATACCGGGGCAAATGGTATCTGTTCCATCACGACAGTGTGCCTTCCGGCGGACGCACCTGGTTGCGCAGCCTGAAAGTATGCGAACTGGAATACGACGCCGACGGACGTATCATCACCATCGAAGGACTGGATTAACCGTTGCCCGATAGAGTATGAATACTGTAAAAATAGGTATTATAGGTACCGGGTGGATTGCCGAAAAGATGGCAATCACCCTCGAAGGAATGGAGGGAGTAGAAGCTTATGCAGTCGCTTCCCGCCAGTTGCAGACCGCCTGCGACTTTGCCGACCGGTGGGGTTTCACCCGTGCCTACGGTTCTTATGAAGAAATGCTGGATGATGAAGAGGTGGAGTTGGTATATATTGCCACTCCCCATTCCCACCATTTCGAACATGCACGTATGAGTCTGCTGAAAGGCAAGGCGGTTTTGTGCGAAAAGGCATTCACCGCCAATGCCCGCCAAGCGGAAGAACTGCTGAATCTTGCCAAAGAAAAAGAGCTCTTCATCACCGAAGCTATCTGGACACGTTACATGCCTCTATCGCATACTATCAATGACCTTGTAACCAGTGGAATCATCGGACGCCCCATGACGCTGTCTGCCAATCTGGGTTACCCAATCGGCAACCGTGAGCGCCTCCGCCAACCGGCACTGGCAGGCGGGGCTCTGCTCGACCTGGGAGTGTATGCACTGAACTTTGCTTCCATGGTTTTCGGAACGGACGTAGAGCGTGTCACCTCTACCTGCGTAAAGACCGATACCGGAGTCGATGCACAGAATAGCATCACCCTTACATTCAAGGATGGGAAAATCGCTGTACTGCACAGCAGTATGCTGAGTATGACCGACCGCCAAGGCATCATCTCCGGTGACAAAGGCCATCTGATCATTGAAAACATCAACAATCCGCAACGGATCAGGGTGGTAACGGAAGATTATAAGACGGCAGTTGTCTACAACTGTCCGCCACAAATCACCGGATACGAATACCAGGTATATGCATCCATGGAAGCTCTGAGGAACGGGTGGCTCGAATCTCCCTATATGCCTCACGCCGAAACCCTGCGCATCATGCGCATGATGGATGACTTACGCCGCGAATGGGGAGTACACTACCCCGCCGATGAATAAACCAACCAATACTTTTTGTTTATGAAAAAACTGCTCTCTTTATTCTTATTATTAGCTTGTTTACTCAAACCTGTATCCGCGGAAGACGGCAGCCGCTTGTGGCTCCGGCAATCGACAGATGCCCACGCACAGATTACAGCGCCCCGCCAGTCTCCGACACTAAACATAGCCGTCAATGAACTGAAGCAGGCATGGAAAGGACTCCCCGTTACACTTGTGCTGAAGAAAGACAAACAACTATCTTCTGAAGGCTTCCGTATACGACAGGTAAATGAAAAACTCACTGTTACTTCCCCCACCGAAACGGGTCTGCTTTATGCTGCCTATCACCTGATCCGCCTGCAAGAAATGCGGAACTTCGGAAAACCTTCGGAAACAGACTTGGAAATAACGGAGAATCCTGCCTATGACCTGCGTATTCTCAACCATTGGGACAACCTCGACCGCAGTATCGAGCGCGGTTATGCCGGCAAATCTCTCTGGAACTGGGAAGAACTGCCCGGCACGCTCTCCGACAGATACGAAGCTTATGCCCGTGCCAATGCCTCCATCGGAATCAATGCAACGGTACTGAACAATGTAAATGCTTCTTCTAAAATCCTTTCCGCCGAATATTTGGAAAAGGTAAAGGCTCTGGCAGACGTATTCCGTCCTTACGGCATCAAGGTGTATCTCTCTATCAACTTTGCCTCCCCCATGCAACTGGGCGGGCTTTCCACAGCCGATCCTTTGGACAAAGATGTCATCGCCTGGTGGAAGCAGAAAGTCAAAGAGATCTACCGCACCATCCCTGACTTCGGCGGCTTCCTGGTGAAAGCCAATTCCGAAGGACAGCCCGGTCCGTGCGACTTCAACCGTACACATGCCGAAGGTGCCAATATGCTGGCAGATGCATTGAAGCCCTATAAAGGCATCGTCATGTGGCGTGCTTTCGTCTACAGCCCAACGGATGCAGACCGCGCAAAGCAAGCTTATCTGGAATTCCAGCCTTTGGATGGACAATTCCGCGACAATGTCATCGTACAGATAAAGAACGGTCCGGTCGACTTCCAGCCTCGCGAACCGTATAGTCCTTTATTCGGTGCTATGCCCCGGACTCCGCAGATGGTTGAGTTCCAGATTACACAAGAATATCTGGGCTTCTCCAATCACCTTGCCTATCTAGCGCCGATGTGGGAAGAGTTCTTTGACTTTGTGAAGCCGTCTTCACTGAAAGCCATAGCAGGTGTCGCCAATATAGGTACGGATACAAACTGGTGCGGTCATCCTTTTGCCCAAGCCAACTGGTACGCTTTCGGACGCATGGCCTGGAATCCTTCCCTGACATCGGAAACAATCGCAGAAGAATGGCTGAAACAGACTTTCTTCGATGCAAGCAATCCCAAACATGCACCCATTGCCTATGAAATACATAACATGATGATGGAAAGCCGCGAGGCTGTGGTAGACTACATGATGCCACTCGGGCTGCATCACCTTTTTGCATGGGGACACCATTACGGTCCGGAACCTTGGTGCGATGTGCCCGGTGCACGCCCCGACTGGATGCCGTCTTACTATCATAAAGCAGACAAACAGGGGATAGGTTTCGACCGCAGTCATATGGGTAGCAATGCTACAGCCCAATATCCCGATTCACTCTGCCACCTTTACGATGACATCCGTACTTGTCCGGATGAGTATCTCTTGTGGTTCCATCATGCCCCTTGGCAACACACCATGCAAAGCGGACGTACTTTATGGGACGAGCTTTGCTATCGCTACGACCATGGTGTACAGCAGGTAAGAAGCTTTCAGAAAAAATGGGATCTAGCCGAGAACTACATCGATGCAGAACGTTTCAAAGATGTACAGTCACGCCTGAAGATACAGGCACGTGATGCCGTATGGTGGAAAGATGCCTGTCTGTTATATTTTCAGGAATTTTCGGGCTTGCGTGCCCCTTACGAAGTGGAAAGACCGATACATGAATTGGATGATTTGAAGCAAGTGAAACTTCCTATCGACAACCATGAATGCCCGACACCCAAAATGCTGAATGAAAGAAGATAAGCAACAGCCCTGTTTCAAATAGAAAATACAAAAAAGAACAGCTCTAATGATACATTGAACTGTTCTTTTTTGTATTTTTGTACCTTATGGATATTATAAAGGATATGAAATATGAATAAAGTAGCATTATTATTTATAAAATGGATACGGTTATCACTCTGTCTGATTACTCTCTCTTTCTTTGTACTATCCTGCGAGAAAGATGAAATAGAACCTGTTGAAAACCAAAAGACTTTATTCATGTACCTACCTTGGTCCACCAATCTGACCAGCAATTTCTACACGAATATCTCGGATATGGAAAAGGCAATCAGCCAAAAAGGACTGAATGGTGAACGGGTAATCGTATTTATGTCTACTACTTCGGAAAAAGCAACTCTATTTGAAATAACCTGCAAGAAAGGTAAATGTGAACAGGTTACTCTAAAAGAATATAACAACCCGCCTTTCACCACCGCCGAAGGAATTACTTCCATTCTCAATGATGTAAAAAGTTTCGCCCCTGCACCCACTTACGCCATGACTATCGGATGTCACGGTATGGGATGGCTTCCAGTTCATAGTACAAAAGGACGGGCAAGGACTTCAATAAGAATGCACTGGGAAAACGAAGGCGTTCCACAAACCCGTTATTTCGGCGGTACGACAAGTCAATATCAGACAGATATCACTACCCTTGCAGAAGGTATAGCAGATGCCGGAATAAAAATGGAATATATCCTATTCGATGATTGCTACATGTCAACCATAGAAGTAGCCTATGACCTGAGAAACGTTACAGACTACCTTATTGGTTCCACCTGTGAAATCATGGCTTATGGTATGCCCTATTCTATCATTGGAAAAGATTTGATGGGCGAACCAAATTATCAAGCCATCTGTGACGGTTTCTATTCATTCTATTCCACCTATGAAGAAATGCCTTGTGGAACATTAGGCATAACTAATTGTGCAGAATTGGATCATCTGGCCACTATCATGAAAGAAATAAATAACCGGTATACATTTGACCCTTCAAAGCGGAACCAGTTACAACCTTTAGACGGTTACTATCCGGTAATCTTCTACGATTACGGTGACTACGTAGCACATCTGTGTGATGACACATCCTTATTAAAAGAGTTTAAAGAACAGTTAGAACGAACCGTACCATATAAAACGCATACCGAAAGTTATTATTCCATGAATACGGGAACTACCACGCCAATTAAAACCTTCTCTGGCATTACTATATCCGATCCGAGCATAAATTCTTTAGCAGCAGATAAGACAGAAACAAATTGGTATAAAGCAACGCACTAAATAGATTGTATACTGGTTTGGACAATTCCACAATCACACTAATTATCAACCACTCAATAAGGTCTAATTAGTTCACCTTTTAAAAGAATATATAGAGGATATTAAGTATATTTGTAGAATCTAAAAAAATATATATGAAAGCTATATCTATACTCTATTTATTATGCATGTGTTTATACCTTCCATGCCATGGGCAAGAAGGAAAAATATTCACAGTCGATAGAGAATTATCAAGCAGCATGCTCAATAAAATCTATCAGGATCGTGACGGAATCATCTGGATTGCAACAGAAGATGGTCTGAATCGATACGATGGAGCAAAATTTACAGTTTATAGAAATGAAAAAGATAATCCTAATTCCTTATTAAGTGACTATGTACGTACACTGTTCGAAGACAGTCAAGGTCACCTTTTTATAGGTTCTCTAAACGGGCTGCAAATATACGACCGCGCAACCGATAGTTTTACAACAATCCCAATGTACCTCTCCAGTGGAGTCCCAATAGCCCCTAATGTAGGAGTTATACTTGAACAAAATAACGGAGAAATATTAATAGGAACTTCCGGTCACAGTATATTTTTACTGAAAACACAAGGAGATAGTATAAAAGCACAACAAATAGACCAATTTATAGCCAGTAACCTGATTACATATGCATATCGGGATAAAAAAGGAAATCTATGGATAGCAACAGGCGATAATGGAATATTCCGTCTCGATAACAACAATCAATTCAAACACTACTCCGGCGAAAAAAGCATAGCTTGGAATACAGTTTCCAACATGTGCGAAGATAAACAAGGAAATCTTTATATGGGTAGCTTAAAGAAAGGACTATTCAGATATAATGATAAAATCGATACATTTGTACCAATTACATACACTCCTAATCCCAACTTACCTATCAAAATCCTATACCCTGAGGAGGAGAATCAAATTCTTATTGGTACAGATGGTTCGGGAATGAAAGTTTATGACATCCAAGAACAAAAGATTAAAGAAGCCAATTTTAATATCACAACATTTGACCTTACAAAAGCAAAGATACATTCTATTCTGAAAGACAAAATGGGAAATATATGGTTAGGGTTCTTTCAGAAAGGAGTTATGATTATACCTGCCATAACCAACGAGTTCAAGTATCTAGGTTACAAATCTTCCAGACACAATGTGATTGGTTCCAACTGCGTCATGTCTGTACACAAAGACCATACAGGAACTCTTTGGGTAGGAACTGATAATGACGGAATTTATGCAGTGACTCCAGATAAAACACCCAAAGTGCATTTTTCACCTACTGACAATACTCATTCCGTTCCTGCCACCATTATGAGCATTTTCGAAGATTCCAACCACAATATGTGGATAGGTTCTTATCTGAATGGTATGGCCAAATTAGATACAAAAACCGGTCGTTGCGAGTATCTGAAGTTAGTGGACGAGACATCCAATCTGATGGAAAATGTATATTGTTTTGCAGAAGATAACAATAAAACTTTATGGATAGGCACTATGGGTGGAGGATTATATCAGATGAATATAAATACAAAGGAAATAGTCCGTTGTCCAACTACAACTGCCAGTAATACCGATTGGGCCAAAGTAAATATGTTACATAACTCATGGATAAATTGCCTGTTACATACCGCCGAAGACAAACTGTACATAGGTACTTACGATGGTTTAGGTTGTCTGGATATAAAAACAATGGATTTCGTTTCTCCTATGAAAAACAGAAGAATATTATATGGCGATGTAATCTATGCCTTGCATGAAGGTAAAGATGGTAATATCTGGATAGGAACATCCAAAGGATTAAAACGACTAAACCCACGAACCATTGAAGTGCAAGAATATACAACAAAAGATGGTTTACCCAGCAATTATATCTGCGCAATCAAAGAGGATACGAACGGCTATCTTTGGATCAGTACGAATTATGGAATCAGCCGATTCAATCCTCAAAACCAAAGTTTCATTAATTTTTATGCAAGTGACGGATTACAAAGTAACGAGTTTAGTAAAGGAGCCGCTTTTGCCGACAAACAAGGTGAACTTATCTTTGGAGGTACGAATGGAATCACTTATTTTAATCCCACAGAAATAACCACGCCCGATAAGAAACCGGAAATTCGGATTACAGACTTCTATATCCATGATAAAAAGGTTAAAAAAGGCATGAAGTCAGGGAATAGGGATATAGTCAACACTGCAGTCATGGATGCCGACCACTTTCAACTATCATATAAAGATAATTCTTTCAGCATTGAATTTTCAGCTATGGAGTTCTTTAGTCCGGAACGAATTACTTATACATATAGCATTAACAATTCCAATTGGATTAGCTTACAACAGGGAATTAATCGGGTTTCATTCAGCAATTTAAATCCGGATACCTATACATTCCAGGTAAAAGCAAAAGACAATGATTCTTATTCAAACATCAAAGAATTTAGTATCACAATCCATCCCGCATGGTACGCCTCCGGATGGGCTAAATTTACATATGGAATACTGCTGATAGTTATTATTTATGGTATAGTCATTCAAATACGCCATCGTTACCGTGCTCGTCAGGAGATATTGGAACATATCCACGCAGAACAGATCAATGAGGCCAAACTACAATTCTTTATTAATATTTCCCATGAAATACGCACTCCAATGTCTCTCATCATAAGCCCATTGCAGAAGTTAATCGCTACTGATAAAGATAACGAGCGGCAGAAAAACTATCATACCATTTATCGAAATGCGGAACGTATACTTCGCTTGGTCAATCAGTTGATGGATATTCGCAAAATAGATAAGGGGCAAATGTCTCTGAAATTCCAGGAAGTGGATATCGTAGGATTTATCCGTGATTTGTACTATACCTTCGAATATCAAGCAAATGCCAGGCATATCACGTTGAGCTTCCAACCGGAAACTGAAAAGTTAAAAGCATGGATTGATCCGAAAAATTTCGATAAAATTATCCTGAATATAATTTCCAATGCATTCAAGTTTACGCCGGAGAACGGAGAAATCAATATATATTTGCGTATAGGTGAGGATATTAACGCTTCTCAATCTCTAAAACACTATTTTGAAATAATAGTGGAAGACAGTGGCATTGGCATTAACCCGGAAGAAATGGGACGGATTTTTGAGCGTTTCTATCAAATCCGTAATAGCCATAATAATTCGAATGTAGGTACCGGTATAGGATTACATCTAAGCCGTTCGCTAGTAGAATTACACCATGGCACCATAAAGGCTGAAAACAATGAAAACAGACCAGGATCCCGGTTTATCATACGGCTACCTTTGGGCAAAGAACATCTGAATGTAGAAGAAATCGATGACAATCCGGCTGGGAATAATACTCCCGTACATATCACGACTGCTCTGCCTATCCCTTCATCACCTGTTGATGAAGAAGATGAAAAAATACGTTCCAAAACTAAATGTCACGTTCTAGTAGTAGAAGATGATGAAGAAATACGCAAATATATCTGTCGTGAATTAGCCAGCGATTTCCACATGCATGAGTGTGCAAATGGAAAAGAAGCTCTCACTCTTATCCTAAAAAAGGAGCCGGATTTGATTATCAGTGATATTATGATGCCTGAAATGGATGGGTTGACACTTTGCAAAAAAATAAAGCAGAATGTAACCATTAACCATATACCAATTATCCTCTTGACAGCTAAATCAAGAGAAGAAGATAATCTGGAAGGTTTAAACATGGGAGCAGATGCGTATATAGTGAAACCATTCAGTATCGAAATATTGAGAAAAACGGCAATCAATCTTATTAAGAGTAGGGAAATACTACGTAACAGTTTCAGTGGCAGTCAGATGCAGGAACAGAAGTTGAAGAAACTAAAAGTCCAATCACCTGATGACAGACTGCTTGATAAAGTGATGAAAGTGATTAATGACAATCTAGGTAATCCTGACTTGAATGTTGAAATGATAGCAACTGAAGTAGGTATCAGTCGTGTACATTTGCACCGTAAGCTAAAAGAGCTGACTAACCAGTCAACCCGCGACTTAATACGCAATGTTCGCTTGAAACAGGCTGCATCACTATTGGCAAACCAATATCATAACATTACTGAAGTTGCTACTCTTACAGGTTTTACTAATATTGCATATTTTTCTACCGCTTTTAAAGAATTATACGGAGTTCCGCCAACAACCTATATGGAGGAGCAGCAAAAGTCTTCTTCTGACGAGATTAAGCAATAGAACTAAACACAGAACAAAAAGAAAACCAGCTAATACATATTAGCTGGTTTTCTCTATAATATTAATATTATGCTTATACTACTTGACATCTTCTATTCATCAAGCTACTTGATAATCCGGAAATTGCCACTGACATGCAACATAGACATCATATATACCATACCGCTGTAATAACGAAATTTGCCCGTAGGCAATGGTTCATTCCACAATTTCTGTATGCATTCTTTCGCCAGATTCTTGTCATTCAAAGCAAAAGCTCCTACAGCATTTGCACCGATCATACCTGTTGAATAATTGCCGGCAGGTGCTGAACCATCTACATTGAAATATTCGTGCGTAAAATTATCTTGCTCGAAAAAGTTAAACAATCGACTCATCATCTCTGCCTGGTTAGCAGCATCTTTTCCAAACCAATAATAATCCATACCGACATTCATGGCACAGCGAAGAGCATCAAACTGATATCTTCTTGTATCATATCCCCAATTCTTAGGTTTCCAAGGAGTGCCATCGAATGCAGAATAATCAGGAAACAACCCCGTCTTTTTATGCGATGCATCAGCCAGCAAGCGACGGGCTGCATCAGGTGTCTGCTTCCAGAATTCCTTATTAGTGTCAGACCACAAAGCCCAAAGTTCAAAGAAAGCAGGCAGATTATAGGAAGGATCCGTATAGTTATAATAGACCTTTTCCGGTACAAATGTAACGAGTTTACTCTCAGTATTGAACAGGTTATAAACGCCTTGGGAACCATCTTTAGACATAACATCTTTCAATATTTTCTGAGCCTCCTGATTATAGTCGTATGCCCCGTCATTCCCCCAACGGTGAGAAGCAAAGAATAAAGAAGTTATAAAATAAATTTCACCATCAGAAGCGCAACTTGGCTCCTTACCTATTTTAACACCACGAGGCGTACAGTGCCAGGCATAATATCCCGACCATTTGCCCGAAGTATACAGCATATATTTCTTGGCCCACCGCCATAACTTATCGAATTCAGCCTGCTTATCCAACTGTACACATATCATCATTCCATAGGACATTCCTTCTGTACGTACATCCTGATTCCCTGTATCATAAATATAGGCAGTATTGTCATCACTCTCATAGTAAACCTTTGTTTTCTCATTCACAAAGAAGTGATTCCAGATTTGCTCCATTTTCTGGTCGGTTTGTTGCTGAGAAATACCTAAATACTCATTAAACAAATTCCGATAGTTATCAGTATAGTAAGCTCCAGCAGGAACCGGGTCCCCACTACTGTCTTCCTGAACAGGATGAGCCTGAACTCCAAGTGAACAAAAACCGGAAAGTATCAGGCTGATACTAACCGCAAATAAAGTTGTAAGTTTCATCATTTCAAGGTTTTGTTACAATTAATAGACTACTAATATCATTACATACTACGTTCCAGCGAATAGTCTTCTCCCGGCTGAGTAACAATGTCATATTCGTAAGTACGATAAAGGACCGGCACCTGAGGATTTATCAGTTTGGAAACTACCGGTTCTTTTATAACTGCCGATGCATAAAGAGGATTCGGGCAAGCACCGTCTGCCACTTTCACTCCTTTTCCCTTTAAAGGAACATAAGAACGGATACGCAGTACCCCACCCAAGCGAGAATGTATCTTCGCCTTTTTCAGTTGAACGCCATCCCATTCCATATCTACCACAAAACCACCACGGGCAACAAGGCCTTTCACACTTCCTTTTTTCCATGCTTCAGGCAGTGCAGGCAATAAGTGTACTGCACCATCATGGCTTTGCAACAACATCTCTGCAACTCCTGCCGTATAACCAAAGTTTCCATCGATTTGGAAAGGTGGATGGGCATCAAATAAATTAGGATAAGTACGTCCCTCAGGATATTCTTTCTGAACCTTATCACTAGGCAAAAGATGGAGCATATTCTGTATAATCTTATAAGCATGATTGCCATCCAGCATGCGTGCCCAGAAATTAATCTTCCACCCGATACTCCAACCGGTAGCCATATCTCCACGCTGTATCAAAGTATTCCGTGCAGCCTGGAATAATTCCGGATTTGTAATTGGAGAAATCTGATTACTAGGATACAAACCATATAAGTGTGAAATATGCCGATGGTCATCCAACGGATTGTCAGCATCAATCAACCACTCTTGCAATTGATTATGTTTGCCAATCTGCATGGGTGGCAACTTGTCCAACATGGCCTGCAAAGAATCTTCATACAGTTTATCACCACCCAGAATACGGCTTGCCAGAAGTGTACTGTAAAGGGCATCAAAAGCAATCTGATTATCCATTGTACAACCTGCCGTAATCGTTGTTTGTGAACCCCGGTAGCCATGTTCCGGAGACATGGAAGGTACTGTAACCATCCACTTATACTTCGGATGTTCCACTAAATGACTTAAATAAAAATCAGCAGTTCCTTTCAATATCGGATAATACTTCTTTAGAAACTCTTTATCACCGGTAAATAAATAGTGTTGCCACAGATGTTGTGCCACCCAAGCACCTCCATTAGGCCACATACCGAAACTTGCAGCATCCACCGGTCCGCAGGCACGCCATATATCCGTATTATGATGTGCCACCCAACCTTTAGCATCATAAAGAACTTTAGCAGTTTCACTACCTGTAACTGCCAAGTCAGTCACCATATCAAAGAGAGGTTCATGCGTCTCACTCAGATTGGTTACTTCAGCAGGCCAATAATTCATCTCCGCATTGATATTAATCGTATATTTACTGTCCCAAGGAGCATACAGACTATGATTCCATATACCTTGAAGATTGGCAGGCTGACCACCGGGTTGCGAAGAAGAAATCAGCAGATAACGACCATATTGGAACATCAAAGCTGCCATCGCCATATCATTCCCTTCTATAAAACGTTGCACACGGACAGGTGTCTCCAAAGCAGAAACTCCGGTACTTTCCAAAGTCAGGGCCACACGGTCATATTGCTTGCGATAAGAGGAGATATGACTCTTCAAAGCCTGTTCGTAAGGAATGCGGGTGGCTTTCTGCAAATAAGTAGCTGCACGTTTTGACTCGTTCGCACTGACATCATGATAATTCACAAAATTGGTAGCCGCCGATATGTACAAAGTAGCTTCGGTAGCCCCATTTACAGCAAGTGCGCTTTCTTCCTTACTCACTTTACCATCCGTTTTCACCTGCACCTGGCATTCGGCACGCATAGCGGCAGGGATTCCTTCATGTTCAGCTCCCTGACAGGAGATAATCAGTTTGCCACCCTTTACTTGTACATCTGATTTCAGCGGACTGCTGTATGACACGGCAAAATTCAAGGCCTTTGCCTTATCCGCCTGAATGCGTACAATAATCACATCATCACTCAAAGAAGCAAACGCCGTACGGACAAACTTCACTCCATCCACTTCATAACGTGTTGTAGCAGTAGCATTCTCCAGATTCAGGTCCCTGTAATATTCAGAAGGATTCTCATGCCCTGGGAAATTCAAGAAAAGACTCCCCATCGTCAAGTAACGCATACCATGCTGAGGCGTCATATAATTCTCATCAATGAGCTTCTGAGCCTCCAAGGTTTTGCCTTCAAAAATAAGTCGACGTATTTCAGGCAATACCTGCAATCCTTTAGGATTATTATTATTATAAGGTCCACCAGCCCAGAACGTCTCTTCATTGAGTTGCAATTCTTCACGGGCAGTTCCGCCAAACACCATAGCCCCCAAACGGGAATTACCTAATGGCAAAGCTTCCAGCCAGTCTTGTGCCGGACGATTATACCACAACTTCATATTCTGAGCAGACGTCCAATCTCCATATCCTAAAATGGAAAGCATCTTAGCAGCATAGCGTACTCCCAACATCCGGTATCCCTCGGCTGTAAAATGAAGATTATCGAATGCAGCCGGACAACCGGCAGAGGATATCACGTGTGCAGTAGGAATCACCTGTGGCAGACTGTCGATGATTGTATTCATGCTGGCACAGATTCCATTCTGATCCGCATGTACCACCTCACCCGCCAGCAAAGGCACATCAGCGGCAGATAATCCCAAATCTTTCAAAAGATTATCATACACTCCTTTTACTTTTGAGGGCCAGTCTTTATCATTCGTATTCGACTCTCCCTGATGCAGCAGAATACCTTTAATTACTCCATCCTTTTGAGCAAGCTTTGCCATCTCAACCAAACGTGCATAAGGATTGCCACCGTATTCTTTTACCATATTCTTCAGCCAATCCGGAGAAGTTTCTACGTATGACTGATAATTATCCTTATCAAACAGTTCTATTTTGCAACCACCTACGGCAACATTGATAATCCCTACCTGTACATTGGATGGCAGGTTAGCCACCATAGCCCGTCCAAAATAATCACCCGGAGTCAGGCCCGTATAGCAACGTGCCAAAGGAGGAACCGCCTTATACCAATTCCCTTTGGTCCTCCCCAAATTAGGACAATCTACAGCCGCTAATACCTGAAAACGACTGTCAACCGCCACTGTATCCTGTTCTTCTACCTTTGCATTTCCTTCCATGTTCGATTGTCCCAAACACAGATAGATATGGAAGTTCGCGTCCTGCGCAAATGCCGTCATGCCTAAAAGAAGCAAGCATGTAAATACAAATGTTCTCATAATCTGTCTATTATTGTTTGTTATATTATTCCTTACCAAATATCCGGGTTACGAAAGGCAAACACTGATAAAGAGCCGAGTGCCAATATTCCCAATCATGTCCTCCATCGCGCACCCTGAACTGGCAAGGTACACCGGCGTTACGCATAGCCTGATAGAACTCTATATTACGATCAAGCAGGAAATCATCATCCCCACAATCTACAAACCAGGCAACACTACGCAAATCAGCCTTGCGATCCTCGTCAGCCTCCATCACATATTTCACACAGCTATTTTCTATAACACTACGGGTAAGTATCGCAATTTTCGAATTCGGATCATCAGCAGGTACCGCTCCCTGTTCAGGAATAGACATCAGGGCACTCATCGCATAGACTGCACAGAACATATCACTATGGCGCTGACCATAATTAGTAGCTCCGCCACCACCCATCGACAATCCGGCAATGGCACGATGCTGTCTATCGCCTATCACCCTGTATTTTTTCTCTATATAAGGCAAGAATTCCGTATAAAAGAAAGTCTCATATTTCCAACCCGGCATATCAAAATATCCGTTCCACTCCAAATGGATATTTCCACCGGCATTCGGAGTAACAATAATCATTTCGCACGCTTCCCCACTGGCTACAAGCCGATCCATCACATCTTTTACATGCCCCCGTTCGGCCCAGACAGGATTGGTTTCCCACATACCATGCAAAAGATATAGGACCGGATATTTTTTCTCTTTATTCTGTTCAAAACTCTTTGGCAAAAAAACAGTATAGGCACGCTTTGAATTCAGTACTTTACTAAAAAGAGTGTCCGTAACTACTTTACTCTGAAAATTCCAAGGTGCATTTTGTGCATAACCGGACAGTGTATACATCATTACAGCCAACCATACAATTATCTTCTTCATCATATCTTTTATTTAAAGTTTATCAGACCATTCATATATATCTGCAAAAATAAGGCATGAATCCGATCACTGATTTGCAATTTTAGACATTTGAATATCAATATTAGATAAATATAACAGATTTGTATTCCTGCACACTCTTCACAGAGGATGCAGGAAAGATATTATAAAATGCACAAATTATATCGAACTCTCGGAAAGATGAGAGTTGATATGTCTTTTTAATTTGCTAAGGAGACATTAGCTATCACAATAGGTTTTCCACCTGTTGACCAAAAGCCTGCAATATAAAGATGCGAAGGATCAATCTTTCCTCCGTTCTTATCTTTCATATTTTTCAACTCCACTACAATCTTACGCGAAGATCCGAAATCATACGCAGCAGGCTCACTCCAATAATTGTTTTTATCAAACAGACGGAACGAAACACTACTTTCATTATCGTTACCCAGTTCTACGGTCACAGTCTTATATCCCGACAAATCAAGTCCATTGTCATATTGCCACCCTCCGAAACCATACTGCCCCGTCACCAGTAAGCGGGTGTTCTCGTCGAATGTGCCTTTCTCCCATATAGAAGGATTGAAGACATCTGCCGTCAGTGAGAAAGGAGAAATTACCGTAACCAGTAAAGTCAGTTGCTTACTGACTCCGGCAGCCGATTGATACGTAACGGTTACCGTAGCTTCACCGGGTGCCACAGCTACTAATTTGGCTGCCTGTTCTACTTTCAGCACGTTTGTATCCGAGCTGTTGACAGTCGCTTCCGCAGTCACCATCCGTACCGTTCCATCAGAATAAACAGCTTTCACTTTGAGATAATTCGTACCACCCATTTGCAGACGAAGTTCTCCCTCTTGTCCCATCAACTCCAGTTTTTCCAGTTCCCCATTTACTACTATCCCTTCAGCATATTCTTTGAACCAATGGTACATCGCCCACGGACAGGCCTCGGGATCATTGAGGAAAGTGTAATTGCCCGGTTCACCCGGCACATCTTTAAACGCCGCCAGTTCGTGTGACCTCGTTGTAAAGAACAACCAGGAAACATTGCCTGAATTATCAGCTATATATTTGAAGTTGGCACCAAAGCCTTCACCACCTGCCGTTCCTGTAATACTTTTACCCCAAGTGGCATCATATTTCTTCGGAGCCCAGTCTATTTCAGTCACCATGATAGGAGCGAAAGCCGCCACAGGGCCTACTTGCGCATCCCAACCACGCTGAAAAGCTTCATAACCTCCTCCTGTGGAAGAGCCGATTCCTTCACCGCTGTCTTCCTCGGCATCGCTACCATACCAACCGGGATAGCAGTGAACGGCAAAGCCTATGTTCTCCCCTTCGATACGGTGAATGGCATATCCGGCGTAAGATGACTGATAAGACAATCCCGGCACCCAAACAATGTTGCGGCAGTTGGCACGTATTTTATCTACTATAGCCTGAAAGTAGAGTTGGAGATTCTTGAAATGACCGTCACCGCTACTGCCGTATGTTCCGTCAGTACCTTTTATTCTGACAGGTTCATTGGCAAGCTCGAACATGACATCCATATTATTTTTCAGCTTAGGATGTTGCGAAACAATATCCCACACTTTAAGCAAAAACTGCTGATAACTGTCTCCTATTTCTATACCTTGATAGGGAGCATCAGCGGGACAGACTCCGGGCGGACGCATCACCACATACATTCCTTTGGAAATAAAGTATTCTGCCATCGGCACAAACAACTCTTCAAGATACTTCCGAAAGCGGGTTTCAGAGAACCGTTCATGTCCTTCATATCTCACGGACTGCATGGAGGGGTCATCACTCCAATACGGATCAAGGTGCATCCGCACGAAATTGAACTTCCATCCGGCAGCCACAATTCCGTCTACCATACTCTTATTATACTTGAGGCATGCCTGCACGTCATAGTTACCCCAGGCATTGTTATTGAAGAAAGGGCTGTAAGTCTGCGTAAAACCATGCAGATTGACTATCTCTCCCTTTTCATTTTTAAGGTAGCGCCCGGCTACATTCAGGACTGGCAACTTGGCTTCAGCAGGAGGCTCGGGTTCCGGGTCCGGATTCGGTTCGACAGGTTGTTCCGGTTCCTGCTTTTCCGGCTGCTCAGGAATAGTCTCGTCCGAGCAAGCCGCTAAAGACACTCCTAAGAGCAATGTCAATAAATAAATTATTTTTCTCATATTGTTCTTCATTGTTTTAAGGACTTGAAAGTTGTAAGCTAAAGCAAGAGAGTGATAACAATCTACATTCTTTACAAATGATACAAACGAAGGATACAGTCGTATATCGAACCTAATTCAGTCGTATACTGAATGCCATTCACTCGTATACTGAATAGGGTTCAGTTGTATACTGAATGCAGCATATCCTATAAGCATTGATATTCAAGATATTACGAAGCATCCTCATCCTTTTGATAAATTACAACAAATATTCCAAATTACACCATTATCTGCTGACGTTACATACTAAATGGAAAGCCCCAACAGACCTGTTTATTATAATATCACCAATAGCGAACAAAACTATAGGTATAAATATCATCTCCTGTAGTAGTTCCTTCATATAGTTTATAGCCTTTTATATCACCATGATAATCAACTAACGGAGAACCATTATAATCCATTTCGTAAGTTCCTTTCGTTTCTCCTTTCGGAATAGTGATTGATGCATTGCCGTCATACTTTCCCCCATCATTGTATGCTTCGTATGGGATTCTGCAGCTTATATCTTTTTTTACGGGATAAGTTGTGGTGGCAGTAAAGACAGGATGATTCTTATAAGATTCTCTCACAGCAATCATTATATGATTATTACCTGCCTCTTGTATAATTTTGATAGATAAGATTTTATTAGATTCTGGTTGTTGCCACACAATATCCCCACTTCTTTCTTTTGAAGAAATATTATTTTGCATATATACATACACCGCAAACATACCATTATACATAGTAGCTTTATGTGCAATACTATCTATCCAAACAGGTTTAGTTAAAACCTGAGGTATAATTGGTTCAATACTGTTATTATCACCCCTATGAAACGAAACTATGGCAGGCATTACTTTTTCCCAATTACCCTTACAATCATATTGGTAGTAAGCTGACAACGCTCCGCCATAAATTTCAAATGAATATTCATCTAAATTCGCAGCCCTTGTAGCAACCATATCTTCTGCCCTACCAGTATCAAAAGGAATTTCATCACTACAACCACACCAAATGACCAAACTCAAAATAAATAATATGTTTTTCATTGTTATTCGATTTTTATTGAAATAATAAAGGCAGCGGTTTCACATCATGCCCCGCTGCCTTTTCTCATAAGACTCTATTATTTTCCAGCCAATCCATCAGCAAAACCTGCATAGGTATGCTTACGACTGTAGTTGGAATCCCAAAGACCTACGGGTTCACCACCACGCCAGCCCGAATCACTGGGAGCATCGGTGGCACACCATTGAGTGATACCATACTGTTGGGCAGGAGGAATAATCTCGAAGTACTTCTTCACGATGAACTTATAGTATTCTGCCATCGCTTTATGCTGAGCTTCGGTCATATTCTCTGTCTTAACACTGGTATTATTCTCATCTATATAACCCATATCAAGTTCTGATATCTTTACCAGTTTACCACTTTCCGCCAATATCTCAAACATCTTCACTACATGGTCTTCCTTACTCTTCTGAGTAGCAGCATTAGCATAACAACTTACATGCATCTGTGTACCGATACCATCAATCTTCGTCACACCATCAGCTTCCCACTTCTCAATCCAGTGTACCAAACTCTTGACTTTTTTGTTATCATCCCAGTCTGACTCCAGATTGTAGTCATTGACAAAGAGCTTCAAAGGAGCAGTACCACCGTTTTCTGCATAATGCTTGCGAGCGGCAGCCACAACAATGCGTACATAATCCACATTACCTAAATAGTCTTGCCAGTAGAAATTGTTCTTGGCATCTTCGGGAGAAACGTTACTGGCTGATTGTAAGGTATAGAAACCTTCATCGTTACCAACACCGGAAATAGCTTCGTTCACTACATCCCATGCAGTTACATAACCACCGGTAGCTTTCATCATACCTTCTACCCAGTTGTTCATAGCCCAAGTAAGAGTGTCTTTCTTTTCTTCGGGAGTGAGAGGAATAGAATTGCCCTTAGTTACTATTTGCAACTTGATATTATCAAAATAATATTTGTTAGCAGGCGCATTAGGCACACCTACATCAAGATTCCATGCAAAAGTCTGCATGTTTTCAGTAGGAGAAAGAGTTGTATTTATTGTTATAGTTTTTTCAAAATGTTGCCATTCTGTAGTAAAATCAACAGCACATCCGCCATCATAATGAATATAAGCACCTGGAGCAGCATGAGTCTGAGATTCTGACTTGTTAGGTACATCTGCACGATAGTCAAAAGAAATATGTACTACTTCCTTATCTACCAATGGGCGGTCAGCATAGAGAAAGAACTGAGTATCCCAACTATTTACACCACCACCTGCTGACGTTATTACAAAAGCACGACTACCATCTTTACCTACACCATCAACGATATCGCAAGCACCATTAGTTCCACCCACATGAGTAGAAACAAAATTAGTAGTTTCACTACCTTCTGCATCACCATTGGCAATTATGTCGGTAAAGATTTCCATAACCGGAGCCTCAGAATGAGTAATCTTAACATACTTAATTTGAATAGTTCCCACAAAAAGACCGGATTGTGTCATTACATGACCCCCATCTGCTACCGCTTTGAATGAAAACTCATACTCTTTCCATTCTGTGTTGAAAGAAAAAGAACCTTCTGCTCTACCACTCCAAGGTCCTACACCAAAATTCAGCTTTCCCTCTGCAGAGCCTCTTACCATCATCTTCAATTTATATTCTTTGCCAATCTCAATAGGAAGATTATCTGCTGTATGATACTGTATAAAATGGTTTTGAGAAGCCGCAACAGAAGTCTTGATTTCCAAGCAACCTTCAGTATCATTTTTACCTATAGTCGTAGTCTCTTTTACTTCTTCATTTACTTCGTTCCAAAAACTATAGCCCGCAGTAGAATAGTCTATTTCATAATCGACTTTATCCACTTTCGCATCTGGATCTACATCCATCTCCTTATCTTTAATCAACGAATTCAAAAACTTGTTATTCTGCTGCGCATGCCAAGCCAATGTATGACCATAAATAGTAAGTCCCCCTGCTTTAGCTGCAGAAACAAAGTTCTCCACAGTTCCAAAGTTCATCTCACCATTCTCATTCACACACGAAGCATATTTCATGGCATTACCAGCAGTCATTTCAACAAAATTGCTATTAGCCAACTGAGTTACTTGTCCTCCGGCAATATAGTCATTTGCAGCCAGTGCAATACCCAACTTAAAGTCGGGATTGGCACTGCTGTTTACATAACTTTTCAAGACATCATAGTCGTTGAGGTATTCCATACCTGCAATGGAAGCAGGCTTCTCAACTTCGAATGCCAACGGTTTGTCGTCCACACACGAAGCGGTAACGACAGCCATTAAAAGCATTGTTCCTAAGATATTTTTCGTATATTTCATATAAATACTTTTTTAAATAAGAAATCCCTAACATTATTTCTTCACAGGATTGAACCACTCGGCCTTTACACCACGATAATGAACTACCAACGTATCTTTAGTGACACAATGAATGCCATCGTAATCCATAGCATAATCCAAATAGAGAACATCGCGGTCCTTGCCTCCCCAGCTATTCTTATCGCCTTTGGCAACAAACTTGCCACTACCACTAGCTGATACACCTTCTGAATTGGAAGAAACCGTACAATTGCCGTTTTCATCGAAAGCAAGAATCAAATTGGTTTCAATATTCTTTCCGGCAGCATCTTTAGCAAGACGAGCCCACTGTACTTTGTTCAAGCCCAAAGTGCTGAATCCATCAACGGTTTCATCTTTCTCCACATAAGCATTATGGCGTATCTCCGTACCTGTTTTATTACCGCTATAAGTATCAATGCCGCGACGCAGATAGTGCGAGTCGTACTTACTTACATACCTCACCGCATAAAGCGTATAATCCTTAGGCTGTACCTCCCAATCCGCTTTATTCAAACGATGCGGATCGGCAACCTGCGCTTTACCCTGCAAAATGGTGTCGGCATTCTGCACACCTGTCATCACCACGGGAATTACATAGTTCAACTCCGCAGATTTCGGATCACTAAAATAAGCATCGGTCAGATTCACCGTAACGCCACCCAATATCTGGCCTTTCTTTATGACAATCTTGTCATCGCTCAGCGTATAGTGAGAAGCCGGCAATGGTAGAATGTCGCCTTTGGTACCTTCATACATAAAACCATCACACAAGGTATTGTCTACCCGGATACCTATTTCCACATCTTTCTTATTCTCGTATACACCTGATACTGTAGCCATAATCTGGCACTTGTGTTCATTGTCTAATGAATTATCCACAGATTCATCCTCACCTATGGTAATAGTACGGATGGGACTTTGATAAGCAAAGTAAACCGCGGAATATTTATAGTCGGGAAATTCCCAGTCGCCGTTTTCGCACGCAGTGAACAAGGCTCCCGCCATAGCGGCCAATATCAAAAATGATTTTCTCATTGCTATTTTCATTTATTCAGTTTATATAAGTTCGTTTACTACCGCTTACCATCCTTTGTTTTGGATGAGAGCATTAAACTTCAATATTTCACCATAAGGAACAGGACCGTAGTACATATAATCCTTATAGTCACGTTTCTCCACTTCTACCACTTCGTATTTCGTTCCGGTAATTTTCATACCTTTCACAGTTTCATTCAGCTTGCTGAGATCCACTTTCCAACGGCGCAAATCCCAGAAACGGAAGCCCTCGAAGCAAAGTTCCAAACGACGTTCGTTACGGATAAGCTCACGCATCGCGTCCTTGTCATTTTTCACTGATTCCAAATAAGGATCACCACCATTTTCACCAATACCGGCACGTTGGCGGATAGCTTTAATCACATCATAAGCAGAATAACCATGAATGCCTTTTCCTTGCGGTCCCCAAGCTTCATTTGCAGCTTCGGCATAACCTAAGAAAATTTCAGTGTAGCGAATCCAAGGCTTAATATGGAAACCATTCGTTGTGTTATTTGGATCGGCATTCACGTTCATATCCAAAAATTTACGTAAATAGTAACCGGTACGCGTGGAAGCACCGTCAAACTTATTCATGGCATCATTGTTATTTCCATCAATTGCAGTAGTGATGACACTGTTTGACACACCCGCCTTGCAACCATTATAAATAATGTATAAAGCCAGACGGGGATCACGGTTGGCATACGGGTTCTGAGGATCGTAGCCGGCTTTCGGATCGCTGATGGGATAACCGTTCGCTGCCGGGAAAGCGTCTACTAGATTTTGAGAAGGATTAACCCTGCCTTTACCGAAAAGTGAAGGCGGATATTGATCTTTTTCCAAGTCTGCACTCTCGTTCTTATTACTACGCCACAAAACCTCGGGACGGTTGTAACCGGCTTTTAGATTCTGAATACCGCTATGGTCTTCATACCACTTATTACCTGTAGGATCAATACCTGCAATCGGATTACTACCTAAATTAGCAAGCACTTCGGCCATATCATTGGCAGCCTTTTCCCAAGTCACTTCCGAACCTTCGCTATAGGCAGGACTGGCTGCAAGAAGAGCTGCCTGAGCACGAATGGCACGAGCCACACGAGCACTCATACGATTTTTAGCATGATCACCAAATACACGGTTGAACAAAGCAATATCTATGCCCATTTGTGCATATTTATCAGGTACTATCCCTACCTTCTCATCCAAATCACCATATTCTTCGGGAAGCATTTCTATAGCCTTCTCCACATCTTTGTTTAGCAGTTCGATACACTCTTTGAAAGTGTTACGGGGTTTGTTGAAATCCGAATCAACAGTTTCCGATTCTGTCAGAATAGGAATTCCCAATAACTGGCCATTATCCGCCCAACCCGAACAACTCAACAACAAATGATACATATAGAGCGCACGCATTCCGTATGCATCTCCCTGAAAACGCATTTTAAACAGTTCGGAAGCTTTAGGATCTCTAGCCCATTCCACATTCTCGGATATTTCAAGAAATTGGTTAAGATATTGCCAGGAACCACGCAAGTTCTGCCATCTGTTCAAATCTCCGGGAGTATTGTCCGAACGCCAGGCGCCGGCAGCCATTTTCCGGTAGCCGTTATTCACATCATTGGATACAGCATCATCGGTAGCCACTTCCGTGAAAGACCAGTTGTTGGCATTCTCACCCAACGGATTGCCAATGTAGGCATGCCCCAACAAACCAACAGCCCACGAAGGCATGTTTTCCAAATCAGACGGTTCTTTGAAGTTTTCCACCGCCGGCTCAAACAAGTCGTCGCAAGCGGAGAATGCTATCAGAAATGCCGTTGATAAGATGATATTTTTTAGTTTCATAACTTCTTAGTTTTTCAATCTTCATTATTAAAATTATCATTTTCTTAGAATGTACCTTTGAGGCCAAGCTGGTAGAAGCGTGTCTGAGGTGCGCTACCCACATTCAATTCCAAAGCCTTACGTTCCTTGGCAATGGTAAGCAAATTGTTGGCGTTGACAAAGAAACTCAAACCCTTGACGAAAGATCCTCTCAACACCTCTTTAGGCATATTGTAGGTAAGCTGAACCTGAGTCAGATTGAATCGGTCGTTCTTGTACATCCAGAAGTCCGAGGTACGGAAGTTGTTGTCACCACCGGTAGTGGTCAGACGAGGATAAGTAGCTGTAGCTACCGTCTCAGGAGTCCATCGATTACGTACTACTTCAGAATATTTACCGTCACCTTTCACCCAATAATATGAATTGTCCTTCATGCCATAGCCACCTATGTAAAGATTGCCCATCACATACAGAGTAAAGTCACGCCATTTGGCAGTCAAATTAATACCACTCATAAAGGGAGAGTCCCAACGTCCCAGGAATACACGGTCGTTGTCATCAACCTTACCATCGTTGTTCTGATCTTTATAACGGATATCACCGGGCTTCACGTCACCGAAAGTTTGTTTGGGAGCAGCCTCAATCTCAGCCTGATCGTTAAAGAATCCTTCGCTCTGCAATCCCCAGTGTCCGTTCAATGGACGACCTACAGCTGACAAATATTCAAACTCAATATTTTCATCACGCTTTTCAGCCGTACTCTTATACCACATTCCGCTCACACCGAGCGTCAAATCCACTTCACCCACTTTCTTGTTGGCGTAAACACTGAAATCGAAACCTGTCCGCTTATCCTCATTGAAGTTTACATAAGGAATAATGGATGATGACGGATAGCCCACCTGTGTGAAATAAATCGGATACAATGAACTGGTACGAGCCAGACCGCCCTCCATCTTACTGGTGAAGAAATTGAAGTCGAATGTAAGTTGCCTGTTCCACATAGAACCACGCAACCCTGCCGTGAACTCTTTACGCTTCACGAAAGTCATGGCAGAGCCGTCTCCACGCTGGAACTCAGTAGCAGACAGACCGCCATTGTCACCCCAACTATACCAACCACCGGGCTGTACCACCGGTTTGTAAAGGAAGTAACCGTCTTCATTGTCACTGGTAGTGATATCAAGATCCTGATTGATGATACCTGCCGAGGCAGTAAGCATCAAGTTGTCAAATATTGAATTTTCCATGAAATCTTCTTTTGCAAGATTCCATCCCAAAGTGACTGTAGGAGAAAACGCCGCACGGTTACCTTCGGGCAACTTTGTGGAATAAGGCATTGCAGCACTGAAATCCGCATAATATTTATGCTGATAGTTGTAGGATGCCTGAAAACCTAAATTGGCATTGGTAGTACGGTGATAATGTCCGCTACGTTGGGTCTGCCATGCATTGGCCAGCACCATGGCGAACACATTGTGGTCTTCGTTGAAAGTGTTCTGGTAATCGAACTGACCGGAAACGTTGTAGGTATAACGGTAGGCCGAATTGTTGATATTCTCAACACCACTTTTTTCATCCTTGCCATATTGCGTGATACTTGAAATGACATCATGCCCGTTATAGGTACTCCACGCCGGTGCGAAAGTAGCATAAGTGCTACTATACCCCTGATCATAGGTAGAAGCATAGTCAATACCATATTTGGCACGGAAATAAAGTCCTTTAAGCAAGGGAGAAAGATTGACATCAAAACGCGTATTGAACTGGAACTGGCGGCTCACAAACTTATTGTCGCCGGCCGCGTATGCATCAGCCACCGGATTAGTGGGATTCTGCTGCGTACCACCAAAGAAGTACTTGCCATCTTGGATATAATTACTGTTAAGCACAGTGCTCAGGGAATTTTGGTCTGCATCCTCAATATAACTCAACGGAATAAACGGAGACACCAGATGAGGACGCAACGTAGCAGCTTGCCCCCACCAGTCTACATTAGCCGAATAAGAATCATAAAATGTCACATTAGCATCAGCTTGCGCGGTGATAAGTTTATGCAACTTCATATCCACATTTCCACGGACAAAGAAACGGCTGATGTAGTTATCTTCCGTATTACCCACTTTAAGAAGCGAAGATTCGCGATAGTAACCGGTAGAAGTATAATATTTCACTTTCTCGCTACCGCCCGAAATTTCGGCAATCGCTTCCGAACGGTTGTATGCCTTCCTTAAATATTCGGAAGAATACATGTCGAAATCAGGATAACGATAGGGATTCAAACCCGAAGCATGATTGTAAATATCCTCCTGCGAGTAATTGGCAGTAAGACCATCGTTGAGACGTGCCTCATTATAAAGGGTCATATACTCTGCCGAACCCAAATATTTCGGGTATGACTTAGGAGTATAAAAACCGCTGTTAGCGTGAATATTTATTCTGAGGTCACCCACTTCGCCACGCTTGGTGGTGATTGAAATGACACCTTTAGCCGCACGCGGACCATAGAGCACTACAGCAGAAGCTCCTTTCAAAAGGGTAATCTGGTCTATCTCGTGGGGAAGCACGTTATTCGCATCACGCACCATACCATCCACTATGACAAGATATTCATTGTTTCCCCAGATATTACCGTTGAAACCACCAACGACATTGTCAACCAGACTCAAACTATAGGTTGTATATGTCTTTTCCGACATTTCTTTCATATCAATGACCGATACTCCACCCAACAGATCATTACGGTCTATGGAACGAAATGCCACTTGCACCTTCTGAAGCGTATCGGCTTGGATTACTTCCACCAAGTCGGCCAGCGTCTCTTGAGCGGCAATGTGTGTGTGAGCGAAGGCCAACGCCGCACAGAATACAAGTCCTTTATATATATGTTTCATTTTTTATAGTCTTTATGTTAATAAAACCATTACCAACCGGGATTTTGGTTGAATTCCGGATACATCGTCACATCGCTTGTCTTGAACGGCAACCAATAGTGCTTACTTGTCAATTTACGTTCCGTCACCACCTCTTCACGGAAGTTTATAACTTTACGTTCTTTAGGCTCAGCCTTAGGGTCAAATGCCTCTGCACGATCAAACAGTTGCTTGGTTTTGATATTGTAAGGATATTCAGTCAGCAACTTCCAACGGCGCAGGTCATTGAAACGATGTCCTTCATAAGCCAATTCCACGGCACGTTCACGACGAACTTCACCCATGAATTTCTCCAGGTCGGTGGTGTAGCTGACTGCAACATCCTCCACACCTGCACGTTCACGGATCACATTCACCGCTTCTACTGCACTCTTTGAAAAAGAGGTAGATTTACCGTTGGCAGAACCGTAGCCTTGCGCGGCAGCTTCGGCATACAATAAATATACTTCCGCCAAACGTAACCATGCCAAATGGAAATGAGTAGCTTTCCCATAACCATAGTCCTGATCACCCTTATTGGCACCCAATGGAATAAATTTATAGTTGAAATAGCCTGTACGACTGGTTTTCTGAGGATCGTTACAACAGTTTCCACCTTCGTATAGATTGGCATACTCATACTCTTTATAGTCCGCTGCATTTTTGATCTGCTTGACACCATCGTAAATAAAGTTATTATAAAAACGAGGGTCGCGATCTTTCCACGGCTGTGACTTGCTAAAGTTGGAGTTGGGATCATCAAGAGGCATACCGTTTGCCATACCAAAATAATTCACGTAATTAGCTGCAGGGCAAAGAATGATACCATCACCGTCACAAATATATGAAAGTTGATAGGAATTCATCTGACGCCAGTAGGAATCAGCACCGAAAGTAGGGCTACGCATGATGGCTTCGGTACCACCGGGCATCAGCCAGTTCTGCTCTTTGGTATAGAACAGGTTGCTGTAATGTTCGAAATCTACCAAAGCATATTGGGTCTGGCCACCCTCTACCATTGCAAGTACCTTACCCAGAACTTCGGCAGCACGTTTACAATATTCCGCATCGTAAGAACGGTCACTGTTTTCCCCTCCATTCTTCATCAAAGGACTACCGGCATAAAGCAGGCATTTACCCAAATAAGAGAGCGCCCAGATTTTGTTGGGACGGAAAGCATTATTACCCTTCGTACGGCTACCGGTAGCAGTATCATCCCAGTCAACAGGAAGCAGGTCGGCAGCACGCTGAAAGTCTTTTGCCATCTTCTCAGCATTTTCCTGATAGCTTTCGCGCGGCATATTGAACTGTTCGACAGGAGAAAGAGGTCTTTCCAGATAAGGCAGACCGCCCCAGTAAGTTGTCAGTTGAAAGTAAAACCAGGCACGGAAGAAATAAAGTTGGCCTTCAAGAAAATCACGTTCTTCTTGCGTGGCATCCTTCAGCATACCATTCTGTAGAGCCTCAAGACCAAGATTGGCCTGACGGATAGCATACCAGCCACCTCCCCAAAGGGATTTGGCAAAACGGTCACCGTCCAGCGACCAACTTCTATCCAAGAAACAGTCTCCCTTGCCAATGTAAGTACGGTAGTTTCCACCATCAATAGCATATCCCATCAAGTACTCACCGTTACCGGTGGTAATCACTTCGTCGTCACCCCAGTTAAAAGAGCTAACCCAATAATGCTTTGCTAAATCGGGAATGACATTATACATTACTTCAATAAATCCTTGAAAATTATTAAAGTTCTTAAACGCATCTTCTTCTGAAAGAACAGAGTCAGAATCTCTTTCCAAATAGTCGGTACACGAAGTAAAAGCGAAACTGACGGAGAGCAATGCGAAAAGTATGTAAAAAATCTTATTTTTCATCTTCCGTTTATATTAAAGTGTAATTTTAAAACCTAAGTTAAAACGACGCTGGGTAGGATATGCGCTCCATCCACCGGTATTCGATTCACGGTCATCAGGCATATCGGTCCAGAGGAAAAGGTTATTACCGTTGACAAATACCTTCAAACTGCTCAATCCCGAAGCCTTCAACCATTTCTCCTTAGAGAAAGTATACGAAAGTTCAGCATACTTCAAACGAGTGTATGAACCATCGAATAGGAAACGGGTACCATCTGTATATTTGCTTGCCTGATTCAGCCAGCGAGGCAGAGGTACATCAGCATTCTGATTGTCCGGACTCCAATAGCTGCCTTCGAAGAAAGCCGTATTTCGCGTACCACCCAAGCTGGTCAAGCCAACAGAACGGCTCACATTGTTTACGCCATAAAACTGAACGAAACAGCTCCAACCTTTATAATCGAAACCTATCTGAAGGTTCATTGTATTCTGTGGAATACCCGTATAGCCATAAGGAATATTATCATCCTGAGTAATCATACCATCGGCATCATAGTCAAGAATTATATAGTTACCCGGTTTACGGTTCTCATCATATTCATCGTGTGCGGTGCTACCATAAAGTTCATCCCAACTGTTGTAGTATCCCTTATCTACATACGAATAATTCTGATTAATACCTTTGTTGGCCTTTTTCTGATACTCCGGCATAAGGCTGGGGTCATCCGCTTCCTTGATTTCACTTACGGCATGAGTAAGAGAAGCATTTCCCCAAAGACGCCAACTACGCGTCAGTTGCTTATTCCAACGGATTTCCAATTCGTAACCTTTGCTATCCACTTTGCCCAAATTGGCAATAGGAGCTTCCGTACCGAAGTATGAAGGAATAGCACGCTGAGTACCCGGAATCAAAATGTCGGTACGCTTTTCCTTGAAGTAGTCGAACGAACCGGAAATAACCCCTCCGAAAAATGCAAAATCTGCTGCAATATCAAGTTTAGTGGCCACCTCCCATTGAAGTTCCGGATTACCCATCTGTGTCTGTTGCCACCACTTGTAAGGACTTTTGGCAGGATCTACCCCGGTCAACGACTGACGATAATTGCCACCATTGCTCCAAACATCCATATAACCAAAACGATAATCTTTATTCCCTACCCGTAAGCCATCTTGACCAATCTGACCATAAGATGCACGGAATTTCAACATATCCAACCACTTCAGGTTAAGCTTCTTCACCAAAGGTTCTTCCGAAACCATCCATCCGACAGCACCGGAATTGAAGAAAGCGAAACGATTTTCCGAAGAATAAAGGTCAGAACCGTTGTAAGCACCGTTATACTCCACCATATAGCGACTGGCATAGTCGTAAGTCGCACGGAATACCCAGTTTTCACGACGGAAAGGTTGTTCGCTACCTTTTGCATACTGTTCGCGAGTGAAGTTACCCATAGCACCCACTGTATGATCACCAAATTTGTTGGAATAGTTCAACTGTACGGAATAGTCCATACGACGGTATGTTTCACCATTATTAACAGAACCCGCACCCGTTTTCCAAGCATTGTTATTCTTGAAGTCAAACTTATATAATGCATCTGTACTGATATCGGTGTATTCTTTACCAGTCTCAGGATCAATCCATTTGTGAGCTTCATCTTCCCAGTCAGTTGTATCATCCACACCACGGCCTGTTTCACGGAAAGCATTATCAAAAGCCAGCTTAGCCTGTACATTCAATCCTTTAAGCAGGAAACCAAGATCCTGTTCGAGGGTAAAGTCAGTATTCAAACGATCGTCGGTGGTATAACCGATACCGTTAACACTAAGGTCTTCATAACTATTAGTAGCAGCCTGAGTCGGGTTAGGTTGATAATATCCGAAAGTACCATCGCTATATACAGGCATAAAAGAGTCGGGTGCAATGCCATAGAAAGCACTCCACACCAAATTTTCATACTGCCCCTGCGTGGCTTTCTTTACCGCATGAGAACCAGACAGATTAAGATGCAATTTGGTAGTCTTGGTGAGATTGAAGTCAAGGTTACTGCGTACGTTTATACGATCATAGCTGAAACCCGGATCGTAACCTTTCACGTTGGTTACTTTCTTATATATATCTCCTTCATGTGCAAAATCGGCAGAAGCGAAATACTTTACAAACTTCGTACCACCACTAATGTTCACGTTGGCATTATAAGATGTAGCGACATCTTTCAACAGATAATCTACCCAATTTATATTAGGATAACGTTCTGCCTCAGCCTGATTAGCCGGATGACGATACTTATGCAAACGGTCCTGAGTCAGATAATAACTCCATGAATCCGGGTGATAAGCCAGTTCATTTTCTATAACTTGATTGCGGAGTGAAAGCGCATCATACGCATCCATCATGTCAGGCAATTTAGAATAAGTTTTCAGCGTCGTGCTGGCATTGACATTAATCACTGCCTTACCTTCTTCACCACGTTTAGTAGTAATCAAAATTACACCATTGGCACCACGCACACCAAATACAGCTGTTGCCGATGCGTCTTTCAATACAGAAATGGATGCCACTGAATTAATATCCACTGAAGCCATAGGACGTTCTACACCATCCACCAACACAAGCGGATCACTTGAGTTCCATGATGTCACACCACGAATAGTGATCTTCGGATCTTCATCACCCGGTTTACCTGTGTCAGTCATAGTTACTACACCAGGAAGATTACCCGTCAAAGCCTGCCCCAAACTTGTCACACCACCCGTACGTTCCAAGGTTTTGGAATTGGTCTGTGCAATGGCACCTACAACTGAGGCTTTCTTTTGCTGACCAAAACCTACCACTACTACTTCTTCCAGTTGTTGGCTGTCATCTTCCAAAATCACTTTAATCGGTTTTTGAACCGTTGCTTTCACTTCTTGTGATTTCATACCGATAAATGAAACAACAAGAGTTACATTATCACTAGGAACAGCCAACGTAAAATTTCCATCTATATCTGATATCGTACCTATTGAAGTGTTGCCTTTCACAACGATGGAAGCACCAATTACAGTTTCTCCAGTGCCATCAAGAACTGTTCCTTTTACCGTTACCCCATTTTGCGCTAAAGTTGGCAAGCAACTTAATAGCAACAAAACCAGTAGATAAGGGATCTTTTTGGTTTTTTTTGTTACATTTTTCATACCATTAGTTTAAAATATTAAAAACTACATTCTCTTTTTTCATTAGCTATTATAGATAGCTTTAGCTGTCATCATACTTGTATTTCATAATTAATTAGTCTTTTAAGATTAATAATTCAATGGTTAATAATCATATTACATTATTACATATATTAGCATTTCATATCATAAAAGGAAAGAAAAGTGTTTTCCATACATATCTCTCCAAACATTACAGCGTGCTTTTTCACAGGTGCAAATATATGTACCAAAACAGAACAGCAGGCACGATCATGCTACACGTTTTTTTGATGATATTACATCTTTCCATTCGATGTTACATTCTTTTTTGATTGTATTTCGTAAATCAATATAAAAAAAACTATATATCAACTAATTACACAAACAATAAAGAAGTTTTTTTTAAAAGACAATAGAGAGCTTGAGAAGTTACTTTCGAGGAAGAAAAACAAAAGAATTATGAACTAAAATTACAAGAGAAATGCAAAAAAAAACAGCATAGTAACGTATCACAAAAAATATGTAACCCACTTGTTAAAGCACTAAAATGACTTTCATTCATTTATTGCAGAAATACATCCATTAACACTTTTGAGTCTTTTAATTCTTTTCAATCAAGATCAGACAGGGGAGGGATTATATCTTTTATATACTCATCGCCTGAGAGAAGAGGCCTTTAAGAACAGAGGGGTTATATAGTAAAGAAAATAGCTGACAAATGGAAATTGGGTAAAGTGAAAGTCTTTCAGGATATTTACGTAACTGGAGCAAAATGAGCAGCTTGAGCGAAAACGAGCAATATGACAAAATGTAAATCGTGATGCCTGAGGTTGCTTTCTTTCGTGCCAATGTTCATTGTGACTCAAAAGAACGCAAAGATTACCTATCAGGCAAATGCAGCATGATTTATAAAACAGATGTATTGCAACAAAATACATCTGTTTCACTATCTTATTGTCATATTATGCCAAACGCATAAATTCCGGTGTTTTTTTAGTCAATCAAGTTTAGGGAATCATGGAACATCCATTTGGAACGGCGAAGCCGGAAGCCCTGACTTATTCTTCAGGTTAGCCTCCTGTGGATTATCATCCCAAGCGTAACGAACCTTTATAGGCTGAGTAATACCTTCGCTCCAAACCATCACTTTATTGCCTTCTATAGCAGCCTCAGCCCATTTAAAACGTCCGTCCGCTCCTGCCAGTGCAAAACCTTTCAATTGAGTTACAGGCATTAAATCATTCGTTCCTTCTTCAAAAGAGAGAATGATCTTTCCTCCTTCAACAGATACAGATGTACATAATGGACCGCTATGAACTATATCTTTATGACTATATACCTTCTTTTTAACCTGAAGTGCCACTCTTCGTGCCAGTTCTTTCTTATTTAATGGATGAATATCATTCCACTCTCCCAAGTCTATTGCTACGACTAAAGAAGTATTAGGCAACTTCAAGGTCACTTGCCGTTGAGCCTCTCGCATACCCGCCCAACCACTCTCTACAGGCTGCGGATGCGTCTGCATAAAATTGGGTAGCTGCATAATAAAGAACGGGAGATTTTCATCTGCAAACTTCACTCGCCAATCTTTTATCATAGCAGTCAATAAAGCCTCATATTCACTTGAACGCCCTGCATTCGTCTCGCCCTGATACCACAAAGCTCCTTTAAAATGCAAATTTCGTAAAGGAGAAATCATGGAATTATACATGCCGGTCGGAATATTCTGAAAAGACACCATTCACATACACAGAGTCCGCATTCACCATACAACCCAAACGCAATATGGCATCTTTATCAGCTTGCTCAGCCGTAAGACGAATATCCTGACGGAACCAATGTGAGCCACTTACCAGATAACCATTTTTAGTGCCCAATTGATAGGAAAACATATTCACTTCCTCCCAATCGGAATCATCCAATTCCGGTTCATACCACTTGACCGGAGCATGAAGTCCTTCATCCCCTTTATACAAAGAGAGATTCCAAAACCTCGACATCATACCACCTGCTTTATTCATTAAAACCTTATATTCGTCAGAATTATAAATATCCCTTTCACGCAATTTTTTGGGGAATTCCTGTAGAGCATCCTCACTCATCCAAGCCTCAATAGTACTTCCGCCCCAACTTGAATTAATAATCCTGACAGGAACTTTCGTCTCATTATACATCTCTATAGCAAAAAATAAGGTAGTGCGGCATAAGATTTATACAGACCAATACTACCAATAAAGTAAATTTATATCTCATAATATTGTAATTTTCAACATTCCTACTCTTTTATCAAACTTTCAGGTGCTCCCAGGAAAGAAGGTTTCAAACCTCCCAGGTCAATCATGATTTTCTGCATAACAAGTGCCGGATCAAGCGGACGGATACGCAAAGTATGCCTTCCTTTTTTATCAAGTAAGTGTTTGGTTTGAGTAGTAATAATGTGCTCTGCCTGCAACTTACCAAGCTCACCTTTATAATCACTGTTGATATTGACTATCTGTTCTTCCCCACCATCCAAACTGACCGCATAACGCAATCCTTTATAATCATTGAAATTCAAAGTTGAAGAAAAACGGACGATAACTGTAGCATCCCCACTTTTCTCCGTTTCAAAATCATATTCCAAATACATATCTGCTCCCGGAACGGCTGTGGTAGGTAAAGTAGTGACAGCAGACAACGTACGCCCCAAATTTGGAATTGTAACCCAATTAGCAGATGTACTGTTAGCTGAACGGGTATAATGTTCCGCTTCAATAGATACATATCCATCCTTTTCTACAAATACAGGTGGTGCAGGAGCAATACGAGGTTCCGGAACAAAAGTAACTTTAGGCATAATATTATGTTTCGGATCGTTCCAGGATTTATATCCAATATGTGTCTGATCCATGATATGATTCCATTTGCCACCACTCATTATATGGTTATAGTGATAAGTCAATACAGAATCACGTTCAAAACACGCACGAGCCTTATCAGCCCATTTATTGGCTTGTACATTATTCTCCTCTGCCAATTTACGATTCATCGCTACGGCATAATACATATCATATAGGTTGGAACATGCTTGTATCGGGAAAAGTACCAATTGGTCAAAAGCATCCCGATACTCGGCAGGCATCAGATAATAAAGTTTCAAAGCATCCAGGCATAATGTGGCATACTCATCTTTTACACTTTGCCATTCATTATAATTTTCCAGGCTGTAAGTCCTGTCATCCAACATTTCCGGAGTCACCCTACGATTGTATTTAGCATAAGTATCAATCAGACGGGCTGCTTCTTCGGCATAGTTTCCACCAAACTGCTGATGACAGAAATCTACTGTATGCTGAAACAGATTATTTTCGTTGAAACGTTGCGGATTCCAGGCCATATCCAGGAAGAAGGTGATCGGATACTCCATTGGTTTCAGATCGCCCACATTCACCACCCACAGTTCACGTACACCATAGTCATAAGTCAGAGTCATCTGCTCCCATGTACGCTGTATCTGAGTGATATTTATCCATTTAGAGTTGCGGGGAGCTCCTACATAATCGAAATGATAATACATGCCATAACCACCCTTGCGGGGCTTAGCTTTCAAGTCGGGTAATTTACGTACATTCCCCCAGTTATCATCACAAAGCAGTAGTGTTACGTCGTCAGGTACTCGCATACCTTTATCATAATAATCCTGTACTTCCTTATAAAGTGCCCACACCTGTGGAGTTTCTTTCGCCTTCTTACCGGTAACTTTCTCTATAATCTTCCGCTGATCTTTCACAATATTCTGTAGCAGGGTAATATTTGCATCTTCACTCATCGGTTCATCACCATCACCACGCATAGCAAGAGTTATCACTGCTTCCCAATCTTTACAGCGTTCCATACCTTTCTGCCAGAAGTCACGTAATACGGCAGCATTTGTATTATAGTTCCATTCCCCTGTTCCACGACGTTTCCAGTCTTTCTGAGCCTGTCCCATCGGTTCATGGTGAGAGGTACTCATCACAATTCCCATTTCATTGGCCAACGGGCCATTCATTGGATCATCGTCATAGAATGCACTGTTCCACATAGCCGGCCACATGAAGTTTCCTTTCAGGCGAAGCACCAGTTCAAAGACAGTCTCATAAAATTTGCTATTGAATCCACCGAAAGTATCGCCCACCCAGTTTCCTAGACAGGGCCATTCATCATTCAGGAAAATACCACGGTATTTCACAGCCGGTTCACCATCTGTATATATACCTTCTTTAATAGATATAATATCGTGCTTTTCCACCGGAACATCCGCCCAGAAATACCAAGGTGATACTCCCATTTGCTGTGACAATTCATATATACCGTAAATAGTACCCCGCTTGTCACTACCTGCTATAACTACCGCCTCGTCCACGCCTTCCATCGGCTGTTTCACCATCTGGAGGATGTATTTCTCACGCTTTCCCTGCAAATCGGCAGCATTGATTTTTCCGGCCTTCAGCAGTTGTTTAATCCAGGAGCTATTCTCTATAGAACCGATTATCAACATACGATTGCCAGCTACAGAGTGAATAATCTCCGGAGTAATACCCGTTACTTTACCCGCATCTGTCTGCAAATTGGCCACAGCCCGTACTACTCCTTTGTCTTCCCGGGAGTCCACCAGTATTGGATACGCCTTTCCTTGCTGTATCCAGACAAATCCATTACTCTCATTTGTCACAAAACGCTCTGCCGCCGACAAAGATTGAGATAGCAACAAACTCACTAAGCAATAGAAAATCCAACTAAATTTTGTTTTCATGGCATGATACCTTTTGATTAATTTCTGTTTTGTACAAAGATAGGTCATTACGAAATATCAACCTATCCTCCATGTTTCCACTTACTATTGCCAATGTTACACTTGGGATTTTCATGTTACATAAACTTTTATTCATGTAACATTTGCCCGACAAACAACCATTATTACAAAAAAACGCTCTTTTCTGTGATTTATTTCATCCTTTCCAGACAAATAGGACAATATACAATTTTAATATTCATAAACATGAAACATCTATTTCGTAATTTATTGATTATAGCATTTGTCGTATGCTGTAACTTCCAACAGGCTCTTGCACAACAGATGCCTCCTATCCCCGTTGATCCTAATGTACGCATCGGAAAACTGGACAACGGCCTAACTTACTATATCCGCAAAAACAATCTCCCCGTCGAACGGGCAGACTTTTATATCGCCCAGAAAGTAGGTTCCATACAGGAAGAAGAGAACCAGCGTGGCCTCGCCCACTTCCTCGAACACATGTGTTTTAACGGAACTACCCACTTCCCGGGTGATGCCCTGAAACAATATCTGGAACGCATTGGAGTTAAGTTCGGTGAAAACCTGAATGCCTACACCTCAGTAGATGAAACCGTATATAATATTTCGAATGTACCTGTCAATACTCCGGGAGCCATCGATTCTTGTTTGTTAATTCTGCACGACTGGAGCAATGACCTGACTCTGGACCCGAAAGAGATTGATAAAGAACGTGGAGTCATCAACGAAGAATGGCGTACGCGCATGAGTGCAGTGCAACGTTTCCAGGAAAAGTTGCTCCCTGCTATGTTTGCCGGTACCAAGTATGCTACTTGTTTCCCCATCGGAACCATGGATGTAGTGATGAACTTCAAGCCGCAAACACTAAGAGATTATTATGAAAAGTGGTATCGTCCCGATTTGCAAGGTATAGTTGTGGTGGGAGACGTAGATGTAGATGCCATCGAAGCACAGATTAAGAAACTGTTCGCCGATGTCCCCGCACAACCCGATGCCGCCAAACGCGAATATTATCCGGTAAATGACAATAAAGAACCGATTGTGCTGATTGCCCGGAATAAGGAACAGCCGCACATCCAAGCTATCATCTTTAACAAACACGAAGCAACTCCCGACTCAGAAAAAGGCAATATGGATTATCTGATACAAGACTATGCCATCGACCTCATCAATAACATGCTGAATGCCCGACTGAACGAACTGCTTCAGGCTGCCAACCCTCCATATATCTACGCAGGAACCTATGATGGAGATTTTTTCGTTGCAAAAACCAAACAAGCCTTTACCGGCATCGTTGTTTGTAAAGAAGATGCAGTGGAAAACGGTATCACCACCCTGGTCCGCGAAATGGAACGTGCCCGCCAGTTTGGCTTCACTGAAAGCGAATACCAACGTGCCCGTGCCGAATATCTGCGCAATATGGAATCTGACTACAACGAACGTGATACACGTAGGAACGAGGAATATATTGATGAATATGTACGCCACTTCCTCGACAACGAACCCATACCGGGTATTGAAAACGAATATGCCATCATCAACCAGATAGCTCCGGCCATCCCCGTACAAGCATTGAATCAGATGATGCAGATGTTGATAACAGATACCAACCAGGTAGTCGCCATTTTCGGTCCCGAGAAGGAGGAGCTGAAAATGCCAACAGAAGAAGCTATCAAGAAGATTCTGAAAGATGCAAAAGCCGAAAAGCTGACTCCGTATGTAGACAAAGTATCAGACGAGCCCTTGATGAAAGAAGCCCCGAAGGGTGGAAAAATCATCTCCGAACAAAAAGATGATGTATTCGGCACTACCATGCTGACATTATCCAACGGAGTAAAAGTTATCATCAAGAAAACTGACTTCAAAGCTGATGAGATTACCATGAAGGGTGTAAGCCTAGGTGGAAGTTCACTGTTTCCCAACTCTGAAATCATCAACATCAACGGCCTCGATGCCGTTTCAGCAGGCGGTTTAGGCAATTTCAGCGCTGTAGACCTTGAAAAGGTATTGGCAGGCAAAAGGGCTTCCGTAAGTTACGGTATCGGTGATAAGACCGAAACAGTCAATGGCTACTGTTCTCCGAAAGACTTTGAAACGATGATGCAACTCACCTATCTGACATTTACCGCACCGCGCCGTGATGACGAAGCTTTTGCATCTTATAAGAACCGCAACAAAGCAGCATTACTGAACCAGGAAATGAACCCGAACGTTGCATTCAGCGACAGTATTACCTTTGCATTGCAAATGGGACATCCCCGTACTATCCGCATGAAGGCCGATATGATTGACAATATGGATTATAATAAAATCCTGGCAATGTACCAAGACCGTTACAAGGACGCCAGCGATTTTACCTTCATCCTCGTGGGTAATGTAGACGTTGAAAGTATGAAACCACTCATAGCCGAATATCTAGGAGCATTGCCTACCATCAACCGTAAAGAATCATTTAAGGATAACAAGATAGAATACCGTAAAGGTGTATATAAGAATGAGTTCGTCCGTGAACAAGAAACAGCTAAAGCCTCTAACTTCGTCAGTTTCATCGGTACGTGCAAATATGATTTAAAGAATTCCATTCTGCAGGACATGACTTGCCAGATTATGGATTTAGTTTATACCGAGAAAGTACGCGAAGATGAAGGCGGAACTTATGGGGTATATGTAGGTGGCAATCTCTCCAAATATCCGAAGGAAATAGCTGGAATACAAATTGTTTTCGATACAGCACCTTCTAAAAGAGAGAAACTGATGAAAATCATCTTTGCCGAAATAGAACGCATATCCAAAGAGGGGCCGTCGGAAGCCAATCTTAATAAAGTAAAGGAGTTTATGCTGAAGAAGCATGCCGAAGACCTGAAAGAAAACAGCTACTGGATGGGAAGCATTGACGAATATCTGTTTACCGGAATGAACCCGATAAAAAACTACGAACAAACAGTCAATAGCATCACAGCTAAAGATATTCAGAAGTTTGCCGATGACTTGTTCAAACAGAAAAATGAAGTAGAAGTTTCAATGATTAGTCCGGATAAAGAATAATAATATATAGTAGTAATAAAGAAAGGCTGCACTGTGCTTGAAGCACGGTGCAGCCTTTCTTTATTAGCTTCTTTCTTTCGGGGTATGAGCAAAATGTGATAAAGTGATAGGGCGATAAAGTGATAACGGGATAACGCTCTGTGATATATAGTGCAGCCACTTTATCGCCCTATTACCCTACCACCTTATCACTCTTTTTCTTCCTTCCTTATCATTTTAAAGTGAATTACGGGAGTTAAGCCGCCACATCACCACTTTTATCTCTTTTCGCTGCGACGGTTAAGGAA
>NZ_MSHA01000001.1:0-4379 GCF_001940965.1 Bacteroides sp. Phil13 | reverse complement strand
AAAAGCATAGGAATGCCTAAGAAAGGAACAACGACACTACACTCCTGCACTACAAATCCCTTCCCCACCTGTTAGAAAAAGGCGGTTTCGACCTCAGTCTCCGTAAATGGGCAGAACTAGTCAGCCTGAGGACAAAAGAATAAAAAGAGCTCAAAGAGTTGTCCGCATTTTTACTTCTGAATATTTTTACATGTTTTTTACGGATAGCCTTTGCAGTTCAATAAAAAATACATAAATTGCCGTATTTAAAAACACGAAGGCTGTATTGCCCGATAATAGAAATAAAACTATGCAGTATGAGAAGGATGTGATTTACTCCCTGAAAGTAACCGGGACCATGATAACAAATGATTGTCATTATTATCTGATAGAAAATGAAGGAATCAAATACAAGGTGAAAATGCTGAAATTCCAGCACAAGCTACCGGTTCCCGATGAAGTGAAATGTATCGTTTATAGCTATGATGCCGATGACACTCCTCTCTTTGCACAACATAAAGGTGAAATATCACGCAAACTTTATACAGTCGGCAGCACTTACCCTTTCGTTGTGCAACAAAAGCCAGGTTATCAATCCGGACACCGCAATATCTATTATGGATATGATATGAATGGCATACGCGCCTTAATCCAGGTAGGAATAGGGAAAGAATTGACTATAGGAAGAAATGTCCGCTGCACGGTCAAGCATATCAATCCGGATGGAATCTTGGGCGTCGTTCCTGTCAACCAGGAAATGGACTGTGAAACCAATTTCATCACCTTCGAACAATTGATGCATAACATCCATACCGAACAACTGCCAGCCTGCATTCAACTGGAAACACTACGTACCGACTCGACCGGAGATCCGAAAATACAGCAAGTGTTGAAACAATATGACAGTCACGAAGGAGAATGGCTACTGTCATTCCAGAGTATACTGCTTGCCAAAAGAGAAGAAAAAATAGAAAAAAAAGATTGGGAAGGAGTATGCGAATTAATACATTACCAACTTCTTATCACCGAATGGATACTCGAGGACTCCCTGTTCCTTACATTCTATTCGTCGTCCGTTGTTCAATCCCTGCGCGAAAAGGGAGAACGGGAAATATTTGTCTGCGAAGCAATACTAAAGGCCATAGAACTTATCCGGAGCAATGCTGTGGATAATTTTCTAAAACATATATTTACAAAAATACGGACTTCGGGATATTTATCCGACCGAAGCCGGAAGACCGAATTACTGACTGCCTTGTTCCGGCTGGACGACACATTAGCTGATAAAAACATGTTTACCCTCACAGAGTTCTGCCAATATATAGCCTGCAACACTTCAACTACGGAAACTTCCTCCCTGACATCCATTATAGAACTAATCAAGAGGATGATAGAGAAAACCAGAGCAGTACACGACGTTTCCCCCACTAAAATCATGCACTTACTGGCCATCTACCTGCTGCTTTGCTACAACCGCGAAGCACATACGGCAGTCTATCGCATCATGCTTTATCGCTATGCAGCTTTGGCAAGCCCTTCTTCCGCCGGGATTCTGACGGATAAGGCATTCGATGTATTGACACGGGCAAATCAATCTTACCGCCCGGAGTTTAGTTGGGAAGATGTCGTCCACTTCAAGCCTGAGCCATTCATTACTAAATTGCGCTCATTCATGACGGATACATCTGATGATAAAGACAAGCTGATAGCCCAGCATATCACACAAGGAGGACGGATACTGTTACGTAATGGAAAGTTCGGGCTCTATGCCGGTTGCAATCCGGGCGCACTGCTACCCGAACACCAGAAGGTGACGGAGATGGTGTCCGTATTCGACGACAGGATTAGTGTATATGCAAAGAAAGACATCAAACCGAAAGCAAATGAAGCACAAAATGTTTTTGTATTAAAAAATCTCTGGGGAGAGCTATCAGGACAGCTATCCGGACACATAACGGCATCTACCAAAAAGACACCGGAAAAGATTCTTCCTACGGAGGGAACGCGTGTCAGGATCACGCTGAAAGCATTCAATCCACGTTTTCCACTGATGATGTTTGCAGAAGTAACAGAACCGGGATACGAAGGAACCGGTGCACTACTGGCCAATGAAGTAACCCGTAGCCATATCCACAGCATGGACGGAATTTTTTATGAAGGAGATACCTTTGAAGCCACTGTATCGAAAGTCGGGCAGAATGGGCGTCTGACATTCAGCATCCTCCGGGAGTTGTTTGAATTTGTAACGGGGACAATCAAATACGGTCATCGTGTATATGCCAGGCTGATGCGAATCTCCAAAGGAACAGGTGTATGGGTATGTGAGGAAGGATACACACTGTTCACACCGGGCGCAACACCCTATCCTGAAGTAGGTACGGTAGCCCTGCTGGAAGTGAGGGGCATCAATGATGCAGGATACATCAATGCCACCTGTATAGAAAAATCCGATAAAGAGATAGAAGAAACTGAGGCTCTGGCTAAATTAGTCAGCGAATATATCAATTTCTGTTCTCCACAGGATGAAAAAACCGAAGAGGAAGAGGGCAATTTCGGACCAGTCTTCACAGACGAGGATGCAATGCTGACCGGAGAGCAGTTATCGCTCCCCCTGATGTGCGAATTACCTTGGCTACTGGCAGTGACAGCATCCGTCGAAAAGTCGCTGGTGAAACGTTACAACCTGCTGGGAACAGCTTATCTGCTGGCCGGAATGCTCAATGATTCAACCTTAAGCGAGTATCTGGCGCTGCAAATGAATTATGAGGAAAACATCTACAGTTTTGCCACCCATAACGGGCAGGCACGATGGACGCATTTTTCGCGTATAGATGACGCTGCGGTTTCACGTTATCCTTCACTTCGCCCTAAAAAAGAAATGCTACAAATTCTCAGTTTGTTCTATACCCATAACTTCGCCCCGGAGCTTGCAGTAGGCATTGCAACCACCAAAGATGAAAACAAAGAGCGTATAGTCCGGTTGGTACTGGCCCATACTCTTTTACTCAACTCCTTACCGGCCGGCACATTAATCCCTTTACGCAATGAACTCCTGCAACGCATAGGCGCCGGAGAATTTGCATTGCCCGATGAGCCGGCGGCAAAATCCCCCTCTGCAACAGAACACGAAGACATTCCCCACATGGGTAGGGAGAATGATAAAGTAGAATTTAAATCATCCGTGGTATATCCCGCCGGACGTACCGTACCCGACATGAAACGGCAGTCGGAAATTATACTGCACACCATTGCAGGCTTCCTTAATGCCGCCGGCGGCACACTCTATATCGGCGTATCCGATGCAGGAGCCATAATTGGTCTGAAGGAGGACTACACCTACATGGTATGCGATTCAGATGCCTACGAACGCTTCATCCGCCAACGCATCATAGCAACAATGGGAAAGGACATCAACAGTATCATTAAAATAGATTTTCCCCGATATGGCAACCGCGAAATATGCTGCGTTACAGTGCCTTGTTATGGCAAACTGATTGAACTGAAAGGAGTGATATGGCAAAGGCAAGGCAATTCGACGGTAATGCTCGACGGCAATGCCCTGACCAAGCAGAAGAAAAGGAAAAATGAGATGTTACAGGCAGAACTTAACCAGATTGCGGAAAAGGAAATAGAGCTAATCAACGAAAGCCTGTTGCAAACCGGAGAAACACAGACAGCAGTTGCCGCCGCCTTTGCAGCCAGTCTGGAAAAGAAGAAAAAGAAAGTGGAAACCGTACCGGGAAAGGCTATGATACAAACATCTCTGATACGCACCAATGCGTTGACGGAAAAAGAAGATGGTACACAGATAGTATCCTATCTGTCACTGCTTAATAATGGCGGATATCTATTGAAAGACGAATACTCACATATAGACAATGCCATACTCACATTGGGAATCAGGAAAGAGGAAATCGACGGTGCACTGCTCCTCTGCTACGAGAACGGTTATGTCAACCGTGTTCCGTTGAAAATCTTATTGCAGAAGAAGCGTGATTATGTTTATAAGAATGGTGTGAACAGAGATTCACATTTAATATTCGCTACCATTGAAAATGGTGAACCGCACGTCCTAGTACGTACCGCCAAACAAAAGAATGAATACCTGAAAATGTTTCCCGTTGCCAAAATAAAGCAGAATATGGATCTGGCTTTAAAAGGAACTCCGCTTTTCTCTTATGATTTCGGAAAGGTAATTGCCTGGGAAGTGATACCGGAAATGGAATCAGAAAAGCTACAAAAGCTCTATAATGACAATCTGGCACATCAAGGGTATGCCATTACATCCGAAGCCGTATCTAAAGAAAGGGAACTATTACGAATAATGGGATGGAATATTGAGAATTAATGATTTACCTGTATAGCACAGGAGGTATGGACATAAAAAAAGGAGTACCGCT